>JBKGZS010000018.1:0-24765 GCA_046543285.1 Candidatus Acetothermia bacterium | reverse complement strand
AATTCACGCAAACGATGATACCGTAGAGGCAGTAGAACACAGTCGTTACGATCTGTTCGCTTCTCAGTACCACCCCGAAGCCTGTCCAGGCCCTCAGGACACGGAACGCCTCTTTTTCCAACAGGTATCCAAAACTCTGGAGGGATGCTATGTCCAAGCGTCGTGACCTTGAAAAGGTGCTGTTAATCGGCAGCGGACCTATCCAGATCGGCCAGGCGGCAGAGTTCGACTATTCGGGCTCTCAGGCGTGTAAAGCTTTTCAGGAGGAGGGTGTAAAAGTAGTTCTGGTAAACTCAAACCCCGCCACGATCATGACGGACCCCGAGATGGCCGACTCCGTTTACATAGAGCCGCTCGAACCGTCTTACTTGAAAGAAATTATTAAACGGGAAAACCCCGATGGTATTGCGGCTGGTCTCGGGGGACAGACCGGTCTCAATCTCACAGTCGAACTCCACGAGGACGGTTTTCTGGAACAGGAGAACGTGGAAGTTCTGGGAACGCCAATCCAAACGGTTTATGATTGCGAGGATCGAGCAAAATTCAAGAAAAAAATGTCCGAGCTCGACGAACAGGTACCGAGAAGCAAGGCCACAAACTCCGTCGACGAAGCCCTTCAAGTTGCAGAAGATCTGGGTTATCCCCTGGTGGTCAGGCCGGCTTATACCTTAGGGGGTGCCGGTGGGGGTATGGCCTACAACGCAGAACAACTAAAGACCATTGCGGGACGTGGCTTGTCTCTTTCCCGGATCGATCAGGTCCTCGTAGAGGAAAGCGTGATCGGCTGGAAGGAGTTCGAATACGAGGTAATGCGAGACGGGAACGATACTACCCTGACGGTGATCAATATGGAAAACGTGGACCCGATGGGGATTCACACCGGAGAATCCATCGTAGTGGCCCCTTCACAAACCCTATCGGATAAAGAACACCAGCGGCTGCGCTTTTCTGCCATAAAAATCATCCGTGCTCTGGGCGTCGAAGGGGGGTGTAACATTCAATTCGCCGTTGAACCCCAGACGGGTAACTATCGGGTAGTTGAAGTAAACCCCCGAGTCTCTCGTTCCTCTGCTCTGGCCTCAAAGGCCACCGGTTACCCTATTGCCAGGGTTGCAGCAAAAATTGCCCTGGGAATGACGCTAGAGAATATCCCCAATGATGTCACCAAAAGGACCCCCGCAGCATTTGAGCCCGCGGTGGATTACGTGGTAGTAAAGATTCCCAGATGGCCCTTCGAAAAGTTCCCCGAGGTTGATTCTGGGTTAACTACGCAGATGAAATCCACTGGAGAAACAATGGCCATCGGAAGAACAGTAGAAGAGGCCCTCCAGAAAGCAATTCGGTCCAGCGATACAGGAAGAGGCGGCATATCCTCCGGAGACCGACAGGAGTGGCAGAATGACGAAGAAGTCCGCCAGTATTTGAAAAAACCTACTCACAAACGGATATTTGCCATCTACCAGGCCCTGCAAAGGGAGATGCCACTCGAGGAAATCGCTGCCTCTACAAAAATCGACCAATTCTGGCTCAGAAAGATCCAGAGCATCCTCCAGACAGAACGAAGCCTGACGGAGAATGAGACTGAAGATTCACTGGAGGCCAAACGAAAGGGATTTAGTAGAGAAGCCATCAAGGAGGCGACAGGCAATTCCAGCAAACCCCTGAAGGCAGAGGACTCTCGGGTCACCTACAAGATGGTCGATACCTGCGCCGGCGAATTTCGAGCCAGTACTCCATATTATTACTCAACTTACGAAGCACGAAGCGAACTGAAATCAATTTCGTCTACCTCTCGCGGTCCGAACCGAGAGAAGAAAAAAGCGCTAATTCTTGGCGGAGGGCCGATCCGTATAGGCCAGGGTATCGAATTCGATTATTGTTGCGTACACGCCGTCCAGGCTCTGCGGGACGAGGGAGTAGAAACCCTTATGGTCAACAACAACCCCGAAACGGTCTCCACGGACTACGACACGGCCGACAAGCTTTTCTTTGAACCCCTCACCCCGGAAGACGTAATGCAAATAATTCGAGCGGAACGACCTGATGGGGTCCTGGTACAATTTGGAGGTCAAACATCGGTAAATCTCGCCTTGCCCCTCCAGCAACGGCTGTCCGATGAACCGGACCTTCCCACCGAGATTTGGGGGACGACGGCCGAGTTTATGGACGCGGCCGAGGACCGGGATCGATTTCACGATCTGCTCAACGAACTGAACATTACTACCCCCCAAGCAGAAACGGCGACTTCCAGACAGGAAGCACTAAAAATCGGTGAACAGATCGGCTTTCCTCTGCTGGTGAGACCCTCTTACGTAATCGGTGGACGGGGAATGAAGGTGGTCCGGAAGCCTGAAGAACTTCAGAATTATTTAGAACAAGCCGTACAGATCAACCCTCAACATCCTGTATTAATCGATCAGTTTCTCGAAGGGGCAACAGAAATCGACATCGACGCGGTGTCCGACGGCAAAGACGTATTGATCGGGGGAGTGATGGAACACATCGAGTACGCTGGCGTGCACTCCGGAGATTCCGCTTGCGTCCTGCCTCCACAATCTCTTTCCGAAAGTCAAGTGGACAGGGCCAGCAAATACGTAAAACGGATAGCGCGGGAATTGAAAGTCAAAGGGCTTCTCAACGTTCAGCTGGCCGCAAAAGGAGATGAAATATTTGTCCTGGAAGCAAACCCCAGAGCAAGCAGAACTATACCTTTCTTGAGCAAGGCGACCGGAGTTCCTCTGGCCAAAATCGCAGCCAGAACCATGGCTGGAAGAAAATTGGCAGAGCTGAAGTACCCCATGTCCCCCAACCTGGACCATGTAGCAGTCAAAGAGGTCGTTTTTCCATTCTCAAACCTCCCGGAGGCGGATCCCATTTTAGGTCCGGAGATGAAATCGATCGGAGAAGTCATGGGGGTCTCAGAGGAGTTCCCCGAGGCCTTCTACAAAGCAGAACTAGCAGCAGGTAACCGCTTACCCCAACAGGGAAAGGTTTTGCTCTCGATCAGCGATGAAGAGAAAGAGGACGTTTTACCCTTGGCGGAGAAGCTTCGGTCCCTCGGCCTGCCTCTCGCTGCAACGCCGGGAACCGGTCGATTCTTGCAGGAGCGGGGGTTGGAAGTACACTCTATCGCCAGGTTCGGGTCAAGCCGAGAGGAAATCCTCAAGTTTCTGAAAGAAGAGGATATTTCGCTGATAGTCAACACCCCGACTAAAGGGGAGACTCCCCAGCGGGGAGGCTACAAAATTAGGAGAGCCAGCGTGGATCTACAGATCCCCTGCATAACCGAAATTTCAGTTGCCCGGGCAGCTGTAGATGCATTGAAAAATTTGAAGAAAGAAGATCATGTGACCTGTAACCCCATCGCAAGCTATCACGAGGTTCAGCGCTAAAAACGGATCGCATTTCTCCAGTCAGCAGATTCGAGGAATGGGATCACCGAGGGGAGATTCGAGATAGCGCTTACCTCCGACTTCGGTCTCTGCCACTACCTTGCCGGGCCATTCGTCCTGGACGCGACCGATTATCTCCGCATTTTCCCCCAGCGCATGCCGACGAAGGGAACGCAGGGCGGCGGAGGCCTTTTCTGCTCGAATCGCGATCACAGCTACTCCTTCGTTTGCCACTTCTAGCGGGCTGATACCCAGTAGATCGGAGACACCTTTCACGGCCTCCTTGATAGGAATCGAGCTTTCTTCGACAATAATTCCGTGGCCGCTTTTGGAGGCCATTTCATTTAATGCGTTGGCTAGTCCTCCTCTGGTGGGGTCTTTCATCGCCGTAATTCCACCTACCTGCTGAACCTCGTCTAATAGCCCATTCAAGGGTGCCATATCCGAGGCTAACTCGCTGCTGAAACTGAATCCTTCGCGGTGCTGCATAAGCGCCATTCCGTGATCGCCCACAGACCCGGTAACCAGAATGCGATCCCCCGAGGACATCCCGGCATCGGAAATCGGATCCGGAGCCAGCCCCAGTCCGGCTGTATTAATCACAATACCATCGATTTCACCCTGACCCATGACTTTGGTATCCCCTGTCACCAGCGGAACTTCCGCTTCTTCCAGAGCCACATTCATGGAGTTTAGTATCCGGTCCAAGCGAGAAAAGGGGAAACCTTCCTCCACGACGAGGCTGGAGGTAAGAGCCAACGGATGAGCGCCCATTACAGCGAGATCGTTAACGGTCCCGCACACGGCAAGTCTACCAATATCCCCACCGGGAAAGAAAAGAGGCTTTACCAAATGGCTGTCGGTGGTCAGAACCAGGTTCTGGCCGTCGGGAAGTTCTACAGTCGCTCCATCGTCCAGCTGCTCCAGGCCGATATCTCCGGCCGACTTTCGCTGGAAGGCTTCCAGGATATGGTCGCCGATGAATTGCTCCATGGCAGTCCCTCCCGCACCGTGGATCTGTTTGACGAAGTCTTCATTATCAGGAGATAAGTTCATAAGCTGGGCCGGCCCCCGTAGCGGTACCAGATATTGCACATCGCCTCCTGACCTACCATACACGGTCCATGGGGATGCTCTGGAGTACATTCTTCACCGAATAGGTCACATTGATCAGGAGTAGCTCTCGCTGTAAGGACGGAAGGACACAGGCAATTGGGAAGAGTTTCCTGATGAGAGCGGCGGGTAAGGTCAAATTTTTTTCGAGCATCAAAGGGCGAATAGTCGTCCCTCAAAAACAAACCGGAATCCGGAATGACTCCAATCCCTCGCCAGTGGGCGTCGTCGACTAGAAAAACCTCCTCGATTAGCTGCAGAGAGCGAGGATTTCCTTCTCGATCCACGGCCCGCTGGTAAGCGTTAAACACCCCGGCGTCACCTTCGGCGATCTTCTGAAGCAACAGATCAATTGCGTAAAGTATATCCAGGGGTTCGAAACCGGCAACTGCAACTGGAAGGCCGTATCCGCTTGCTATGATTTGATAGGGGTCAGTTCCGATTATCGTGGACACGTGCCCCGGTGCAAGATAGCCATCTACAGGGTTATCTGGCAACTCCATAAGCGCCTCCATGGCCGGAGGAATCAATTTATTGGCCGGAATGACGCTAAAATTTGAGGGGGGACCGTCCGCGAGGACGGCAGCGGTCATGGGAGCCGTGGTCTCAAAACCCACGCTCAGAAACGCAATTTCTCTCTCGGGTGAAGATCGGGCAAGCTTCACAGCCTCGTCCGCGCTATAGACCACGCGAACGTCGGCACCCCGGGACTTGAGTTCTTCGAGGGAATATTCGGTCCCCGGAACCCTCATCATATCCCCGAAGGCAGCCACGATTACATCACGGTCTGCCAGCTGTAGGGCGGCGTCCAAATCGGCGGTCGGAGTTACACAAACCGGGCATCCCGGCCCTTCCAGGATAGACAGTTTTTTAGGGAGAAGAGAGCGGAGTCCGTGTTCAGTTATAGCCATTTCATGGGTTCCGCAAACGTGAACGAGCTTTAGCTCCCTCTCCGGCATATGCTTCCCGATCAAATCCGTCAACCTAAGGGCTCGTTCCCGGTCCTGAAACTTAAACTTCACTTTCCCCGGTCAACTCCTCGTTAGCTTCTATGAATTCGTCAAAAATTGACAGGGTTTCCCGGGCTTCCTCAGGTGGGAGCCGTTTTATCGCGAACCCAGTATGGACAAGCAGGTAATCTCCTACGGCCACTTCTTCCGAAATGGTATCCAGTCGGGCTTTTTGTTTCACTCCGTTTATATCAACTTTAGCAACTTCACCCTCAATCTCCACCACTTCTCCGGGTATAGCCAGACACATAGGGATCCCTCCAATCAACCGAGTAAATAATACGCGAGAGCACCTGCCAATTCCAACGCGCGGGGAGAGGACAAATAAAAAACCCGCACTGTCGCAACAGTGCGGGTTTTTGTGTTACTTGTTATAAATGGCTCAAAAAATCGATGTCCGTTATCTTTCTCCCAACGGAAAGACAACCCTATCAAACATAGTATTGACCAGAATGCCGGCAGAGGAGTACCAAGCTATCAAGGCACAGAGTATGCCCTCGTATCCCGCGATCTTGTGAATCGTGGGATTGAAAGCCCCCCAGGCCAGCAGGAAGAACAAAATGGTCAAGGTAATGAATACCCAGGTGATGGACCAAGGTTCCTTGAAAGAGGCAATGGTAGCGTAAAAGGTAAATATCCCCCAGGCAACCAAAGCGACGGCCAATCCTTCCTCGGGCACCGCGGGGATTACTTCAGCCCAGACCAAAAGTTCAAAACTGGCCAGACCAATCCAAAAGGCACCAAACGAGGAAAAACAAGTGCCACCGAAGATATTCCCTCTATAGATATCCCACATACCTGCAGCCAGTTGAGCCAGTCCACCGTAGAAGAGGGCCATGGGCATTATGATGCCCATGGATTCCTCTGCAATTAGACCCGCGTTGGCAACGTTGAGAATGAATGTAGAAAGAGCGAAGGCACCCAGACCAAGAGCAGCAGGATTAGCTGCGGACTTCTCGTTCATCTATCTCACTCCTTTGTAAAACTTTTAGGTCTGTCGATGTATGTAGTATCTATTCAATTAAAGTTTTTTCTGTAATTCCTCTACGCTTTCGGGATTTCGAAGGGTAGTCAAATCTCCGACGTCCTCACCTCTGACCAGGCTCTTCAAAATCCGGCGCATGATCTTACCGGACCGGGTCTTAGGCACTTCGTCGGCGATAACGATGTCCGCAGGTCGAGCCGTCGGCCCAATGGCGTCGTCGACGAGTTTGATCAGTTCTTCTTCGAGTCCTTCGGCATCCGCTCCGCGTTCCAGCATTACAAAGGCCACCGGTACTTCTCCCTTGACATCATCGGGACGGGAAACAACTGCCGCTTCAGCAACGTCTTCGTGTTTGCTGATGGCATTTTCTACTTCACCGGTTGCCAATCTGTGACCGGCAACGTTCATCACGTCATCCAGCCGACCAGTAATGCGGATATTGCCTTCCTCGTCCTTCCTTGCGCCGTCGCTAGTGTAATAGTACTCGGGGCCGTACTCGCTCCAGTACTCGTCCCGGAACTTTTCAGGTCGTTTGTAAACCCCCCGAACCAAACTGGGCGGGAAGGGTGGTCGCAACGTCAGGTAGCCACCCTCATCAACGCCCACCGGTTGACCTTCCGTGTCCAGCAGCTCCGCGTTAATTCCGGGGAAAGGCTTGCCTGCATAGGTGGGAATGAAAGGTCCCACTCCGGGTAGAGCGTTGATCACGTTAGCCCCGGTCTCCGTCTGCCACCAGGTATCAATTACCGGACAGCGGCCGCCGCCAATGTTCTCGTAGTACCAGAGCCAGGCATCCTTGTTGATCGGTTCACCGACGGTGCCCAAAATTCGGAGACTGGAAAGATCGTGCTTCTCCGGCCACTCTTTGCCCTGCTTGATGAACATTCTGATAGCAGTGGGGGCGGTGTAAAAGCCGGTCACTCCTTGTTCTTCGATGATCTGCCAGAACCTGTCGTACTCCGGATAATCCGGGGCACCTTCGTAGACCACGGTGGAAACCCCGTTCAATAGAGGTCCGTAATTTATGTAACTGTGGCCCGTAATCCAACCTACATCGGCCGTACACCAAAATATATCATCTTCATGGAGATCAAAATTCCATTTTGCCGTCAGATAAGTTTGAACGGTGTAACCGCCTACGTGATGCATGACGCCTTTGGGGCGACCTGTGGTACCACTGGTGTACAGGATAAAGGCCAAGTCGGTGCTGTTCATCACCGCTGGTTCGTGATCCGAGCTGCTGCCTTCCATGAGATCGCTATACCAGTGATCCCGACCGCTTTTCATGTTTACGTCAAGACCGGCTCTGTTGACCACTACGACCTTATCCGTAGGCGAGTCTTTAACTCCCTTGTCCGCGTTTTTCTTAAGATTCAGTGGCTTTCCTCTGCGGTGGTAACCATCGGCAGTAATCAGAACTTTGGCATTGGCATCGTCCAGGCGATCTCGCAGTGAATCAGGGCTGAAAGCCGAAAATACTACGCTGTGAACAGCTCCCACCCGGGCACAGCCAAGCATGGCTACCAAAGCTTCGGGGATCATGGGCATATATATACCGACCCGATCTCCTTTCTCTACGCCCAGCCCCTCTAAAACGTTGGCAAACTTGGAGACTTCTTCCAGCAACTCCGAGTAGGTATACTTTACTGTGGCCTGGTCGGTAGGTTCCGGTTCCCAGATCAGAGCCGTTTTGTCACCTTTCCCGGCCTCGACGTGCCTGTCCAGGGCGTTGTAAGCAAGATTTAACTTGCCGCCCACAAACCAATCGTAGTCATAGGGTTCCTGGCGATAAGTTTCGTCCCATTCTTCATACCAGTCGATACCTTGTCGAGCTTGCTCGGCCCAGAACTCTTCCGGGCTTTGAGCAGCTTCCTCGTAAATGGACTCATCTGAAACCCAAGCACGTTCCTTCATCTCTTCAGTCGGAACAAAGACGTCCTTGTGTTTCGGATGTGGTTTTGCCCATTTCTTTTCTTGGACCAATTTAAAAACCTCCTCTGAGAAAATGACTTAATAATAAGGATAAAAAAGAGACGTAAGCGATTGTATCGGATAATAACAAATCAAGTCCTTTCTTTCAACTCTAGGTCAATCCTGCTACCGGAAAACAGGAGGCCAGACTTCACAGACCCAACTCTCAATTGAAAAATCGGGGGCTGGTTGGCATACTAAGTGAACAGGGGTGTTTGACGAAGCCATGTTCGTTTCTGCGGAAAATCTAGAGGACCGGCTCAAGGGTGTAATCCACGACGACACCCAACAAAAAGGAATCGCTTACCATCTCACCGTGGACAGCGTTTATACCTTGGCCAGAGGTCAGATAGATTTCGGAGGAAGCGAGAGGCAGGATTCGTCCTCATCGCCCGTGGAGCCAGAAAAACAAAATTCCGGTGACGACTACGGTTGGTGGAAACTGGGCCGTGGATTCTACCATATCAGTTACAATGAATCCATCGAACTCCAAGAAAAAGAGCTGGGAATGATAGCTCCCTTGCCCAGAATCCTGGCCAGCGGAACTACCCATCAAACTTTGTTGTTTGCGGCGGGAAAAGAACCAACTGCAAACCTTCTCCTCGTAGGCAATCAAGGAATAGACATCAAGGAGAACGCCCGGGTAAGCCAACTGTCGATTTGGAGGCAAACGAGTTGAGTTTACACAGCTCTTTCTCGCTCGTAGCGGGGATCATCTTTCTGGATCAAGTCAGCAAATTCCTAATCCATAGCGGAATGGGCCAAAACGGTTCTAGGCTAAAAATACTCCCCCATCTGTATTTTCGCTACGAAGTGAGAAATCCCGGAGGGGCCTTCGGGCTGTTTCCCAACAGAGGTTACCTGTTTGCAATAGTTACAGCCCTGGTCATCGGGGTCTTAATTTTTGCCCTGGCCACCATGAAATTCGCTTTGCCCACGGTAAGATATGGTCTATCCTTGTTACTCGGGGGAGCAGCAGGTAACTTTATCGACAGGATCATTCACGGAGCGGTTATTGATTTCATTCAGATAAACTGCTTTCCGGTGTTTAACGTAGCCGATGCTGCTATCGTTGCAGGGACGGTTTTGTTAATCGGCAGTCTTGCTTATCAGGGGATCCAGTGATGGCCAAAGGTTATTTCATAGCACTGGAAGGTATCGACGGTTCTGGCAAAACCACTCAAGCAAACCTTCTGGGAGAAAGACTGGCCGCGGACGGCTACCAGGTTATAAGGGTCCAGGAGCCGGGGGGGACTCCGCTGGGGAGACGAATTCGAAAGCTTCTGCTGAATTCACCTCAACTGGAAATCGAACCCCTGTCGGAACTGCTCCTTTACGAAGCTTCAAGGGCCCAATTAGTCAGGCAGAGATTGATCCCCGCTCTCCAGCAGGGCAAGATAGTGATCTCAGATAGATTTGCACTCTCTTCGATTGCCTATCAGGGGCACGGCCGAGGTATACCCGAAAAAATAATTGAAAGTCTTAACGAGCTGGCAGTTTCCGATCTATCACCGGATCTGACGATCTTACTGGACATTTCACTGTCGGAAAGAGAAAGGAGAAAAGAAGAGCAGGACAGAATCGAACAAGAGGATAGGGAGTTTTACAAGCGGGTCATCAAAGGATTTCGCCAATCAATCCTGGAAAAACACGATCATCTGATCTTAGATGGCGCAAAGCCTAAAAACCAACTCCACGACTACATCTATAAGCATGTGCAAAACGAACTCCTGGAACACTACGGAGAACCCGGTTGATCTGATAATCCACCAACCGGGAGATGGCTTGACGGCTATAGCCACAAGCTCTATGATTACACTCGATCTATGATAAATTAGGAGGAAAGCATGGCCGATACCCAACAGGAAACTTTCGCGTCCGACCGTCACCTTGATTTCAGCTGTCGATGTTCGGACTTAATCTATGGAATGGACATTGTAAAGCGAACTCTGGGCAGCGGGAAAAATATGCCTATTCTGTCGGGGGTCAAGATGAAAATTGGGGAAGATGCCCTGGAGCTTACTTCCACCAATCTCGAAACCTCGACCCTCTGCAAAATTCCCATCGACAGTTCTCAACCGCCGGAAACGATCGTTCTTAAAGGCGACGTGCTTACAAAAATCACTCAGCGGCTTCCCGACCAGGGCGAGGTGCGTTTCAGCTCCGATCCCGAAGAGAGCAGGAAGATCGAACTTTCTTATCAGGGAATCACCTATGAACTCTTTCAGCTCCCTACAGAGGACTACCCTTCTGTTTCCAATCTACCGGGGGAGACGCTGTGTAAAGTCGACAAAGAGGCTTTCCGGGAGGCGATCAACCAGAGCACGTTTGCGGCCCTGAAATCAAAGGAGGCGACCCGTCTCTCACTGACTGGAGTCAATACCATCCTCAAGGAGGGGCAACTTAAACTAGTGGCCACCAACGGATACCGCATGGCCCTAAAAACGATTCCTACATTGGATGGGGAAGGAGAAGAGACCTGTCTGATAGAAGCAGGAGCTTTGAGCGAGTGGAACAGAATCCTCTCCTTGATCGAAGAGGATGAAATTTCCATCTTCGCCAGCGACTCAGAGGTTTTCTTTTCGGCCGGCGAAGTTGTGTTTTCGGACAAATTGATAATGGAAGAATTTCCCGAATTCGAAGGAGTAATACCCAGAGACAACGACTTACCCCTTCAACTAGACAGGGGGGAGTTTCTGGAAACCCTGCGCCGCGCGGAAATAACTGCCAGTGAAGAGTCCGGAGCCGTAAACTTACAGGCTTGGGAAGGGAAGAACGAACTCCAAATTTCCTCTTCCTCCTCCGAGAAAGGCGAATTCAGCGAGACAGTTAACCTGGACCAGCCCAGCAAAGGCGAGCTCACTGCTTCCTTCAAAGGAGAATTTTTGATCGATGCCCTGAGGAGAATGAAAGGGGAAAGCTTGACCTTCTGGCTGGCCGATGGGGACACGGCCGGACTGCTGGAGCCTTCCGGCAAAGATGAAGAAAGTGATTTTATCTACGTTTGCATGCCCATCTCACAGCAATAACCGGAAATAGGGTTAGGGTAGGTACTTACTCCAGCTTTAGGCTCCCTTTTTCTTTCCCCTTCCGGCCCGATCCACTGACGGAGCGGATGTAGGAGAGACCTTCCTCCAAGGCCTTGGGGACCAGATCGGCATCGGGGCCTCCTCCCTGGGCGAAATCCGGGCCACCGCCACCTCCTCCATTTACTACCGAGGCCATTCGGTACACCACCTGATCGGCACCGACTAACTCCTGAGCCTCTTCGGAAACTTTACAGATCAACGAAGCATTGTCTCCTCTTGAGCTGCCCAGAAGCACGGCTCCTTCGACTTCCTGTTCCAGCAGATCCGCCAGCCTTTTTAGGTCTTCTGGGGCCAGATCGGGCGAGGCGTGAACGACGTTCAGAGAGCCAGCGCGAACGGAATTAGACAGGATTTCGTTCTTCATCATATTTAAAAGCCCTTCGGTCTTTTCCTCCAACTCTTCCCGGAGTTCACGATTCTGATCCAGGATAGCTTCCACTCTCTGAACCAGATCGTCCTCCCCGGCTCCCGTCAACTCTGCAATTTGGGACAAGCGGTCCTGCTGTTCTCGAAGATAACCTAGTTGACCTTCTCCGGTAACGGCTCGAACTCGACGGATTCCCGACGATATGGTCTCGGAAGAAAGGAAAGAAAGACCGGCAATTTCCCCTGTCCTATCCACATGAGTTCCTCCACACAACTCCCTGCTGAAACGCTCCACGGATACGATGCGCAATTGTTCCTTGCCCTTATATTCTTCTTCGAAGTGCGCGGTCGCACCTAGTTCCTTGGCAGCGGAAATATCTTCGACCCATTTTACCAGGACTTTTCGATCTTCCATGATGACCCTGTTAACCAGATCCTCCACTTCACGCAGTTCGGCCTCGGTTAAAGGTTGATAGTGGTTGAAATCGAACCGTAGTTCGTCGGGTGCCACCTTGGAACCGGACTGCACCACGTGGGGCCCCAGAACTTCCTGCAGAGCGCGGTGGAGGAGATGAGTCGCAGTGTGATTGCGTTCTACCGAACGTCGACGTTTGGTATCAATTGAGGCCTTGCAGGACTTCCCCGTCGCTAAAACTCCAGAGGTCACCCGCAAATCGTGGTAATAGATTCCGTCCTTTTTCCAAACGTGATCCACATGACCTGCGCCGCCATCCGTCTCCAGCGTGCCCTGGTCGCTTACCTGGCCCCCAGCTTCGGCGTAAAAAGGTGTGCTGCGCAGTACCGCAGTTCCCTTTTCCCCCTCCCGGAGGACTTGGACCTCGTCGGAATCGGCAATCAGGTGTAGAATTCTGGTTTGCTGAAAGTCTCTCTGGTAACCGGCAAATTCAGTTTTGTCATCGGCGTCAATGACACTTCCCAATACCCCCGAATCCTGATCGAGTTCCTCCCGGGCTCTGCGACGCTGGGCCTTCATCTCCTCTTCAAATCCCGACATGTCCACGGAAAAGCCGTTCTCCCGGGCCAGCTGTTTCACCAGATCCGGAGGAACTCCATGGGTATCGTAGAGTCTGAAGACCCTTTCACCAGGGACCACCTGCTTCCCTGAATCCCGTAGCTCTTCAAGTACATCGTGAAGTAAATCCTCTCCTTTCTCCAGCGTCTGCTGGAACGACTCCTCCTCGGTTTCCAGAACGTTCTCGATCAGAGAGCGACGTTCCTTGAGCTGAGGATAGGTATCTCCCATGCTATCCAGCAGGGGCTGAAGCAACGAATCCAAAAAGGGGGCTTCCGCTCCCAAAAGACTGCCTGATCTCACGGCACGCCGGAGTACCCGACGAAGGACATAGCCACGACCCTCGTTGGAAGGAAGTATCCCTTCGGAGACGAGAAAGGCAGCCCCCCGGAAATGATCTGCAATCCTGTAGATCTGTTCTCGTTGATTTTCTGCAGGGTTTCTAATGGAGAACTTGTCCTTGACAGTTTCCACCAAGGGGGCGAAAATATCTATCTCGAAGTCGGTCTTGACCCCCTGGAGGACGGCTGCCGTTCGCTCCAGCCCCATCCCGGTATCGATGTTCTGGTTTTCCAGCGGCTCCACCCTTCCCTCTTCATCCATCTGGTACCCGGTAAAGACCAGGTTCCAGAGTTCGTTAAATCGGTTGCAATCGCAGGCCAGACCCTCACATTCGGGGCCACAGGAGAGCTCGGAGCCTGCATCGTAGAAGATCTCCGAATCGGGGCCGCAGGGACCGGAGCCGCCGACAGGCCCCCACCAGTTTTCGTTCTTGCCCAAACGCTCGATCCGCTCAGCAGGGACCCCAATTTCGTCTCTCCAGATGTCGTAGGATTCGTCGTCTTCGTGGTAAACGGAGACCCACAGCCTGTCTTCAGGAAGGTTCAGCACCTGGGTAACAAATTCCCAGCCATAACGGATCGCACCTTTTTTGAAGTAATCACCAAAGGAGAAGTTCCCCAGCATTTCGAAGAACGTATGATGGTAGGCAGTCTTTCCTACCTGCTCGATATCGCTGGCTCGAAAGCATTTCTGGCAGGTGGCTACGCAGGGGTCGTCGGGGTCGGTCCTGCCCCAAAAGATGTCTTTAAATTGAACCATCCCGGCGGAGGTAAACATCATCGAAGGGTCCGAGGGGATCAACCCCGAGCCGGGCTTGATCACGTGACCCCTCTCTTCGAAAAAATCAAGGAAAGTCTGCCGTAACTTATCGGTGGTCCACTTCATGTACGCCTTTTACTCCTTGTCGATCTCCAGCTTGTGCATTACCAGCCCGGTCAACAATTTGGGATAGAAATCGGTCGATTTCTGAGGCATTCTTTCTTCGTTATCGGCCACGGCCTTGACCTCCTCCACGCGGGTGGGGTTCAGCAAAAAGGCCGCCTGATAACTCTCATTTTCAAGTTTGGAGAGAGCTTGGTCCCGATAACGAACGTAATCGATGTTGGTTTTCTTTTCCAGGGCCTCCTCATCAATGCCCAAATACCTCTCCAGGATGGCTTTGTGCAGAATGGAAACGTCCAGTTTACGCCACTCGGGCGATTGGTCGGGAATCAAATCGTCCATGAGCGACTCGTCGTTCAAACTCAAAGCCCAGTAAGCGTTGCCGCCTTTAGCTCGGTAGCCGAAGGTATGCTCAGAACCCAGGTCCTGATCCAGCTTCTCGAAGAGAGATTCTTTATCTTGAAAACGATAAATGGCGAAATCCTCTCTGGCCTCTTCCAGCAAATTACGAGGATTGAAACCCTCCAGACCGTAAATCATCCGATGAGTAGGGAGAATGGTCAATCCGGGGTCGTCGATATTTATAAAGGTCATCATACGACTGGTAAAACCTTCAGGGCCCGGGGATTTCCATCCCTGATCGAGGCACTCCTTCATGAAATTGATTGCGGTCTCGTAGCGGTGGTGTCCGTCGGCGATGTACAGGTTTTTATCTTGCATCCTTTCTCGAATCTGTCCGAGCAATTCTTCCTCTCCAATCCTCCAGAGTCGATGTAAATTCCGGTCCTCATCCTTGACCTGAGCTGCGGGTTGTTTTTCGGTAACTGCGTCTTCCAGAGCGTCGGCAATGACCTGCTGGGGATCGGAGTAAAGCATGAAAATGTGGCCAAAATTCGCTTCGGTGGCTCTCATCAGGTTCAGCCTGTCGGCCTTGGGGCCTTCCATGGTGTCCTCGTGGGCTTTAGCTTTTTCCTCTCCGCCCAGATCTCCCAGCCCCACAAATCCCCGCCTGACGTGAGTTTCGCCTTCCACCTCGTATTCTTGAAAGTAGGCGTAGAAGGAAGGCTCCTGGTCGCGGACCAGAACCCCTTCGTCGATCCACTCTTGTAGATTGTCGGCGGCACTCTGATAGCGGTCCCCGCCCACTCGTTCTTCGTCAGGCAGTATTACCCGAACGATATTGTAGGGGCTTGATTCGTAATATCTCTCCTGATCAGCTCCATCTATCTTGTCATAGGGCTGGGTGACCACTTTGTTCAGGTCTCCAACCTGTTCAGGGTCATATAAGAAACCCCGAAACGGATGAACCTTAGCCATCTTTACTCCCCCCTGCCAAAGAACTGGATCAAGGTGTCGGCGGCCTGTTCGCCTACCCGCGTTTGTGCCTCAAAAGTCGTGGCACCTAGATGGGGTGTCAGAGATACCTTTGAAGAACTTAATAGGTCTCGATCTTCCGGCGGCTCCTGGACGTAGACGTCCAAGCCCGCCCCGGCAATCCAGCCTTTCTGAAGAGCTTTCGCCAGAGCGCTTTCATCCACTACCCCACCTCGGGCACAATTGATCAGGTAGGCATTCTCCTTCATCTTCTGCAGCTCCTCTTCAGCTATAGTGGGTCCTTCCGATTCGATGAACGGAATGTGCAGGGTGATGAAATCGGAAGAGCTCAACAACTGTTCTTTTTCCACCATTCGTACGTGGTCTCGCGGGGGGTCGGAGATAAATTTGTCATAAGCCAGCACCTCCATGCCCAGGGCATCCGCCTTGTCCGCCACCAGGGTGCCGATCCTGCCTATACCTATCACTCCCAAAGTCTTGCCTGCCAGCTCAATTCCCTTCAGGTCACTTTTGGCCCACTTGCCCTCTTTCAAAGTCACCGTGCCTTCGGCGATATTGCGCGCCAGAGAAAGCATATGACCAAGAGCCAATTCAGCAACGGAATTCGAGCTAGCTTCTGGGGTATTCGAAACCTGTATCCCCTTGTTTTCAGCGTAATCGACATCGATGTTGTCGAGGCCAACGCCCGCTCGCACGACTATTTCAAGATTGTCAGCGGCATCGATGATAGGTTCGCGTACCTTAGTCGCACTCCGGACCACCATCGCATTGTAAATCCGGACCTCTTCTCTTAATTCCTCGCTGGACAGATCGGTCTTGATCTCCAACTCGAACCCAGCATCGCGTAATTTCTGTACTCCTTCTTCTGCGATAGGGTCGCAAATCAGGATTTTAGGTGCCATAGGTCCTCCTTTTTCTCACGAAAGGTCGAGAATGTCATCAATGACTGCAAGCAGTCCTTTGACATCCCCCATTTGAAGATCGCCCATATGGCCAATACGGAAAGTGTTTTCCTTCATATCTCCGTAACCGTTGGCAATCCGCATATTGTAATCTTCGATCAAAGTTTGATTCAGTTCTTTGACAGAGATACCCCTGGTGTTTTTCACGCAGGTCAAAGTGGGAGACCAGTAGCCCTCTTCCGGATAGATGTCAAAATATTTCAGGGCCCATTCCCGAACCGCCTCCGCCATTTCCTGGTGTCGCTCGAATCGATTATCGATCCCTTCAACCGAAACGATATCCTCGAGCTGCCTGCGGAGGGCAAACAGCTGGGGAATGGCAGGAGTAGTTCTAGTCTGGCTTCTCTTGTGGTACTTGTGCAGGAGTGGCAAGTTGAAGTAATAACTACGGGGGGCAACTTCCTCGGCCCTTTCGAGAAGCCTGTGGCTGACTGCCCCTACGGCCAGGCCCGAGGGGAGAGAGAACGCCTTCTGTACCCCGGCCAGACACATGTCCAAACCCCACTGGTCGACCTTGATTTTTGCTCCACACATTCCGGAAACTGCATCAACCAGGAGTAAAACGTCATCGTAATTGTGTACCACTTCGGCTATCTCGTCAACTGGATTCAGTAACCCGGTCGAGGTCTCGTTGAAAACCACAGTAACCGCGTCATAGTCGCCAGAAGATAGGTGCTGGTCGACGAGGGAGGGTGTGATGGGTTTGTTCCAGTCTATGGCCACTTGCTCGCAGGGCACCCCGTTCTTTTTGGTTATTTTATGCCAGCGGGAGCCAAAAGCCCCGTTGACCATGTTGAGACATTTTTTCTTGACTGAGTTGGTAACGGCCGCCTCCATAGCTCCGGTAGAGGAAGACGTGAAAAGAAAAACGGGTTTATCCGTGTAAAGTAGTTGTTGGAGATTCGCCTGAATATCGTCGTAAAGATCGGAAAAGGCCTCCGTCCGATGATGAATTTGGGGTGTCGAAAGTTCCTGTAAAAGTTCAGGTCTCACTTCAGTTGGGCCGGGGGTAAACAGTTTCTCATGCATTTGCTGGCCACCTCCTTAATTCACTTCTAAGGTTTAGGATATTGCATTGATTCTTCACGATCAAGAGGGCGTGAAACCTAGCTGATAGGCACAGGTAGCTTCTTATCCAGAGCCATCGAGCCAGGCTCCGGGGCAAGTTTACGAAGCCATAAGTTCTAAGTTCAGGGGTTGATTTATTTGCCGGAGCAGCTAGAGTCACCGGGCTCGAGCGGGATGCTCTCTACCAACAAGCTGCTCGAGTCACTGCGCTCGAGCAGAACCGCTTCGGACGGGCACAGTGACCCGTCCTTCTTTCTCTTATACATAATCGCCAGCCCCTCGAGTCACCGTTACATAATGGGCCAGGAGCTCGGTCACCGGGCTCGAGCTGAATCCTAAGACCAAGCAGCTCGAGTCACCGGGCTCGAGCGGATTTACCCCGGGCGGGCCCAGTGACCCGCCCTGCTAGTTTAGCGAAACCCTCCAGGCGGGCGCGGTGACCCGCCCTGCTGGTTCTTCAAACTTCTTCGGGCGGACACAGTGACCCGAGCGGCTTAGTCGGTTGACTTTGGACGTCGGACCTTGAACCCTGGACAGTCGTTAAACTTCGAACTTTGAACATTGAACTAAACGCACCACCACTAACTTGAAAACCAGAAAACTCGTCAAGGATCAGATGTAATAAACTCCATAACCAGCTGAACAAGCTCGGGATCATATTTGTCGCCGGCACATTTTTCCAGCTCGGCCACAATCTGTCCTTCCTCCCGGGCCTTCCGATAGGGTCGAGAAGAAGACATGGCCGAAACCGTATCACACAACGCTATCAATCTGGACGAAAAAGTCAATTCTTCCCCGGTCAGCCGGTGAGGGTAGCCGGAGCCGTCCAGCCGCTCGTGGTGATGCAGGACCGCCTCACCCACGCAGTCCGGAAAACCACTGGGGACTACAACTCGTTCGCATCCAAGCCGCGGGTGTTGGGCAATTGTCTGCCACTCGGGTTCCGTTAGAGGAGCCCCCTTCTCCAGGATAGATCGGGGAACGGCCAGCTTTCCTACGTCGTGAAGCAATCCAGTTACGTACACCAGCAGGCAGGCCTTTCGGGGCAGGCCCAATTTCGCGCCAGCCTTGGCCGCCAAACGGGCTACATCCCGTGAGTGACGGGACGTCGCCGGGCTGTAATCCCCGGAGAATTGATTGATGGCTTCCGCCAGCTGGACTTGCTCTCTGCTAATTTCGGAGTCCAGTAGTCTTTTCACTGCACGACCCTTTCCCTGCCGCGGTTCTCCCCAGGATCAGCGAAGCTTTTCTGGGGGGCCTGCTAAGCTATTTCTCGATCAAACTCCAAGCCAACCCTGAAATTCCCCCGCAAACAGGTCGCCTGAAAACGGAGGAACAATTCAGATCGTAGACGATCAAATCGAGAATCAAAAGGAACGAGTTGAGAGAAAACGGTCGTTTTTCCTCACAAATTATTGTTACCTTAGTTAGAAAGAACTGGAGTAAATGCGGCAACAAACGGGGAAGTAACGGAACAATAATTGAAAAACCGCCGCAGCCTGCGTCAAATCATTGCTTTGAGACTGAGCTCCAGGGGAAAATCCTTGGCGATCCGCCTTAAAGACTGTACGTCTTCGACCCAGACGTTGTTCTTCTCCATTCTGATGAACTCACGTTCCTCAAGTTCTTTTAGAACCTGGATCACCGTCTTGTAGGAAACCCCTGTCAGCTGAGCCAGAATATTTCTGATATTTCGGGACTCCAGGGTTTCGTTCTCCAGCTGGGTCAACAATCTACATATTCTCTGCTTGCTTCCCGCATAGGAGGCCTCAACCAATTTCAACCTAAAGGTTATTAACTCCTCGGAAAGCCAGTCGCAGCACTGAAACATCATACTTGGGTACTCTCGGAGGAACTCGAAAAAGTCGTCCTTCTTCAAGAAACCAATCCGGGAAGGAGACAGAGTCTCGGCGTAAGAGCTGTATGTGGTTTTGCTAAACAGAACGGGGAGCCCAATCATGTCCCCGGGGCCTGCAATTTTGAACATGAAAGATTTAGCCTGACTGGTACGATGAACCAGTTTGACCTTGCCTTCAAACACGAAGTACAGCCCCAATCCCGGCGCCCCTTGTTGAAATACGGTATCTCCGCGCTGATATTCTACCTCCGTAGTAATTTCTTCTAGCTCTTGTTGTTCTCTACGGTTGCCACAATCGAAAGCAGACAGCATGTACGAAATACCTCCTTGATAAAATGAAACAGATACCCCCCTTTGAAGACTGAGAGCATCCATCGCTTTGGTCGGTTCGAATATTTATTACGAGAGGACCAAGTTGTTTGTAATACAAGCGACAATTTGCGATATTATAAGCAATTGGGGTTACTGGATCGAGGAAGTTTATCAGTTTCTGGCTTGTACTAGCCGAGCTGTTGAAAGGAAAGCGGTTACAGAACCGGCGAGGAGAACCCACAACTGGTAAG
Organism: Candidatus Acetothermia bacterium; assembly: GCA_046543285.1. Lineage (GTDB taxonomy): Bacteria > Bipolaricaulota > Bipolaricaulia > M55B111 > M55B111 > JBKGZS01. The sequence continues at coordinate 4,796 of JBKGZS010000018.1, read as the reverse complement.
TAGCAAGTCCCGTGATTTGACAACCGCAGGCATTGTAGCTAGACTGGTGCAGCACCTTTATTTTAGCCGAGGAGTGATGATATCGTGAGTGAAGAAAACGATAGCCGCTGGGAGGAATTGGCCAAGCTAGGCTTAGGAGTGGCTCTCTTTGCCAAAGACACCCTAGCTAACGAACTGGATCGACTTCTAGAAAAACACGACCTGGACAGCGAAGAGAGAGCCGACATAAAAACGAAGTTGGTCGAAAGAACTAAAGAAGAGAGCCAGAAGCTAAAAGCCTCCTACACAGACTTCGTAGAAAAGCAGATTGAAAAAGCGGGGCTGGCAAAGGAGGAGAGAGTCCGAGAATTAGAGGAGAAGATCTCGAAACTCGAAGAAAGGCTTGACGAGATTGAGAGTTGACGCAACGCGACTTATCCGAGTATCGCGAATACTTTCTAAACACACCTTTGCTTATCTCTTCTACGATCTCCTGTTTCGGCGAAAGGAAAGGGCGTTGGCCGCCAGGGTCCGAAAACTCTTAGAGGATCTGGGCCCAATTTACGTCAAGTTCGGGCAGGCGGTCAGTACGCGCCCCGAACTTCTACCACCTGCCTTTCTCCGGGAGTTCAAACGCCTGCAAGATCGAGTTAAACCCTTCCCCGACGAAGAAGCCCGCCAGATCATAGAGGAAGATCTAGGTAAACCGGGGGAGTTGTTCGAGGAGCTGGACAAAGCTCCCCGAGCCTCCGCCTCCCTGGCCCAAGTCTATCACGGGATACTGCACGACGGCACAGAGGTGGCAGTCAAAGTTCGCCGTCCCGGCATCAGAGATACCCTTACCCAGGACCTGACTCTCCTATACCGCCTGGCCAGGGGAGTGGAAAGACTTGCCTCGACGGCTCGCAAGATTAGGATGGAGAAAGCGGTTCGACAGTTTGAGTTATTGATAACCAAAGAACTCGATTTCGTAAATGAGAGAAACAATCTGGGCAAAGCCCGCGATAGCGTGGAGCCGGAATGGGGAATTACAATTCCAAAACCCTTTCCCGATCTTTGTTCTCACCGCGTTCTGACCCTGGAATGGCTGGATGGAATCAAAGTGGCTGATAAAGATCAGTTGATCCGCCAGGGTTACCATGCAGGAGAACTTGCTTCCCACATAGGTCAAGCTTACCTTCAGCAGATACTCAAAAGTGGAGTATTTCATGCAGATCCGCATCCGGGAAATATTCTGATCCTGGGGGAAAACGAAATCGGCCTGGTCGATTTCGGGACTCTGGGCGAACTAGATCGTACCGAGCGGAGACAACTGAGGAGATTATTGCTGTCCGCGGCCCAGAAGGACGGTCAAGAAATCGCGCGTAGCCTCGCTGAGGCGGGGATAATCAACAAAAACCAGATTGAGTATCTAGAGGAAGAGCTCGAAATCATGATGCACAAGCATTACCGAGATCGACTGGAGGAAATAAAAATGGGGCGGCTCCTCTACGAAGTCCTCAACAGGATAGTCCGTCAGATGGAAATCAACCTCCCCGCCTCTTACTTGAACCTATCCCGGACCGCAATACTGGTGGAAAACGTCTGCGAGGAGCTGGATCCGGACTATCGCTGGCCGGAAACCCTGGAGAAGGTTTACACAAGCGATCTCATCGTGGAGGAAACAATCTCCGACTTCCGGGGGCAATTGTGGGAATCCTTTCGCATTTTATCCAATCTGCCGCAAAAAGTAGACAGGGTGCTCGACACTTTGGAAACTGGCCAGCTGGGCACTCCCACCCGCGAAGAATTGGAGGAATTGATCGAAGGGTTTTCCCCGCTTGCCGCCTCGGCAGGACCTGGTTTTCTACTTGGTGCTTTGATAATTTGCACCACACTGTTGTGGTTGAGTGGAGCTACTACCCTTAGCCTGATTGGCGCTTCGTTGAGTGGGGTGGGCCTGCTTGCTTTCGTCCGCACACTACTGATCGCTTAAGTATTAATTCTACATGGAGGATTTAAGATGTCGGAAACCAGAGAAGTAGCTTTGAATGAGGAGGGCGCGGACTTCACCTTGGGCGCTTCCACTATGTTCAACCCGGCAGACCTGATAGATGCCCTGCAGGATATTTTGAAGCTCAGCGCTCCACTTCGAGAGATCGAAATCGTCATCGTAGACCAGATACCCACGCAACTCATCGGCGACCTCCGCCGGATCGCCGATGATCACAGGTTGACGTACACTGTTCACGCCCCTCTGTTGTACGCTGACCTGGCATTTCAGCTCGAGGAAGTCCGAGAGATTTACAAGAGGAGGGTTAGGGAATCCATTTCCTTTGCCGCGGAGATCGACGCCAAGCGAATTACCGTTCACGGCGGTCAGATTTCCATCAAACTTCCGGCCATCAAACCCTTCAATCCTTTTCGGGTTGATCGAACTAAGTATATATCGACCTGCTGTGAGGCCCTCCGTGAGCTGACAGATTACGCTAAAACCCTGGGCCTTAAAACTTGCATTGAGAACACCACCCGGGGGATCGGTAAATACCCCGACGAGATAAAGTACCTATTCCGACAGGTCCCGGATCTGGGCTTCACCCTGGACGTAGGTCACGCCAACGTCACCGGTAACCTCGAACAGTATATCTCCCTAAATCCCGACCATCTGCACTTGCATGACAACAACGGTCTGGAGGACAGTCATCTCCCGCTGGGCTGTGGAATGGTGAATCACGATTCTATCCTGCGCCAGCTGGGGGACATCGGTTACGAGGGAGTGGTCTGCCTTGAACTTTACAGCATCGAGGATCTCAGAAATTCGCTGAACCATCTCAGGTCGCTGGATCACCTCTTGCCTCCCCTGAGTGCCGGGGGAGGAGAAAAATAGTTCCTCGCGAAAGAAATGTAGGGAGGTCACCTTGTTAGCCATCGACGTAGGTAACACCAACATAACCATCGGGCTATTTCGAAACCAGGAGCTGCTCGGCGATTGGAGATTATCCACGGATCAGCACAAGACTCGAGACGAGCTGGGTCTAAAGATCAAGTCTCTGCTGGATTCTGCGGATTTCCCTTATGGATCGATTGAGGGAATAGCGGTTTCTTCAGTGGTTCCCTATCTGAACAGAGCGCTTCAAGAAGGGCTGATAAAATATCTGTCCAGCCGACCCAGATTCCTCCGAGCGGAAGACAACCAACTGGTAGAAATCCTGCTGAACGAACCTCAGAGCCTGGGAGCGGACCGGGTCGCCAACTGTATAGCAGCTTCGCGAAAACACGAGGGGGCCATATTGATAATTGACTTCGGCACTGCCACCAGCTTCGACCTGGTATCGCCAAAGGCCCAATTCCTGGGAGGGGCCATCGCGCCGGAAATGGAAATTGCCATGGAAGCCCTCTATGAACGGGCGGCTCTACTGCCCGAAATCGAACTGCAGATGCCCGCCGGCGTGGTGGGTAAAACCACCGAAGCAAGCATGAAGTCGGGATTCGTCTTTGGTTTTATATCCCTGATCGAGGGGATGATAAGTCGCTTCAAAAGGGAACACGGGGAGCCTCTGACTGTGCTGGCCACCGGGGGGAAAGGGCAGCTGTTTGCGGAGCAACTGGAGAGCATCGACCACTACGAGGATTACCTGGTCCTCGAAGGGTTGAGAATATGGTGGAACCAACTCCAGAAGGGTTAGAGATTGGCACTTCTTGAATAGACCCGCTGAATTCGCTACCATCCTTCACAAGGTGAGATAAATGGTTGAATTGACATCGATGCTGGAGCAGATTGGGAGACTGTGCGAGAAATACGAACGGGATATTGAAAAAGTCGAATCCCTCGAAGATTGCGAAGAAGTGCGAATCAAATATCTGGGTAGAAAGGGAGAAATTTCTAAACTTTTTTCTAGACTGGGTGACCTTCCGGATAGCGACAAAGCTGAAGCCGGGAAAGCAATAAACGAGTTTAAATCCAGGGTCGAAGAAGAACTTCAGGAAAAACGAGCCCGGCTGGAGGAGGAAGCGGAAAGACACAGACTCCAACAGGAGTCACTGGACATGACCCTCCCCGGCAGGCGCCGCAGATTGGGAAAAAAGCACGTTATCAACCAGGTAAGCGCGGAAATCGAAACAATCTTCCAGCGAATGGGGTTCTCCAGGGCTTTGGGCCCGGAGATCGAAACTGACTATCACAACTTCGAGGCCCTCAACATGCCCAAACTGCATCCGGCCCGGGACGAATGGGATTCCTTTTACCTCGAAGAGGGCACCTTGCTTCGTACCCATACTTCCCCGGTCCAGATCAGAGTAATGGAGGAGAATGAGCCCCCGGTAAAGATAATCTGCCCCGGTAAATGCTTTCGAAGAGACACTCCAGACGCCACCCACTATCCCGTATTTCACCAGATAGAAATGCTCTGGGTGGACACCAACCTGACTTTGGCCAATCTCAAATACGTAATTAAGCTCTTTATCGACGAATACTTCGGTTCTCAGTTCGAAATGAGATTTGCGGCGGACTACTTTCCGTTCACCGAACCCAGCGCGCAGGTCCACATCCGGTCCCCCCAGAACGAGCGCTGGCTAGAAATCATGGGAGCGGGAATGGTAGATCCGTACGTTCTGAATGCAGTGGGCTACGATCCTGACCAGCACCAGGGATTTGCCTTCGGGTTGGGAGTAGAGAGGATCGCGATGTTGAAATACGATATAGACGATATCCGTCACTTCTATCGCAACGATATTCGCTTTCTCAAGCAATTCTAGGATTCGCTGCCGCAGCAGAACCTATACCCCTGAGCCGGAGAGCAGCTGGAGCTTGATAAACGCCAAGCCCTCCACTATAGTGG
>JBKGZS010000085.1:0-5809 GCA_046543285.1 Candidatus Acetothermia bacterium | reverse complement strand
GAAGAGATCCGGGTGGTTGACGAGATGACTTTTGCCTTTGAATTGTCTGAACCTTTCCCCACCATGCTAAATCACCTTTCCAACCCCACCACAGGCCTCGTCTCTCCGACCGCCGTCGAGGAATACGGCGAAGACTACGGTAAGCAGGCCGTCGTGGGTACGGGACCAGTGAAGTTTGAGAACTGGGAGTCAGCCGAGGAGATCGTTCTGACCAGATACGAAGATTACAACTGGGGCCCCTCTTACCTGGAAAACCAGGGTCCGGCCTATCCGGAGGAGTGGATTTTTAGAATTGTACCCGAGACTCTGACTTTGGTGGGCGAACTGGAAAAGGGAGGCGTCGATCTTACAACCTACATCCCGGAGAAAGAAAAGGAAAGGCTTGAAGAGGCTGAGGGAGTGAGCGTCGCTTCTCTGAAGGCTCCCTCTACGGCATACGTTGCCATCAACGTTCAGAATCCCCCTTTTGATGAAGTGGAGGTACGGAAGGCAATTGCCCATGCAATTAACAAAGAAGCAGTGATAAAGGCAGCCCTGGCGGGCAACGCCTTTCCCGCCCACTCGATGATACCTTCCAATGTAGAAGGTTATTGGGAAGATGGAGAAGAGCTTGCCAAAGAGGCTACCGGTTACGATCCCGAAAAGGCGAAAAATCTTCTGGCAGAGGCCGGCTGGGAAGACGTGGATGGTGATAGGGTCCTTGAACGAGATGGCGAGGAATTGGAGGCGACCACTTTTGCCTTTACCATCACCCGCTACAAGCGGATGGCCGAAGTGGTGAAGCCGATGCTGGAAGAAGTGGGGATCAAGGTAGATCTCAAAATTCTGGAAGCTGGCGATCTGTACGAGCGCTCCGAGGGCGGGGAGCACGACCTGCAGGTAACTGCCTGGATGGGTGTGACTTATGCCCAAGACTTCCTCGCTCCCCTTTACAATTCCAAAAACGTCGGCAGCAGCAATTACTCTTTCTTTGAAAGCGAGAAAATGGATGATCTGCTCAAGGAGGGAAAGACCGCCTTGAGTAAGGAGGAGCGAACAGAGGCTCTGAATGAGGCTCAGCGACTGTTGCTGGAACGGATGCCGAGCGTTCCCCTTGCCCACTATATCGACATGCTGGGTCACAAAGATACGATTGTCGGCGTTGATGCCTTTGTTCAACACTCCTGGGCTCTGACCGGAGGCGTGGACCTGACTAAGCCGTTGATTTTCCGCAAGCAGTAGGACTTAGGTAGTATTGATCGCATAAAGACGAACCGGCCGGCGGCCGGAGCTCCAAACCTAAAGTTCGGCCGCCGGGCTGGCAAATTACTTTCTACAGTAGAGGAAACTGAGGGAGAAAGATGACCAAATACATCTTACGGAGAATGTTACTCTTTATCCCGGCTCTGATCGGAGTAACTATTCTTACCTCATCGCTCATTTATTTGTCTCCGGGGGATCCTGCCCGGTTGATGCTTGGCCCCCAGGCTCGAACTGAGGAGATCAATAGGCTGAGAGAGGAGATGGGTCTCAACAAGCCCTTTCATCTCAGGTACCTGGACTGGATGGGCAAGGTGGTTCAGGGTAATCTGGGCCGGTCTCTGCAGCGCAACGAGAACGTGGGAAATATGATAGTTGACCGGGTGCCCGCCACTCTCCAACTTGCATTTTGTGCCCTGCTAGTTGCCCTCCTCATCGCCATTCCTACCGGTATACTTTCCGGCCTTCGCCCCAATTCCATTTTCGACAACGTTGCCAGACTGTTTGCCGTGTTCTGGATATCTATGCCTTCTTTCTGGCTCGGTCTGGTGTTGTTGTTAATTTTTTCCCTGAATTTCGAAATTTTGCCCATTTCGGGTAAGGGTGGACCTATTTGGACCACTCCCGGATTGATACACATTATTTTGCCAGCCTTCGCTCTGGGGGCCCGCAGAGTGGCGATACTGACCAGGTTGATCAGATCGAGAATGCTGGAGATACTGGAGGAAGACTATATTCGCACTGCTCGAAGCAAGGGTCTGGCCGAGCGCTTGGTCGTTTATCGCCATGCCTTCCGCAACGTGCTCATACCAGTTGTTACCGTGCTTGGATTACAAATCCCCTGGCTTTTTTCTGGGTCGGTGATTATCGAGAAGGTTTTTGCCTGGCCGGGTATGGGCAGAATGCTGGTTGACGCAGTGTTTAAACGGGATTATCCCGTGGTTCAGGGCTCCATACTGATTTTTGCGATTATTGTGATGCTCATAAATTTGACAGTGGATTTGACATACGCCTATATTGATCCGCGGATTCGCTACGACTAGGTTGGTGTAAATATGATAGAGGCAGAAAAGAGGCGAAAATCCCGATTTTGGGCTACGGTTCACCTATTTAGTAAAAGCAAACTGGCACTGGTGGGTTTGTTTATTGTTCTGGTACTGATTTTCGTCTCCGCCATGGCCCCCTGGATTGCTCCCCATGATCCTCTGAAACAGGATTACATGCACATGCTAGAGCCACCGTCCAGAGCCTACCTTTTGGGAACCGATAACTACGGTCGGGATATCTTCTCCAGAATAATTTATGGAGCCAAGTACGCCCTTTTACTGGGGGTGGCAATTGTTACCATTCAGGCCCTTATCGGCGTAGCTCTCGGAATGCTGGCAGGTTATTATCAGAAGGTCGTCGGAACCATCATCATGCGATTTACTGATATCATGCTTTCCATCCCCGCAATCGTACTCGCCCTCGCCATAGCGGGGCTCCTTGGCGGTGGTCTGGTGAACGTGATAATTGCGGTGGGGATTGTCGGGTGGCGGGGTTACACCCGCCTGGTCCGCGGGGAAGTCCTCTCCATCAAGGAAGAATTCTACGTGGAGGCCGCCAAGGCCAGCGGCGCTGGCTCCTATCGGATCATCACCAGGCATCTATTGCCCAACATTTCCACCAGCATCATCGTTTACATGAGCCTTTCCATACCGAGTGCCATACTTTGGGCGGCGGGGTTGAGCTTTCTCGGTCTGGGTGCTCAACCTCCTACTCCTGAATGGGGGGCAATGTTGTCCGACGGTCGAGATTACATGCGAGAAGCCTGGTGGATGACCACCTTCCCCGGATTGGCGATAATGATGGCCGTGCTGGCTTTTAACTTTCTTGGCGATGGTTTGAGGGATGCCCTGGATCCCAAGATGGCCGGTAGAGGTGTCTAACCTCCGGTAAAGAACTTCCTTTTCAAGACCCCGGCAGGATGGGGGTTAGGGGTTATTCCTGTCAATCTGCTGCCTGCCCCCGCCGAAGCACACGGCTATTCCAACAAGCGCTTAATCTCTATTTGGTTGACTGGAAGTTTATTTGCCGGTACCTTCGTAGACTACTCGATGACCAGAGCCTCCAGGTTTCGGGGGTAGTAGGTGATAAGCTCCATTCCTTTATCGGTTACCACAGCGGTATCGGAGTGACGGAAGCCCGCAAAACCTGGAACGTAAATTCCCGGTTCGATGGTTACCACCATGCCCGGTTTTAGCTCCCGATCGTCCCCAGTGTCGAAGTAAGGGGCTTCGTGACCCCCGATGCCAATGGAGTGGCCGGTATGGTGTCGCCAGTAATCCACTAGCTCGTTGTCTCGGAAAAAGTCACTAACAGCTTGGTCCACATCCGAGAACTTGTTTCCCGGTTTTATCTTTTCAAAAGCCACTTCCTGGGCCTGGATCATGAACTCGAAGAACTTTCTTTGCCTTTCCGTGGGCTCGCCGACGATCATGGTTCTTTCCAGTTCGCTGGTGTAACCCCCTATGTCTGCAGAAGCGCCGGTCACCAGAACGTCACCTTTTTCTATCGTCTCGTTGGTGGTCAAAGCATGAGGAAGGGCACTACCCTTCCCTATTTGACCGCGAAAACCAGCGGAGGCCGGGAGGGAGGCACCTTTTACTGGGTAATATTCACTTCCCAGGGTTTTTATCATGGCCTGAGATGCCTTCAGAGAAGCTTTAGTGGAGATTTCGTTCTCTTTGAGTCCCGGACAGGTGAGGTCCTGGAGGAAACGGTGGGCCAGGTTGCCCCACCGGGCACTCTCCTTGATCAGTTCGATCTCCTCTTCCGATTTTATCTCCCGTAATTGTCGAACAAGTTGAGGAAGGATTTCCACCTTGACTTCCAGCAGTTCGGTCAGGGCCGGCCCCTGATAACCGTAACCGCCGCCGTAACCGTCGCTGTCGGCGCCCACTGCGACAGGGGAACGTTCGCGGATTTGGTCGGCGAGAATCTCAAGGGGATGTCTTTCTCCGGGATATTCATCGTAGGTAATAATATCGTCTGCCCCGCCCAGTTCCTTCAAGTGTTCTCGTTCCAGCAGAGGGGCGAAGAAAGTGGTTTTCGAACCGTCGAATATCAAAGCCATGGGCCTTTCGGTCTGAATAGTATGTATTCCGGTAAGATAAAAGATCGATTTGGGTCCAAACAAGCAAAAAAGATCAAGCTCGTTTGCCTCCATCTCTTGGGCCACGGCGGTCTTATGCCTGGACAATTCCTGCTCTGAAAGAAAAATTTGCATGGAAACCTCCTTGGTTTTTGACGGTTTTTAGGCGTTTGGTTGTTCAGAATTAATTGTCAAATCGCAAAAATCGCAAAACCTACTCCTTCTTTTACGACAATCAGCCCATCTGCAGGTCTGATTCTCTGAGCTCTCCGCGTTCGATTCTCTCCGGGTCGTAGAATTCCAAGGGGAGGTCGGTCTTTCCTCTATAGATCAATTCTGCCAGCCCCAGCCCCACAGCCGGTGACATCATGTATCCATGGCCGCTGAAGCCGACTGCCACGTAATGGCCGGGTGGGCCGAATTCCCCTAGCAGTGGATTGGCATCCGGACTCATAGCGTAATACCCTCCCCATTGCCTGAGTATCCGCGCTCGCTTCAATCCCGGGATGATGGAAGAAAATGCCCTGCTTACACGCTTTTGAAATTCGAGAGTTTCCCGGGTCTCGTAGGTAGGAGGTTCGTCTTCAGGGGTCGAAACTCCGCCGATCACTCCACCTCGTTCGGTCTGGGTGAGGTAGGCTTCTTCGTGTTTCATAGAAATAATTACCGGCTCTATAGTCTCGGATCGAATAGGTTCTGTAATGATAGCCTGGTGGCGGAAGGGCTTGATTGGGATATCTAAATCCATCATTTCTCCTACTCTGGCGGCCCATCCTCCGGCCGCGTTGACCAATATCTCGGTCTTGTATTCCTCGTTGGTGGTCTGCACTATCTTGACCTTACCCCCCTTTTTCAGGCTAATCCCAGTGACCTCGGTTCCCTCCTTCAGGTCTGCGCTTCCGCTCTGGAGATAATTTCGGAAGCCGGCCACCACTTCAAATGGATGTGCTTTGCCGTCTTGTGGATTGTAACTTGCGCCTTTTACTTTGGAAACGTCCAGAGGGTTACATAGCGACTTTGCGTCTGCGGGAGACAATATTTCAGTTGGTACCCCCAGCGAGTTTTGCAGAGTTTTTATTCCCCGGTATTTGTTCAGTGCTTGATCCGAGTAGTGAAGGTAGAGGTATCCCGTCTGGCGAAATTCGAATCCCAGATCGGTGGCCAATTGCTTCCATAGCCCTTCCGCTCTCTTCATGGTTGTTATGGTGGCCTCGTTGGCAAACTGAGCTCGGATACCGGTCCCGCAGCGCCCGGTCGATCCACTTCCCACGTAGTCTTTCTCAAGCAGAGCCAGGTCCTTCAGGCCCAGTTCCGAGAGGTAGTACGCCGTGGCAAGGCCTGTAGAGCCTCCTCCAATTATGACTACATCTTTTTCAATCATCGCTCCCCCTCCGATCTCTCTCCAGCGGCAAATCTTAGGGGTACCGGGATTATGGG
>JBKGZS010000084.1:0-5827 GCA_046543285.1 Candidatus Acetothermia bacterium | reverse complement strand
CATAGTGGAAGAGACCGGTTCGGGATCAGTTCTTAAAGTCCTGGATGGAGAAGTAAACCTTAGGACAAATGAGGGAGACAGGTTGCTGGTAACGGGTGGGCTGATGGCTACAGTTAAAAAGGGAAGCTTGACCGGGTTTGAGCCATTTCCAAAGGAAGAAGAACTCAATTCCTGGGACTTGCTAAACCAGGCCTGGGAGGAAACCGAAAACAGTGAAGCCGAAGAAAAAAGCAAAAAAGACCAGATCTATATAACTACCGAAGGCGACTTCTACCCGCTGACATCCGACGACTTCAGTTACAGCACTCTGGAAGACTGGGAGACCGTAAACGGAACCTGGAACGTAGAAGACGGTGTACTGGCACAGACATCAAATTATTATAAGGGAAGCCTCAAAGGTGGCACCTACGCGGTTACCGGTTCCCCTAATTGGACGGACTATTCGGTTTCATCCCGAATTATGTCGGAGGACAACGATAAGATAGGGCTCGTCTTCAGATACCTTGATCCCGACAACTTCTACGTATTCAGCTGGGGCAAGGAGAGGGAGGAGCTTCTTTTTACCAAGGTAGTCGGTGGAGAAACGACGGAAATACTTCGGAAGAAGCTGGCCTACGAGGAGGAACAATGGTATCAGCTGCAGGTAGATGTAGTCGGTAACGAGATGAGTGCATATATAGAGGGCAAGAAGGTATTTTCAGTTACCGATGACGATCTAACTCGCGGAATGACAGGGCCGTACTGCTGGGGCAACAAGGGTAGCTACTTTGATGATTTCAGAGTTACGGAGTTATCACAATAAATGACACTAAGCCGGTCGGATCCAGGTTCATTAAATCTGCACCCGTAGCTCACTAGGATAGAGCAAGCGATTCCTAATCCGTAGGTCGGCGGTTCGAATCCTCCCGGGCGGGCACCAGCTGGCAGAATTCTAGAGGGCAATAATCAGCCCCAGGTGATCTCCGAGTATCTTCAGTCCCAGACCAATCAGAAGAAGGCCACCTGCTACCTCCACGCCGGCCTGGAAACAGCGCCCCAGCATAGAACCCAACCCCAAACCCACCAGCGAAAGACAAAAGGTAATCGAACCAATAAGCAACACCGGCAGGAAAAGGCTTGCCCCAAGGGCCGAAAAGCTGATGCCCGCAGCCAGGGCATCAATACTCGTGGCTAGAGCCAAAAATAGGGTGTTCGGGAGGGAGAAGAACTTGTTTTCCTGTTCTGTATTGCAATTTTCCCCTTCGCCTCTTACTCCATCCCAGATGGCTTTACTCCCAACCAGGGAAAGTAGGCCAAAGGCCACCCAGTGATCGTAGCTCTGGATCAGAACTTTGAAATGGAGCACGAAGTACCAGCCCAGAACAGGCATCCCCGCCTGAAATAGTCCGAAAAGACCCGCCGTCCGAAGAGCGTGTCGCCACTTCACTTTCACTGCCATCAGGGACCCAGCCATGGAAGCGGCAAAGGCATCCATAGCCAGGGCAATCGCAATAAGGCTGACGGTTGCCAGGTTCATCACTTTGACCCTCAAGATTGAGCAACGCAAAATCCCGCGACCAATGGGCATGGCAAGTCGCGGGCGGTGGAGGTGTAATTTACCCTTTAAAACTCCACCATCCCTTCCCCGGTCCAGAGCAAGGGATGGTGGAGGGCATAGGCAGTTTGAGATTCGGACAACTTTTATTCGGAACCTTCAAAGGCCTCCCAGGCTTCCTCGACCAGATCGGGGTTGGCGAGCAAGTCCACACCGGTCATGGCCAATGCTTTGGCGGCCGTAACCATCCCCTGATAACCCTGTTCCGAATCCGCGGCTTCAAGGAAAGCCTTGGAGTGACCCGGAGTCCCATCCTCTGCGATCTTGATGTAAGGATGAATGGCAGGAACCGCCTGGCTGACATCGCCCATGTCCGTGGAGCCCATTCCGCCTTCGTGCTCGCTAATTTCTTCGTTCAATTTCTCCAAATTGGAGCTGTACAGATCCACCAGGACCGGATTGGGATCCATGGCTTTGTAGGCGTGACCGGTCACGCAATATTCAAATTCCGCCCCAGCCGCCAAGGCGCCGGCCTTGCCGCAATCCAAAACTCTCTGGAGCAGATCGTCCAGATCCTCTTGGTCGGCCACCCTGACGTAGAATTCAACGCCGGCGTGGTCCGGAACTATATTTGGCTTTTCCCCTCCGTCGGTTATTATTCCGTGAACTCTCGACTTTTCGTCCATGTGCTCCCGGTAAGCATTGATGTTGTTGAAGGTGTTGATGGCAGCGTCCAAGGCATTGATGCCTTTTTCCGGTTCGGCAGAAGAATGGGCTGATTCTCCGTAGAAATCCATGTTGACTTGCTTGATAGCCAGACTCCCTCGACCGACTTTAGTTTTATCAGAGGGATGGACCATCATCGCGGCATCCAGGTCGTCGAAGACGCCCGCTTCGGCCAGGTCAACTTTTCCGCCGCCGCCTTCCTCGGCAGGAGTCCCGATGATTTCCACCCGGCCGTCCAATTTGTCCAGCAAACCCGACAAGGCAACTCCTGCTCCAAGGCCAATGGCCGCAATCAGGTTGTGGCCGCAGGCGTGACCCAAACCGGGCAGGGCGTCGTATTCGCATAAGTAACCTATGGCGGGACCATCTGAACTCTGAGGAGAGACTGCTCGAAAAGCAGTTTCCAGTCCTGCCACTTCTCTTTCCACTTCAAAGCCCTGGTTTTCCAACTCTTCGCTCAACCATTCGACGGCCTGGTACTCTTCAAATTTTTCCTCGGGGTTGTCGTAGATCTTCTTGGCCAGGCTTTCCAGAGTATCGGCCATTTGGTCTACGTAATTGCTAACCTCTTCTTTGTACTCTTCAACTTTTTCGCTCACCTTAAATCCTCCTCTTGTGAAATTGTGTGTGTTAATGACGAAAACGCCAATCTGGATAAAGTATAACTGAAAGACTAAAATTTCCGAATTCGGGGATTACCATGCCCCACGACCAGGGAGAGAAACCCTACAACTCTTTCGTACCCTGTAAAGAGTGTTAGGTGCTATAAACCAATTCCCCCTCAATTATGGCATGCGTTACCTCAAGCTCTTCAGTGAAGACGACTAGATCGGCATCCTTACCCGCCGCCAGGGATCCTTTGCGATCCTCGAGGCCCAGCATAGTTGCCGGATTTAGAGAGGCCATCCGGACCGCCTCCGGAAGGCCGGCTCCAGTAAATTCCCTGAAGTTGGCCACTGCCCGGTTCATGGTCAGGGTACTTCCGGCCAGGGTCCCAGTGGGAAGTTTGGCCAGACCGTCAGTCACAATTATTTTCTGATCCCCCAGGTCGTATTCCCCGTCGTCCATCCCCGCGGCAGCTATGGCATCGGTAACCAGACAAATGCGGTCTTTTCCCTTCAATTTGCGGGCCATCCGCAGCCCGGTGGGGTGAACGTGGCGACCGTCGGAAATTAAACCCACGTAGGCGGAGCTGTCGAAAGCAGCTCCCACGCAGCCGGGGCTACGGTGATGAAAAGTACTCATTCCGTTGAACAAGTGGGTCAAGCAAGACGCGCCGCTCCCTATCGCTTCCAGTGCTTCCTGGTAGCTAGCATTGGTGTGGCCGAGCGAAGGGACAATCCCAACTTCCAGGAGCCGGTTTAGAATTTCCTCCCCCCCTTCCAGCTCGGGGGCGAAAGTGAAAAGCTTGATGGTTTCTTCCAAGCCCGAGGTGAGCCGATGAAACCTCTTGAGAGTCGGAGATCTCAGATGTTCCGGGTTGTGAGTGCCCCGCTTTTCCCTGGATAGGAACGGACCTTCTACGTGGACCCCCCAGAGACCCGGAAGATCTGCATTGGCCAACAACTCGACAGCATTTCTCATGTTGGTTATCGGCTCCGTAATCACCGTTCCCAGATAACCGGTGGCACCAGTAGATACCCAGAGGTCGGCAAAGCGTTTCAATCCTTCTGCGTCAGTTTGGAGCAGATCGACTCCCGCGCCCCCGTTGACCTGCATATCGATAAAACCCGGCGACACGTAGCAGTCGGAGGCATCTATCACCTGATCCGTGGGCTCCTCAATTTGGGTTCCGATTGCTTTGATGGTCCCGTTTTCCGTTAGAACGTCCGCTCTTTTAGTCTCGTCGAACTCGGGAAATACGGCGTCACCGTTTTTAATTAACAGTTTGGTCATTCTCTAACCTCCGTTTCACGTTATTATCCATCAAATGCATCTTCGATGGCCTGAAGTTGCTCCGCTCCGAACTGCTCCTCTTCCTGCCCCGTCCCTCGCAACAGGGCACCCACCAGTGGGCCGTAGCGTGCGGGCTCCAGTTTTACGCCCGGCCACTGTTTCTGAAGTTGCGCCGCCAGAGGGGCGATCAACAGCTGTCCGGAACTGAATACTCCCCCGCTGTAATAGAGATCAAATTTGCCTTTGTCATCCGGAGTTCGGGCCAACCGCTTTCCGACGCTGAGCGCCGAGTCAGCGAGTTTGCAGGCTGCTTCAGTGAAAATCCTTTTGCTCACCGTATCCCCGGCTTCCGCAGCCCTTGCTATCAGCGGGGTCGTGGATGCGATCTCTCTTCGCGAAAGCCCTGTTTCCCAGATGAATTTGACAATTTCCCCTACCTCGGCCGTCCCAAACACTTCGGGCAGAAGATCTTCCAGGGACGTCTTCTCCCCTCTGCCCTCCCGGCTTTCCAGTGCCGCTCGGAGACCTTTCAACCCTATCCAGTAACCGCTGCCGGCATCTCCCAGGAGGGGGCCCAGGATATCTGCGTGAGCGGTCTCCCCGGTTTCGCTTTCCCCGTAGGCAAAGGAGCCGGTACCGGAGTAAACGACTACTGAAGGGCGCTTTCCACCAGTGGCTCCGGACCAGGCGGTTAAAGAGTCATGAATTATCCTCAATTCGCCGTCAAATCCTGCCTCCTCAAAGGAGGTGTGGATCAACCGCTTCCCCTCTTCCCACCGGGCGGAAAACCAGCCTGCAACCCCTACAACTACTCCCTGGACGCCGGTCAGAGATGTCTGAGAGCCTTCCAGGAGCTCGTCGACCAAGCCGAGTAGATTGCCCTTGATCGTCCTTTCATCGTCCTGGGTTATGTTGACTGGACCCCCACGGCCGGCAGCCACCAGCTGCCAGCCTTCTCTTTTCAGAAGTACCCCCCGGGAGCTGGAACCGCCGGCATCCAGCACCAGGTAAAAATCGGGTGAGCTCATTCTATCAAGCCATTCACAGGACCCTGTACCTGATTTTTCACTCTACCAGCCACGAATGCGACCCCAGAACTCATCGACCATTTCCTGGTTTTTTTCCATACCCTGATCCAGATTCCCGCTCCAGAATACGGGGGGTTCGACTGACTTGTCGATGAGGTTCAGGACTGCCTGCACGAGAATGGCATTCAAAATATAGGTGCCGGTAATGGTGGAGGTGGGCCCAAAACCTTGCTCCATTTCCGGGACCCGCAGGGCCACGTCTCCGATTTCGCCCTGGTTGTCCAGAACCACATCGGCGAGCTCGAACAACTTATTCCCGCTCGAATGACGGGAACTCAAATGTTTGGAGTAGGTCAGGGAGGTAATTGCAATAGTTGGATTCTCCCTCTCCTGTAGCTCCATAGCAAATTCAACCGGAGCAGCGTTTCTGCCTGAATTGGAGATGATAATGAAAACGTCCTGGGGATCGGGTTTGACGTAATCCAGAAGGATCTCGCCGTAACCTTCCAGCCTCTCCACGTAGGCGCTTTTCACTGTCTGCTGAGTTCCGGCCAGAGAAGGATCGTAGACCAGATTTACCGGGGCCAGAGTCCCGTTTACGGCGAAGAGGGAGATTTGATAGGATTCGTTGCCAATCGAGCTC
>JBKGZS010000017.1:0-25029 GCA_046543285.1 Candidatus Acetothermia bacterium | reverse complement strand
TTCCAGAACTGCCTGCTCCTGTATGTTGGGAGACGAGGGATACTCCCGCAATTGCTAACCCGAACCCCAAAGAGATAATCAGGAAGTCAATTGGAAAAGCAAGGGTAGGTGCTGCGACTGCCTCTGCGCCAAGTTTTCCTAGCCAATAAGTATCCGTCAGGTTATAGAGCATCTGGAGGAGGTTATCCAGCATAACGGGCCAACCCAGGACTAGGACCGTTTTGATTATTGGACCGTTTAAGATGTCACTTTTCAGTTGCTCTGTTCGACTGAGATTTTTCTTCATCTCTTGTTACGACCTTTCTCAATCAGCCAGGTTTTCCCGAGATTGTTGTTTTCTTCCGTGAGTTAAAGCCCGCTTCTCCTGGGTGGTGGAAGTCTTTCACCTATCGTGGATCGGGAGAATGGAAGATAGTACATTAAACTACACGGAGCTAAACCAGGGTCAATAGTAGCGGATCGACATAAGAAATTACAGGGGGGAAAAATGGGGAACTTTTTAGTGTAGGGGGTCGGCGTTTTCCGGAGCTTCAACCCTTTGTTTCCTCCAAAAAATCCTTGACCCAGCTACTTTTTGGCCATAAAATCACTCGTACGTCTCGCAACGAGGTAGCAACGGTTGGTATAAATGGTACTTGACGGACTTTTGCTGGCGCGGAAGTTAAGCGGAGGAGTTAATCAAGCCTACTATGGTAAAACCCCAAAACAGTGAGGGTAATCTATCCTCTACATAGTGACCTCTAGAGAGACTGTTATTAGATGATATTTCTACTGCTGGCCTTTTTCGGGGCTATGTTCATGGCCTGGACCGTAGGTGCCGATTGTGCCTCTCCTTCTTTCGGACCTGTGGTTTCCTCTCGTTCTCTTGGAGTACTGAGGAGCAGCCTGCTGACGGGCGTAAGTGCCTTTCTGGGTTCCGTGCTGCAGGGTAGTGAAGTGACCAAAAGTTTGAGTCAGGGCTACGTCAGGGGCGTGGCTTTTGATCTAAAATCTTCTGCAATTATCTTGATCATATCCTCGGCCCTAATTGCCATTGGCATTTGGCGCCACTATCCCATGCCAACAGCCTACGTGCTTGTCGGTGCGGTGCTGGGGGGCGGCTTAAGTTTGGGTGGAGAGTTCAACCTGGAGCAGTTTTCCTTTGTGCTCACCTACTGGGTTTTGATGCCCCTGGTGGCAGGAGTTATTGGCTATTTAGTCTCCAAGTTGTTGCGGAAGACAATAGAGAGGGGGTCAAGAGCCGAGAAGTTGATACAACCTATCATGATTCTTGTGGGTTCCTATACTGCATACACTGCAGGGGCGGCCAGCGTTGGACAGGCCGTGGGACCTTTATTTCAAACCACGAGCCTGGATATGACCACTCTGCTCATTGTAGGAGGGATAGGGATTTTGATCGGGGCCTGGACCGGTTCTCCTAAAATCATTCACGCTGTGGCACGGGACTTTGCCGATATCGGACCCCGTCGTTCGATTGCGGCCTTGGCAGGAACCAGCATCTTAGCTCAGGTGGCGGCGATGCTTGGCATACCGATATCCTTTAACGCAGCAATCCTGGGGGGCGTGATTGGTAGTGGCTTTGTCAGTTCTGAAAAAAATATCGGCTTTGAAAAAGTTGTCAGGACGGGGTTCAACTGGGTGCTGAGCTTTTTCCTCTCTTTTGGCCTAGTTTTTCTTATCACAAAGCTGATCTAATGTTAACCGGGAAAAGGCCGGTTTTTCAAAACTTTATCTCTTTTGAGTAGATAAGTAGAGGTCTGAAAACAGCGGAATTCCAGTAGGATGCCGGTGGGAAATCGTTATACCCGACGCGGGCTTATCCGGAGAGTTTGACTTTGATAAATCCCAAGGCTGTGGGGTTGTGGTGGGCAGGTGGGGCTCAGTATTTGAGTTTGGGATCAAGGGCGTCCCTCAGTCCATCTCCCATCAAGTTGAAGGCAAGGATGACCGTTATGATTGCCAATCCTGGGAAGATAGAAATCCAGGGAGCCAAGCGCATATAACTCCTTCCCTGAGATAACATTGCACCCCAACTTGGAGTTGGTGGCTGGGCACCCATTCCGAGAAAGCTGAGAGTTGCTTCAACTGCAATTGCGTCTCCAAACATCAAGGTGGCGATCACAATGGCAGAAGGAATTGCGTTGGGGAAAATGTGTTTGAATAGAATTCTGTAGTCTCCTGCTCCTGCTGCCTCTGCAGCTTTGACGTATTCGCGTTCCCGGATGGCAAGTACTTCCCCTCTGGTAATTCTGGCATACCGGCCCCAGTAGACTAAGGCCACTGCGATCATTACATTGGTCAAAGATGATCCAAAAAGCGCGGAGAGGGCCAGACCGGCTAAAACGGCTGGAAAAGCCCAGGTGGTGTCCACGCCCCCCTGAATCAAACTATCCATCCAGCCCCCGTAATATCCTCCCAGAGCCCCCAGAGTTATTCCAATAATTGAGGATATTCCCACCGCTACGCTTCCGATATAAAAAGAGATCCTGGTTCCGTGGATTACCCGGCTGAAAATATCCCGTCCATAAGAATCGGTTCCAAAAGGGTGCTCTAAACTGGGAGGGCCAAATCGGTTTAACAGATCCTGTTCGTTTGGTGGATGGGGTGCGATGAAAGGTGCAAATATTGCCAGGGCCAGGAGCAGAATAACGATAGCTAGGCCGATTAGGGCTAACCTGTGACGAAGCAACCTTTGGCCTACTTCATACAGCATATCATCACCCGCTGCTAACTGTAGCGAATCCTGGGGTCGACGGCGGTGTATAGCGCATCGGCAAAGAGGTTTCCGAATATAATGGCAAGAGCCAATAGCAGAATAACTGCCTGGACTACGGGGTAATCCCGAGCAAAGATCGATTCTACGAGCAATCTACCTACGCCGGGACGGGAGAAGACTATCTCCAGAGAAACCCCTGCTGCGACTGACCATCCAATTCTCATACCAAACAGCGTAATGACTGGGATTAACGCGTTGCGGATGGCGTGTTTGTAATGAACTACGGCTTCTCTCAGCCCCTTGGCTCGTGCAGTGCGAATGTAATCTTCGTGCATTACTTCAAGCATACTGGACCGAGTCATTCGCGCAGCCAGTGCAGCCCCTCGAGCTGCAAGGGCAAGGGCGGGAAGGATGGTTAGTCCAAATGTACCGTACCCAGAAACTGGAACTAGTTGGAGTTGTACTCCAAAAATTATCAAAAGAATTAAGCCGAACCAGAACGAAGGCATCGAAATACCTAAAAAAACCAACCCCATCAACAGGTGATCGATAATTGAATACCGGTAGATCGCAGAAATGATTCCAACAGGAATTCCGATAAGATACATCAGAAAAATGCCCAGAAGCGTGAACTGCAAAGTGATTGGTATTCTCTCCACGATGGCGGTGGATACTGGTTTCCTTAGGGAGATGGATTGTCCAAAATCCCCTTGGAAGGTTGCCGACAGCCATTTGAAGTACTGGACTGCCAGTGGCCGATCTAATCCCAAGCGCTCTCGGGCTGCTTCGTATGCCTGCTTGGGGGCAGAAGGGCCAACGACGGTAATAACTGGATCTCCTGGTGCTAAATGCAACATGGAAAATACCAGTATAGAGATCAACAATAATTTAGGGATAGCTTCCAGTAGGCGTCGGATTAAATATTGATACATTGTTTGTAGGACAGATTACAGTAAAGCCCCGCACCGAAGTACGGGGCTTTTGAAGAGTGAACTCTATTCATCACACACGGTCAAGCTTCCAGCCAGACGTTTAATAACGGGCGGTTTAAGAGCTTGTATTTCCATCCTCTGACGTTCTCTCGAACTGCCTGCAACAGCACTCGGGTGTGTAATGGAGCTGCTGGAACTACCTCGTCCAGCAAGTAGGTGTGGGCCTCTTTGAACTTCTCGGTTCTTTCTTTAACCGTCGGCTGGCGCATCGCAACTTCTTCTATCATTTCGTCTACTTGGGGATCGTCCACCCCAAACCAGTTCGGATAAGGTAACTGGCTGGAGCAGAAAAACCATTGGAGTATATCAGCATTATCCCAAACGTAGTCTTCGACACAAAGATCCCAGTCTCCACTTTTTTGGGCGTCAGTTAAGGCACTTTCGTCCATCTGAACCAGATTAAGTTCCACGCCGATTTTTTGATATAATTCTTTGAGTATAACTCCTGTTCTTTTATCTTTGCTGCGGTTCACCGTTATGGTTCGAAGGCTCAATTCTTTGCCGTCCTTTTCCCGGACCTCTTGACCGGTGGTTTGTTCCCATCCGGCTTCTTCTAAGAGGGCTTTTGCCTTCTCGAGGTCATAGCTATGCCGGTGCTCTTCGGGAATGTCATGGGCAGGGATCATTGGGGGCAGGTAGGTGCCGTTGATTTGACCAGTTCCATCATAGACACCTTCATGGATCATCTCTCTGTCGATGGCATAGGATAAAGCTTTTCTGACCTTTAAGCTATTACCGATGATCGGTGATTTTTCTCCGTCCTGGTTGAAGGCGATCCAGCTTACTTGGCGGTCAGGTCCGCTGACCACATTTATCTCCGAATTCTCTTTTAGTTCGGAGAGCTGAACGGTGGGAACTCCGGTTGCTATAGCGTCTACCCCGCCGGTTTCCAACTCGGCAACCCGACTTACATCTTCGGGGACTACCCTATATTTGGCTCCCTCTAGATAGGCAGGTCCCTGATTTTCTGCCCAGGGTGGCCCCCAGGTATACTTATCAAACCGCTCAAGTAAGATTTCCGAGTCTCCTAAGCGTTCGCTGACTTTAAAGGGGCCTGTTCCGACCACGGTGTCTACCCCGTAGTCGTCCTTTCCCACCTCTTCTACTGCCGTGGGGCTGGGGATTACGCCACCATATGAATTGCTGAGATTATATAGCAGATTTACATAAGGCCATTCCAGCTCCAGTTTTACTTGGTGGCTTTCGGGTGTTTTTACCTCTGCAATGGGGTCGATAATGTACTGAGTATTTCCCCCCCATGAACTCCTCAAAATACCATTTTACAACCCCGGTATCAAATTTCGTACCGTCATGAAATTCCACGTCTTCTCTCAATTGTAATGTGAGTACTGTTCCTTCCTCGGTGAACTCCCAAGATTTTGCCAGCCCGGGTGCGTAGTTGTTGTCCCAGTCTCTGCTAACGAGTGGTTCGTGAATGGCCCAGGTTGGTTCGGCCATCCAGCCACTTTCTGTCTGATCAAAACTGTCTAATCCGTGCTGAACAGCTACCTCCAGCACTCCTCCCTGGCGGTCCTGGGAGAATCCTTTCTTTGTGGAATAGGTGCCAAGGACAGCAGCGAATCCAGTTGCTCCAGCCAGGCGCAGAAAATCTCTCCGAGATAGTCTCTCCGAACTTTCCTCATCTCTTCGAGCGGTATCTGTCATGTAACCCTTCTCGCGGACGAAAAATTTAATAAGGTAGATATCAAATGAGCTCGATTTTTGAAACCTCCTGTGTTCGGAACATTTAAGTTCAGGTCAACCACCGTTGCAAACTGTGAGCTCCTGAACCTCCTCTGTGCTCTCTGAGTTTATCAGTGCTATAAAACTGATTAATTCGATCTTCTGACCTCCATCAATATAGATCATGAGGTCAAATTTTTGCGAGCTTGACCCTGATCACCCTGTGCTATATTTTCGGACGACCGTAGCAAGTTTGCCTACCTTCTCAGTCGGTCGAACCACTTTTGCTCTCTGACCCCCAGGTATCGGGCGGCTTCTTTGATATCCGGGGTGGCCGCAGCGAGGAATACCCGGTCTCCGATTTCAATAGTTCTATCCCCGCGGGGAATGATAAATTCATCTTCTCTGTAAATGCCAGCGATTACGCACTGTTTGGGAAACTCTTGATCCTGGGTTATGGAGGCGATGGTCTTGCCTGCCCCCTTAGATTCCTCGGAGATCGAAACTATTACGATGGAAGCCTCGCCCCCGCCAAGCGTGGCCACCCGCTGGAGTTTGGGTTGTTCGATCTCCATTGTAAATTGTTCCAGGTAGAGGTCCACGATATTAATCACGTCGGTGACTCCTGCGGCTCGATAAGCTTCCTCGTATTTTACGTTTCGCATCCGGGCGAAGATTCTTTCCACCTCCAGGTTGTTTGCCAGCAGGGAGAACGAGAGATTATCCCCATCACGACGCATCGTCCCCACGGCGACGTCGGCACGGTGAAGCCCGGCTTCCTCCAGTACCTCCACGTCAGTGGCGTCTCCGTTGACCGAAACGGCGCCGTATTCCTGATAAACTTTATTACACACCTCTTCGTCGATATCCACCACCACGACATCGTGTTTGTTGTTTACCAGGCGCTTTGCCAATCCTCTTCCAACTAAACCGGCACCTGCGATGAGTACATACATGGTTACCTCCACGCTCTTGGGCTAAGCAACAGTAATAAAGGCAAGATCTCCAACCTGCCTGCCAACATTCCTATGGAATAGGTAATCTTTATCAGGGGATGAAGTTCAGGGAGCTCTTGCAGAGGGATGAAGGTTGGTCCAATATTTCCTAAGGCGGAAAACATACCTGAAAAGGCGACCAGAGGAGAATAGCTGGAAAAGAAAGCGGTGATCATTCCTCCGACGAGTATAAATCCCCCCCAGGCAAAGAACAATGCTGATATTCTCCCGATTTCTTCTTGAGGTACCCGCTTGCCGTCAACAATCAAAGGATTGACCGCCCTGCGAGGATTTACGGTCTTACGCAGCTGTCTCTTCAAAGCTTTCCCAAGGACTCCTATTCGGAATATTTTGAACCCCCCCGCCGTGGAACCGACCATCCCCCCTACCACCATCAGAACTAAAAACACCTGTTTGGCCATCGCCGGAAAGTAATTTGACCCGATGTCTTTTGTGCCAAAACCTGTCGAAGTTAGTAGTGAGAGGACTTGGAACAATGAATATCTGAACGCTGATAAAGTTTCTGTAATCCCGTGAACCCAAATATGGTTGAGTAAAACCAACAGAGTTGCTCCCCCGACAATCTTCCAGAATAATCTAATCTCAATGCTATCCCAGAGCGCGGACAGCTTGCCCCGGAGTATTCGGTAGTGAAAGACAAAACTGATTCCCCCTAAAGCCATCCCAAACATCAATGTGTATTCAATTAATCTGTAATTGGCGAAGCCTGCTTGACGGAAGTAATCCACGCACGCTACATGGGGGGTAAAACCACCGGTGGAAAGAGTAGTCATCGCGTGGTTGATCGAATCGAACCACCCCACACCTTCGACCAGCAAGGCGCTGAAGATCGCCAAGGTGAAAAAGGAGTAAATTGACCAGAGAATTTTTAAAGTGCTAAATAACCCCGGAGCCGGCCTCTCTGATATCACCTTGTGACTTTCTGCTCCGTATAATTTATGAGAAGCTTCCCCTTTGAAGACCAGCACCGAAAAAAAGGTCAAGATTCCCAACCCTCCTATCCATTGGGTTAGAGAGCGCCAGAATAACAAGGTTTTGGGTAGCTCGTCTAGGTTTGTCAAAATAGTGATGCCAGTGGTTGTAAATCCGCTGCTCGACTCGAAAAAGGCGTCGATAAACCCCAGATTAAGTTCTACCATAAAGGGAACGGCTCCGATCGCTGAAACCAGAAACCAGCTCAGGGTGACTACTAATACGGCCCCGTTTCCAGTCAGGGGTTTGAGTTTGAGGGATCGATTTGCTGCTGCACCCAGGGAGAGCGAGACTATAGAGGCGGTCAGGAAAGGAAGTACGCTGGAAAGTGAGATATCTACTTCAGGTAAGAAAGGTAACAGTACCAGAGGAATAAGTGCAATGAAAGCGAAAACCCAGGCCAGTGCGCCAAGGTACCGCAATCTTACAATCCACTTTTCCAGAGTTGAGTTCATCTTCTACCCCGGCTAGAAAGCTTACCAGAATACTCGGATCAGCAAAAGCCCGTTTTTCTCTGCCGGGGTTTTAGCAACTCTGCCCGGGGTGACGGAGACGAGGTTCTGGAGGAAATGGTATTACTTCTGTTATACTTTTGTCCAATCCAATTACCTGGAATATTTGCCGGGGGAAGGGTGGGATTAGAATGAGCAAAGAAGAAGCCATTGAGGGAGAAAGTATTTTGGTCTTTGCCCCTCATAACGATGATGAGATACTGGCTACCGGCGGTATTATTCAACGCTATCTCAAGGAGGGGAGCGAGGTCACGGTTGCGGTAATTACCAACGGTGATGGGCAGTTTAGGAGACCCACCTTTTTGCCCTTTTTTCGGCCGGACTTCGTCAAGCTGGGTTATAGGAGGCAGAGAGAAACACTGGAAGCGCTGGATTACCTTGGCCTGGACCCGGATGCGGTGAAGTTTTTTGGTTACCCGGATAGGGGATTGAGTCGAATGTGGACTGACCACTGGGAGCCCGGAGACCTTTACTATTCCAAGTACACCAAGACGGACCACTCTCCTTACCAAAACAGTTATAGGCCCGAGACTCCCTACTGTGGATCCGCGGTGACGGAGGACGTCAAGAAGCTCATGCTGGAAGTCGAGCCCGATGTGGTGTACTTGCCTCATCCCAACGACAGTCATCCGGATCACTGGGCGACTAATGGATTTGTGCTTTACGGCCTGGAGCGGTTGAAGGAGGAAGGCTGCAGGGTTTTTGATGATCTTTCCATGCTGAGCTACCTGATCCATAGCGTCAAGTTCCCCTCCCCGAGAGGAAAGCATCTTCAGGTCGGACTGAGTCAACCTCCTAACCTTGAACAGCTGGATACTCGTTGGGTGAAAGTTTCTCTCGAGTTGATGGAACGCATTCGAAAGTTTCGGGCTATTGGGAAGTACAGAACCCAGACTCAGTTAATGCGCAAATATCTCATCAGCTTCGCCCGGGCCAACGAGCTATTTGGTATTGTACCCTCTCTGACCTTGAATCGATCCACTGACTACGGGGGGGCAACAAATCTTTCCCCTGATTTCATCGAAGACGAAAGAGACGATGTACCGTTTTTATCCTATCTGAACCCCAAGAGAAAAAGCAGACTTGCTACCCTGAGACGCTATCCTGATATCAGATCTGTAAAGCTCGTCAAGGAGGAGGGAGCTCTGGACCTGTACCTAGAGTTCTTTAACCAGTATCGGTCGGGAAATGAGATACTGGTGACCTTCAAACCGGTCGACACTTCAGCCGGCCAGGATGGGGTGGGGCCCTCCTGCACTTTTCGTTTTCTCAGTAACAAACTCTTCAAACAGGGGGAGGAAGTTGAGGAGAGCCAGGGGTATAGCTACGAAAGTGGGCCCAAATCCTATCATCTCTCGATCCCCCTGGAAAGGCTAGGTTCACCGCGAAAACTGATCTTGAGTATCACTCTGGCCCGGAAGGGGTTTCCTTTCGCCAGAAGTGCAAACAGGTTGATCAAAATCGAATGAATTGCGATTATAAGTTCTTGGTGAAGATTGCCGAGCGGGAAGTCCGCAACTTTCCTTTTCCGTGGACCAGTATGGGGTAGCCGTTCTCACGGGAGAACCCGAGGGAGCGAAAGAACTGATTTGCCTTCATGTCGTCCTGTCTGACCCTCACATGGACCCCCCTGATACCCGCTTCTTCTAGCATTGAAAAAAAGGTCCGAGCGAGTCTTGTCCCAATACCCTTGCCCCTCCAACCCCTTCGGAGGTTGATGTGGAAATGAGCAGGATAGCGCCGCGGTGGACTATTCCTGCTCACTCCCCGGATTGAAAGGTAAAGAAAGGAACAGAAATAGCGGATTTCCTTCCAGCCCACATCTCCCCTGAATACTCCACTGACCACTGCGGCAGGTATCACCTTAGTGGCTTTGATACGTCGGCATCTTTGAGAATCAAAGCACCCGCAAAGGTAGCCTACGATCTCGGTTTGACTTTCAGCCACAAGGAGATGTTCTGGCTCGTAATGTAGGTAATAGTCGGTCAACAGATGCCCAATCAATCTAGTCTGACGGGGATAACCAGTGGCAGTTGCAGCAGCGATATTTCGGATTTCCTCCCCGTCTCCGTTCTGGAATCTGCGTATTTTCGCTTTCAAATTACTAAATTCTAAGGGCAGCTCCAGATGCTATCCACTATTTCAAATATTTGTCAAACCAGGTTACCATCTCGTCCAATCGGTCAATTCTGTTGGACGGAGTTCCCGACCGGCTCAGATCGTGATTTTCGCCCTCAAAAAGACACAGTTTGGCTTCTACTCCGAAATATTTGAGCGCTGTAAACATTTGCAACGCCTCCGCCAGCCAGCAACGGTAGTCCTCTTCGGAATGAATGAAGAGGGTTGGGGTATCGGCTTGATCGGCGTATTGAAGGGGGGACTGTTCCCATAATTTTTCCTGGCTGTTCCAGGGGGTCCCGTCCTGTTGGTCCTCGACAAAGTAATAACCAATGTCGGTGGTGCAAAATTTGGAAATCCAGTTGGAAATGCTTCGACAGGAGACTGCGGCCTTGAACCTATCGGTGTGGCCGATTATCCAATTTGTCATAAAACCCCCGTAGGAGCCGCCGGTAACTCCGAGTCGATCCGGATCAATAAAGGGATATTTTCGCAGAGCCTGGTCTAAGACCGCCATTAGGTCTCTGTAATCCACGTCCCCAAACTGCCCACGGATGTCGGCAAAGGCATCACCCTTTCCGTCGCTGCCCCTCGGGTTGGAAAAAAGTACCACGTAGCCCTTGCTGGCGAGCAGCTGCATTTCGTGAAAATACACTTCCCCGTAAACGGTTTTCGGCCCCCCGTGGATTTCCAGGATTGCTGGATAGGAGGAGTGGCGGTCAAAATCGGGCGGAGTCATCAGCCAGGCCTCTATCTGGGCGCCGTCGTTTTCTACGGTGAATTCCTCCACGTCGGCGAGGGGGAGGTCGTCAAGTGCTTGTTTATTCCTCCTGCTGAGGGCCTTTTCTTGTTGGTTGTCCTGGCCCAATGTATACAGTTCCTGTAACTCCTCTTTTTTCAACTTGACGAAGACCACCCGGTCCTCCTTTACGTCGAAACTATCGACGGAGCCGCTGGAGCTCGTTAGCTGTGTGATTTCACCACTGGCATCAACGGAAAACAAATGAGAATGGTTGCCGATGGTAGAGGCGAAATACATTTTTTCTCTGGATCCTATACTCTGAGGTCCACCACCCAGTCTTGCGTCCGTCAGTACCCGGTTGGTGGTTGAATTTTTCCATTCCTCGTTCAGGAGTTCTAGCTCGCGGGTTTTCAGGTTGAAATTGTAAAGTTGATGGTTTTCGTTGAGTCCTATCTCTTCCATGTCCGTGGAAGAGACGAAGAGATTTGAGTCATCTCTGAATTCTATAAGGAAGAATTGCCTTTCCCCTCCGGTAAGTCGTTCAGGTTGAGTTGTTTCTTTGGAAAGGTCAAGACAGTAAATATCATTTGTGACGGGCATCTTATCTTTGTACTCAGCGCCAATGAAGCAAATCCGTCCCTCGCAAAACGAGAATTCTCCCACGCTCAGGTAGCCGGGTGTCAATTCAATATCTTTTTCCTCTTGGGGATTGAAGGAAAACAAGTGTTGTCTTTTCTTGTTGGTGAACCCCTGTTCATTCATCCAGAAGGGGATTTCGTCAAGTACTCTGTAGTTTTGCTGCTCCTTATCCTCCTCCTCGGGATCCTCTTCTTCGACTGAAGTGAGGGCTCTGTAGATCAATCCCTCTCGATGCCAGTGAAATTCTTCTACTCTATGAGGAACCGAGAATTTCTGCTTCGCTTCGCCGCCAGAGATGTCGATGGTGTAAAAATCCGTTTCTTCTTTTTCTTCCTCAGGTTCTGCACGCTCCGAGGCAAACAGTATGGTTTCCTTGTCTTGCCAAACGAATTTTCCGTCGTAGCCGGAGGTAGTTAGCTGACTAGTACGGTCTTCGGAGAAGCTGTAAAGCCAGATATTGGAGTTATATCCGTCCAGCTCCTCGTTAGCCTTTTTGGCCAGAAAAGCCACATGGCGATTATCCGGAGATAGCTTTGGATGAGATAGAAATTCGAACTTCGTGAAGGTTTTTGGAGTTATTGGTTCTGTCATAATACCTCCCTGGCTGGGGAATTTTGGTGCGATAGTTAATGCTATAGTTAGTGGGGGGTCCTTTCAAACGGGGGAGCTATTTATAAATCGAGCCCACAGATTTACACTAGACGAGGGCGAACCGACGAAGACCTTACCCAGATTGTCCGTCCCCGGTTCGTCCCTATAGACCCAGGTAGGCTTCACGCACCAGGTCGGAAGAGAGCAACGTCTCAGCTCGATCCCTCTGCTTGATCTTTCCATTTTGGAGAACGTAGCCCCGATCCGCAGTTTCCAGAGCCAGCTGCACGTTTTGTTCGACCAACAACACTGTTGTTCCCTGTTGGTGGATGGTTTCTATGGTTTCAAATACTTTCTCTACGAAAGTGGGCATCAATCCCAGAGATGGTTCGTCCAACATTAACAGCGTGGGGCGGGACATCAATGCACGACCAATTGCAAGCATCTGCTGTTGGCCTCCGCTCAGCGTGCCTGCTTGCTGATTTCGTCTTTCCTCGAGTATGGGGAAGAGGTTGTGGACCCAATTCAGGGTTTCCTCCAGCAGGGCGTTTTCATCCATGGTATAGGCGCCAAGCTTCAGGTTGTCTGACACGCTCAGCTTTTCGAAAACGTGTCGGCCTTCTGGTACCTGTGAAATACCTATCTTGACGATTTTCTCAGGGGGGCACTGGTCAATTCTTTCTCCCTGGAAGTGTATTTTTCCCTGTCTGGGGTTGAGCAACCCGGAAATCGACTTTAACGTGGTCGTTTTTCCTGCTCCATTGGCTCCGATCAAAGCCGCGATCTCACCTTCTCCTATCTCCAGGGACACCTCTTCCAGGACAATTGCTTCTCCGTAATATACGTGAATATCGTCAACTGTTAGCATTGTATTCCTCACCCAAATATGCTTCGATTACCTGCTCGTTCTGAGCCACCTCTTCAGGCCTGTCATCAGCGATGACCTTTCCATTATGCAGGACTACCACACGATCCGCCACTGTCATTACGGCTTCCATTACGTGTTCCACGAGGAGGATGCTGATCCCTTGTTCGTGGATTTTGTTTATCAACTGGAGGGCCTCTTCAATCTCCGTTGCGGTCAGGCCCGCCATGGGCTCGTCGAGCAGGAGCAACTCGGGATCGGTAGCCAGGGCCCGGGTTATTTCCAGCAACTTTTTATCCGCGATGGTCAAGCTGCTTCCGGGATAATCTGCCTTCTCGGCCAAACCCGTTAATTCCAGCAATTCCTTAGCTTTTTTTCTTGCCTGAAGCGAGTACTCTGTGGTGTTGAAGCACCCGGTCATAACATTTTCCATCACGGTCATGTTCTCCCAAATTCTCACCAGCTGAAAGGTTCTGACCAGTCCCCGTTTACAGATGTTGCTGGGCCTGACCCCGGTTATATTTTCGCCCTTGAAATAGACCGACCCCGAATCCGGCAATCGGCTGGCTCCTTCAGGGCGAGTGCCGGTTATCATATTAAACAGCGTTGTCTTGCCAGCCCCGTTGGGGCCGATCAAGCCCAGAATTTCGCCGGAATATAGATCCAAGTTTACGTTCTGGTTGGCAACCACCCCGCTAAAAGATTTGCTGAGGTCCCTCACTTGCAACAGCGTTTCGTTTTCTTCTATCACTGTTCCCTCCCCCCTCTGTTGAAGAGCAGCTTGATGAATTCGTAGACTCCCTGAGGTCGGAATACTACCACCAGGATCACCAAAATCCCGTAGACGATGAAATTAATTCCTCCACCGGCACCTCCTAAATGGGCGCGGAGAAATTCGTCAAGGGGAATCATGATGGCCGAACCGATGATAGGACCGGCGATAGTACCAACCCCTCCCAAGATTGCGGGAAGAATCATCTTCATGGAAACGGAAACGTCGAACACCATCGGGGGATCGAAATATAATTGATACTGGGCATAAAATGCACCGCCCATTGCCACGAGGAAGGCACTGAGGTAGTAAGCGACGTGTTTATAAAAAGTGGTATTGATTCCAAGGCTTTCGGCAGCTTTTTCGTTGGACTTGATTGCCCTTAAGTAATACCCAATCTTACTTTTGGTTAGTAGGTAGATGAGCAATGTTTCGGCGATCAAAAAACATAGAATTATGAAGTAATACGGAGTTTTTGCTGTATGGTATTGAAAATTAATCACGCTAGGGTCAGTTAAGGGTATCATTAATCCGGTGGCGCCACCGACGTACATCCAGTTCATAAATATAACTCGTACTACTTCGGCTACCGCCCACGTGGCGATGGCGAAATAATGCCCTCGGAGACCAGTCTGAAAACTGGGGAAAGCAATCATGGCGGCCAAGCCTATGGCGATCAATCCCCCAGTAACGCAGCCCAACCAGGGGTTAATGGCAAAGTTTTTTCCCAGCACCCCTACGGTATAGGCCCCCAAGCCGAAGAAGACAGCGTGACCAAAAGAAACGTATCCAGCGAACCCTCCTAGCAGGTTCCAAGCTGCTGCCAGAAAGGCAAATAACAGCGTCATGATCAGAACGTGAACGTGAAACTGATTGGAAAGAATGAAAGGCAGGAAAAGCAAAAGGATCACGAGCCCCGCCAAGCCGAGCAAATTGTAAAGTCGGTTTTTCATCATTGTTTACCACCCAAAAAGGCCTTTTTCCGGTCTGACCATCACCACGGCTAGATAGGCTACAAATATTATTGCAAACTGATACGCGGGGCTGAAGTAAAATCCACAGAGAGAAGAAACAATTCCCACTAAAACCCCGGCCGCTAACGCGCCGTTAATACTTCCGAAACCTCCCAGGGCGACGATAACGAAGGAAAGCAACACGTAAGTTGACCCAGCTTCGGGGGAGATGGTGAAGAAGTTGGCCAATATAGCTCCCGCGATACCGGTGCACGCAGCGCCAAGTCCGAAAGTGATCGTGAACAATTGCTCGTCGTTTATGCCCACCAATCTGGCAGCTGTTCGGTCCATGGAGATCGCCTGTATTGCTCTTCCCGCCTGAGTCTTCTTGATAAACAGGTAAATGGAGTAAATAACCACAATGCTGATTAGACCGCCGATGGATTTGGGCTTGCTGATTATCAGCCCTCCCAAGGACCAGCTACCTTCTAATAAGGGATTATTCACGGTCCTGTAGTCGGGACCGAAGGAGAGTAGTGCTGAATTTTTCAATATCAGTGATAATCCATAAGTGGCTAGCAGAGCTGTGATTAGGGGGGCATCTACTATTCTCTTGATGATCAGTTTATAGAGAAGAACTCCCAAAACAAACAGTCCCAAGGCACTAAGCGGTATCGAGGCCAAAGGATCTATCCCGAAGAGGGTAAAGGCCCAGTAGGCAGTGAACATCCCCCACATCATGAGGTCTCCGTGGGCGAAATTTATGATGTCCATTACCCCCCAGATTAACGTGAGCCCCACCGCGACCAGCGCGTAAATCAACCCCATCAAAATTCCGGAAAAGACGACCTGAACAATCATTTCTTAGCCTCCTGAAAAGAAACAACCAGCCCCGCAATGCCAAAGTGCCGCGGGGCTGGCTTCAATAGGAGATCACTTGTTTATCTTTCAGACCAGGACGGAATGGGCCAGATGATCTCGCCCTGAGAAATATCTGGGGGTAGTACGGTAACGTATTCCCCATCCTGAACCTGAACCATGGCGGACTTGGCCATGGTGTTTTGCCCTTTGTGATCGAATTTAATTCCGCCACCTACGTTCAAATCTGTCTCGATGTCAGTTTCTCTTAGAGCTTCGGTCAAGGCTTCGGACTCGGTTGTCCCTGCTCGCTCTAAGGCATCCGCGATAACAATGGGGACCTCGAAGATCTCCATCATGACGCCGTCGAAACCAACCCCGCCAGGGGAATGTTCTTTGTAAATTTCGTTGGACTCCTGGAGCACCGGTGTGACTTCGATCAACTCCGGCGGAAGGATCGAAGAGCCAGAGAAATAGTCGGCGTCTTCTCCCAGTCGTTCGATCGATTTGGGGTCCTGGAACCCTCCGCAGAAAGCGAACATTCCATTGGGAACCCAGTCAAGTTCTTTGAAGGTTTCGACGAGCAAGATGTAGTCGTTGAGCAGAGAAGCGGCTATGACTACGTCAGGATCGGCATCCTTCAGCTTCATAACCGTACTATCAAGGTTAGTTGCTCCGTATTCGTAAGCCACATCGGCCACTATATCATAGGAGTGACTGCGTTCTTCATTTGCTTCTTTGACGCTCATAGCGGCGTGCTGTCCAAATTCCGTATTCTCGTAGACCAACCCTACAGTATCTATTTCCGCATCTTCTTCTTCTCGGAGTTCATCCAGGTTATGGAGAAATTCTTTAGCGTCTTGCCGATCAGTGACCGCTAGTCGGAAAAAGTACTGCAAGCCCCGTTCGGTCAATTCGGCGGAACTTGAGGCGCCAGAAATAAAGGGAACCCCGTATCTTTCCGCTACAAAGCTTGCAGGCTTGGTCACCGCACTGTTGTACGCTCCGACCATGGCCACTACATTTTCCTGTGTAATCAGACGCTCAGTTTCAGACTTCCCGATACTGGGTTCCGATTCGTGGTCTCCGTAAACTGCCTCCAGTTTTGCCCCGCCTAAACTCTCTATACCTTCAGACTCGGCACTGGGCAAGTCGATATCAGGGTGGGAGTTATTGACCACGTCCAGAGCAGCTTCAATGGCTGCCTTACAGCGCTCTCCAGTGTCCGCGATAGACCCGGATAGGGGATAAATGACGCCGATTTCGACTTCGTCAGGGTTAGAGTTGGCAAAAGTGGTTAAACCAGCAGATAACAGTGCTAAGGTGAGAAGCACGACCAGAAAGAATGACTGTTTACGCCCTTTCATAAATATGACCTCCTTTTCGGCGTAAGAACAAGCTACCTTTTCGAGCTTAGTAATAAGCTGACCAAAGCTAAACTAAATCCCTGTTCCCAGATTTAAAATTCTACCTCTGCTTATGCTTATTACTACTCCGCCCAGCTCTTCGGACATTTGGGAAAGAAAACTGAAGCCACCACGTTTTTTAAAGAGAAAGGGCTGGACGAAATTCGAAAGAAGAAAAAGTGTTTGAGGCCCTATCGCTATAAATTTTCACCCCCTTCGGTGATTTTTCAGGGGCATTATAACAACCGCTTAAAAAAGTTTCAAATGAAATGGTGGGAAGCCGAAAGAGATTTTGGTTGGCTGAACTGCAAGCGATAAATTGAGAGGAAAGAGAGACTACGAACAGATTATCTGTTTCAGGTCCAGTTGGGTGGTGTGATTAAAAATATCGGCAATTAATTTTTGGAAAGAATGCCCAACTTGAATCTCTCCAGGTCTGTTTCCCGAAGTTTGTCCAGCGCCCTCTCCTGAATCTGCCTTACTCGTTCCCGAGAAATGCCAAATACTTCTCCGGTTTCCTCCAGGGTTTTCTCCTTACCAGCCAGTCCATAGCGCAAACGAATGATCTGCTTTTCTCGATCAGTTAACTCCTGATTTAGGAGGCATTTTAACTTCTCGGTGAACAGGTCTTCCTCGACTTCCTCTTCAGGTGAAGAGAGGCGTTCATCTTCAATTAGATCGCTCATGATATTCGTTTCTTGACCTTCTCCCAGAGGCTTGTCCAAGGAAGATGTCCCTTCGTTGCTCATTCTAGCCAATCGAATTTTGTCTTCGGGGACCTCTATTCCTTCAGCGACTTCCTCGAGGGTCGGTTCCCGCCCCCGATCCCGAAGAAAGCTTTCCTCGAAGTTTTTTATATCTCTGAGCAGAGAGCTCATATGAGCTGGTATACGCACCGTTCGCCCCGTATTGTTCAATGATTTTAGGATCGCCTGTCGAATCCACCAGGTGGCGTAAGTGCTGAATTTATATCCTTTTTCCGGGTCAAATCTATCTACCGCTTTCATTAACCCGGCATTTCCTTCCTGAACCAGGTCTTCGAAGTCCACCCCGTAGTTCCGGTAGTTTTTGGCTATGCTGACAACTAATCTCAGGTTATGTTGAGCAAGTTCTTCCCTCGCCTCCTGGTCGCCTTTTGCTATTCTGCGAGCGAGTTCCTGTTCTTCTTCTCGAGAGAGAACGTCATTTTCGGCATTTGAGAGAGTGTTGAAGTAATTTTGCATTGTCGAGTTTGACATATTGCAGCACCTCCTTGTACCTCTAGCCCCTTTGATTTCTCCTGACACTAATCGGTACCACCAGGATTATGCTCGGCCTTTTAGACCCACCCCTTGTGGGAGGGTCTGCTAAGCTGACTAATTATAAAAACTGGAGTCAATTTTGTCAAGAAGCTGGCAAATTTGACCGGAGTAAACGCACTTGAAGATCACACTCCAGGGAGGGGGCCGTCAGTTGTTCCGGCTGATCCGCTGAGTTGTGCTTTCAGGAGAGGGGTGAAAAGGCTAAATTACTCACGCCCATCCGAATACTGGTCCTCGTAATCCCGCTTGGCCCCCTTCTCAATCTTATTTATATCCAGAGTATGATAACTTTTGACGAGGACCATGGTAAACAGCAGAGACAGGGCCAACACTCCGAAGTTGATGACCACGGAGGTCAGCATCAGGGCCTGAGGTAAAGGGTCGGCAAGTTGAACCGTTCCGCTGGAGAGGATAGGTGCCCGATCGCCGGGACGGTAGACGACCATAACGAAAAATAAGATGGTACTGGTGTTGACAATGCTCAGACTCAATAATTTCATTAGCAAATTCTTTTTTAAAATCATTCCCGCGGCTCCGATACAGACGATAATTATCGCAATAGCAGCCCCGATGAGGTTCATACTTCCCCCCGGTGTTTGACGAAGAAATGGAGAATGGACCAGGTACCGATAAAGACTTTCAGGGCTATGGCCATGTTAATCAGAACAAATACCCCGCTTCCAAACAGGTTCTGGTAGAAGCCAGTTGGGTAAAGCAACCCCAATAGCAAAATTAAAATTGCCATGAGCAGAATTAAATATTCCACTTTTTTCATCAACTGTTCCGAGAACCTTTTGCCGATTTTGTCTGCTCCAATAGCTACCGCCAGCAAGAGGACTCCACTTCCTGCAATAACCCCCCCTGCAAAACCTCCGCCGGGACCCTGGTGGCCGCTGTAGGCCAGATAGAAACCAAACAGAGCGATTATCGGAAAGAGGAAGGTTGCCGATGCAGTAACTACGTGAGATTCTACCATGGTTTTAGAGCTGAAGCTGGCAAGGGTTTCCAGATCGTAAAAGATGGTTATCCCTAAAACTGCCGTGGAAAAAATTAAAAGTTCGAATATAGTGTCGTAGAATCTGTAGATTCCATAGATACCGTAAACGGCATTCGAGACAAATGGTTGGCCAGTAACTTTTTCAATGTAACTTCGCCCCACCCGGTGAGAAACTTCAGCGGGTTGAGAAATGAGACCGGCTATGACCAGTCCCCCAAACAGGCAGAGGATAGTAACTATGTACAGAGTCCTCAGTGTAATTATTCTGGATAGCATAATCTTCATCCCAGGTGTTCCTCCGCAAGCTCCTGTAATTTCCCCGTTTGTTTCATTTCATCCAGATAAGTGTCTAAAGCCTCTGAGAGGTCTTCCCCTCCCGCAGTGACGCCAAAACGATATTCTAAGCGACCGAGCTTGGTAATTTCGCTCTTTCTTTGTAATGGGGCATCAAGTCTTTTTAAAGCCGTTGATAATCTACCCGAGTCTCCGACAAAGCCGGTTATATCTCCTCGGTTGTAAGCTTTCACCATTTCATCCAGCGTGGGGAAAGAAGTGACTTCCCATCCCTTGCCAGCCGTGAATTGTGCTAAATTCATCGCGGAAAGAAATCCAATTCTTGGCTTATCGGAGCCTAGTTCGATCCTGGCAATTTCAGCTTGATGATAACCCTCGGTTTCGGTCAATTCTAGGGGGACCTCATATTCTGAAAAATAAGCCCCACCGATCAGATCGGCTCGATAATTGCTGGTCTCAGAAGCGAGTTCAGCATGGCTGACAAACTCTACTTCCAGCTCCAGGTTCATGTCTCGGGCAAACTCTTTCAGAATCTGTTGTTCGAAGCCCTGGAGCTCTCCCTTTTCCTGGTATAAAAACGGGGGTACCTCCTCGGCCAGGACGCGCAATTTTCCCTGATCGCTGAGGGCCAAGACGTAGATGAAAGTAACAAAAGCCACCCCCAAAGCGCCTTCAGCCACGGCCACGTCGGGGGCCCCGACAAGGAAGTATATTATCGAACTTACCAGGCTGAACACCCCGAGCAGGATTACCGCATTTAATAGTCTTCGCTGAAAAAGTACGGCCAGGGATAGAGCAAGCAGGAGAATCAACAAAAATATTAACATAAAACTACTCGTCCCGTGATTTACGGTCTGACAGGGGTTTTACTTCTGACAAAAAGGCTGCCTTTGCGATGGAATGGGTAACAATTGGGCCGGTTACAAATAAAAACAATATGAGAATCCCCAAGAAAGCGTCAGAGAATTCGAGTCCTCCGTGTAGTAAAAATCCCGCCAGCGCAATTATAGCCCCCACTGTATCGGCTGCACCGCTAGCTTGGAGTCGAGAGTAGAGATCGGGTAATCTTGCTATTCCAAATGAACCGATTACCATAGTGGTGAGGCCCAGGTAGATCAGAGCAAAGGAAGCAACGTTCATATTTCTCGCTCCACGTACCTTCCGATTATCACAATGCCCAAGAAGCTCAACACTGCATACACTAAAGCCAAGTTTACGTAGAAAGTTCTCTGGTTGAACAAACCCTCCAAGACCAGCAAGAGGATAATTTTTGCACTGAGAGAACTGTAGCCCAACAGTCTATCCAGTACTTCAGGCCCTTTAAACAATCGCAGCAGGGTAAAAACCATGCTGATGCCTATCAAAACTTCCACGGATATCTTAAACATCATTTTAGTCAGCCGATCAATTTCTGCAGGGGTTTTTCAAACGACGATTTTATGCCGTCTACCATTTGGTCGTAATCCTCCTTGTCTCCTAATGAAATATGGTGGATATAGACCAATTCTTTCTCCGAGAGAATTGCTATGGTGGTGGGTGTCAAAGTTATTGAATTCAGTAGAAATAATCGGCTGGAGCCCCTTTCCAGTTTGGTATTGTAAGCGACGATTTTTGGTTCTATGTCGCCGGTTAAAATGAGATAGCAGGTCCGTGCTGTGGCAATCCCAATCTGGACCAGCAGAATGAACAGGAACTTGAGCCACAGGAGGGGATAGGTAGCGGATCTTAAAGGGATATCCACGGCGAGCTCAAATCTGCGATAGAGGAAGAGAATTGCTAGTGCCCCGAGAGCTCCTACGAGGATAACCGCCAGGGAATCAGAACCTCCCGATAGAACCCACCAGAGGACCACGAGCACACACCAGCCCCCCAATAACTTCCACGATCTTCTGATCACGTTACTGGCACCCTCAGTATTCATACGATTCCCTACAAGGATAACGAAATAAGTGGATTTCTGCTACCGCCATTTGGGAAGGGCTAAATAAGGCCTGTTTTAGGCCATCGCTCTTCCGGTAGCCGGAATTCACTGCAGGATGCGGAGCGAGCTTAGTTCGAAATCGGGATGGTTTGCTCGCCCGGCGCCAAGACGGCCCCGGGCGGTCAGTCCGTTATTTCTAGGTTTTTTCGCCCTCCATAAGCCTCATACCAGGGCTTTGCTCCTTCGTCAATAATTTCGTTCATGCGGGTGATATTTTCTACTCCACCTTCTTCGAGCCAACTTCTGAGGCCTTTAACGCCGCCCCTGGAGTACTCGGAGATTCCATCCTGCCACGTCGCTCGACCGCAGAGGACCCCGTGCCAGCTGGCACGGGCCTGATTAGCCAATTTCAGGCTCTCTCGCATTTCCGCAGCGTCAACCCCCGCACTTAGGTATATCATAGGTTTGGTAGCAATTTCCGCTGTTTTCTGGAAGTGTTGCAAGGCCTCTTCTCGATCATAAACGCCATTTTTTCCCACGTAAGCATTGGTTCCCCTTACGTACTTCATATTTACAGGGAATTCCACTTTTAATACGTCTACCTGGTAGCGGTTACGGGAGAATTCTCTAATGCTCTCTTTAACTACTTCCGGTTTAACCTCAGCCAGTTCAGGATCGGAACCCCAATCCTTGCCCTCTGGGTCATAGCCCACGAATTCTAAGAAGAAAGGGATCTGGTGGTGAGCACATTCCGCCCCCACCCGTTCGACCATCGCCATTTTCTGCTCGTTGTACAAACTCCTCTCCGAGGGATGATAGTAGGTCAAGAGCTTGACCGCATCGGCGCCATTCTCGACCGCTTTTCTTACAGACCAGTCGGGAATTAATTCGGTCATTTTTCCAGGCAAGCTATGTGAATATGCTTTTTCATAGTTTTTGGAAGCGCTGCTTTTTTCGTAAGAGAGAATCAGACCTGTGTTTTCTGCGCGAGCCTCGGCAGCTGGAAATCCCCATTCCGGATCCAGTAATATGGCACTTGAATACGGAGTTAGAACTGCGGATATTGCTTGTTTGAACTCCTCCATTACCTGATCATTTACGTCCTCTTTTGGCGCCTCGAGGGAATCGGACAATCTTCTTACCAAGGAGCCTCGTTGATCCATTGCCGCTGCCTTGATTACACCTCGTTCGTCACTAAGCTTTTCCATTCGATCGAATTTGCCTTTGGAGAGTTTCATCACTCATATCACCTCGTAAAAAATAGACCAATTCCGCGTGCACCCGAATCCATCCGGAAGCCAGCTTCTTTCTATCTGACATTCTGAGTTTTCAGCCCAAAGAGAGGGTCAGCTCCACACTAATTTAGATAATGGTTTTCAATATCATTCTATTGAATTACAATACGTGCTTCAAGCGCCAGTCCGCAGGCTAGATTTACCAAATTTAACTCCTTGCCTTGATTTTGAGGATAAAGTTGGAAATCATATAAAGACATGGAATTCGTTACTGATTATAACTGTTACTGATTATAACTCACATGTGGAATTTTTGCCGTGGCAGGAATACCTTTCCCAATTGCCCGGCGACCGAAGATACTTAAACAGGGTGAAATACGTTGGCCTACAAAGAGCTGGCTGAATCTTTCCAGAAAGTTGAAGGGAAATTGGCGATTTCTTCCTTTGGAAATCCAGATCCGGATGCCATTGCCTGTGCTTTTGCTTTAGGGAAAATTGCGGATGAATTCGATATAGAGTTCGAGTACGTTTTCGAGAGCTCTATCACCCGCCCGGAGAACCAGTCCTTGATCAATTATCTGGGCCTTGGAGTAAAAAAACTGGCCGATTTCCCTCTGGAGGAGATCCAGGCCATGTCTCTGGTGGATTGTACACCTTTCAGGCTTTCACAGTCTTACGACACAGCTTTTGTGGACAAGCTAAACGATCGTTTGATTAGCGTTCAGGACCATCACCCGATTGAGGATTCACAAAGAGAGCAACTGGAAAACCAAGGCCTTTACGTCGATATTCGACCGGAGCTAGGTGCTTGTGTGACAATTTTAGCGGAAGCCCTCGCGGAGTCCGATCTGAACTACGATACGGAAACAGCTACCGCCCTATTTTACGGTTTGTATACCGATACCAGCAGTCTATTACAGGGGTTCACTTCTGTCGATTTCCAACAAGCTACCCGCTACGTCGATGCGGTGGACAAGGAGGAATTAAACGACATAAAGGGTGCGGATATGACGTCCGAAACCTATTCCCTCATGCACCGCGTGACCGACGATCGTTTTGTTGAAGTAAGAGGAACTTATAAATTTGCAGATGCCGGGTCCTTCAGAAGTAAAGATAAGTTTGCCGTTCCCCAGATTGCGGATCTTCTGCATAGAGAAGAGGGAATTGAGGGGATAGTGGTAGCCGGTATCAATTCCGACGAAAAGATTATCGAAGGATCGGTTAGATATTCGGGTTCAAGATTTACGGCGGAAGAGATCGCCGATAAACTTGCAAACGGTGAAGGAAGTGGCGGAGGGCATATGACGATAGGGGGCTTCCAGATTCGGCCCGGCGTGTTGAGGGAAACTATAGATAAAGTTCCAAGCCAGGAAGCCTTAATGGATAGCGTAAAGGAAAGGTTTTTCGAAATTGTGGGGAAAGAGGCGCTAAAGTAAGTGAAGCTATTTCTAATCAGGCGGTGATACTATCCGGTATGTCAGAAGTTTAAAAATTGTCTTGATGTTGATTGTTCTCCTCTTATTAATCATCGTTATCGCTCAGAATGTCCAGACTGTCTCCACGAAGATCTTGTTTGTCACTATAAACATGCCCCGCGCCGCCCTGTTGTTCATCGCTGTCGCCGTGGGGTTTGCCCTGGGACAGGTATTTTCCATCGATCTCAAGCGCAGGGACTAGAGGCAACTGCTTGGCCCGACCAGCAGCTTACGATAAGCTCAAGCCTTCCCTTCGGCCCCTGGCCCGATCCTACCCCAGTGACTTAAGTCAGCGGTGGTTTGTCTAAACCGCCCGTCTTCGCCCAAGTTTTTTGGGTTGGAATATTGGCCGTGCGTGGTCTGCCGAATTTGACCAAAAAAGATAAGGATGCAGCGGAGTTATGCAGAAGCTTTTTCGGAGCAAAGAAAATATCGATCTCACGTCCGGCAGCCTGGCGAAACCTCTTTTTTACCTTTCCCTTCCGGTAATTATCACCAATCTTTTACGGACTGCCTACAACTTAGTAGATACCTTTTGGGTTGGGAGGCTCAGCAAAGAAGCTCTTGCTGCAATCACTTTTGCTTACCCGCTGGTATTTTTATTTATTGCCCTGGGGATGGGAATTGCAGTAGCAGGAAGCGTTTTGGTTGCCCAGTACGAGGGAGCGGGATCCCGAGATCAGGTGGAATACGCCGCTTCTCAAACCCTCACTTTTAGCCTGATTGCCGGGTTGTTGCTTGGAGGTGGAGGTTTTTTTCTGGTCCGCCCCGTACTTCAACTGTTGGGAGCCTCAGCTGAAGTAGTACCGTTGGCTACTCAGTATTTGCAGATCGTTACTCTGGGACTGGTTGCTGTCTTCGGTTTCTCGGTCTTTATCGCGTTGATGAGAGGTTTTGGGGAAACCTTAAACCCCATGTTGATCATGCTGATTTCAGTGGCCTTGAACGTGGTCTTAGATCCCTTTTTGATC
>JBKGZS010000016.1:0-25719 GCA_046543285.1 Candidatus Acetothermia bacterium | reverse complement strand
ATCTCCCAAAACGACTCAGGCAAATACACCGTAGAATACAGTACCGAGATCGAGGCGGAGGAACTTAGCAGCGAACTTGCCTTCGGGTATTGGGGTACCTACGGTCCATCGCTACAATATATGTTTTGGAATCCAATGTATGAAATGTTGTTCAGCCAACTTGAGTTAAAGGTGGGAGAAAAGATGAGTTATCTCGACTTTGGGACCATGGAAGTCAAAGGTAAGGAGAACGTGGCAGGGTTTGAAGGTTTCGTCTGCGAGCTTTCCGATACCGACGGCGAGAAAACGGCCGAGTGGGTAATTGATCCCGAAATTGCTCTACCACTACGGAGTTACATGTACGAAGGCAACGTGGACGAGGGCGAGGTCGTTCTGCTGGATTACGAAACCTTCTAGTGGGTCTCGTCATGGTACTTCCCCCGAGGTTTGGATGGTGATTATCCCTCTTTCTCCGAGATTTCCTCGTCGAAGCTGGCTATTGTGAACTTATCTCGGTTTATACTCAGGACCAGCAAACCCACGAAAATTCCTAACCACAGGGTAGATAATCGGATTAGGACAGTTGCTGTGACGGCGAAATGTTTTTGGAGACCAGCTAGAGCGATCATTATGCCCGTCATGCTACCTTCCGCTACTCCTACCCCGCCGGGAAGGAAAGATACG
Source organism: Candidatus Acetothermia bacterium (assembly GCA_046543285.1). Taxonomy (GTDB): domain Bacteria; phylum Bipolaricaulota; class Bipolaricaulia; order M55B111; family M55B111; genus JBKGZS01. The sequence continues at coordinate 25,056 of JBKGZS010000016.1, read as the reverse complement.
GCCCCCATTACCGAGGAGAAAGAAAAAATGAAGATGGAAAGCAGAAATCCCTGCGGTATGCCCAGTCCCTGAAACACTAGATACAGGGCGATGCATTCCGATCCCCAGGAAAAAATACTTATCCCGGTGCCAATGGCTAGGCGGGGCAGTTTTATTAATTGATAGGAATTTTCGTAGAAGTTGCGGGACGTGCCTGCGAACTTCTTCACCGGGTCGAAGGGAACTGCCTCGATTTTTTCGATGAGCCACAAACACAATCTTCTGTACTGGATTATTGCCAGAAAGGCTACAATCAACGCCACCAGCACGCTCAGGGCAACAATCCCATAATTAAAGTAGAGTACTCCGATAGAGGCTAACAAAGTTACTGCTATGAGATCGGTCAGTCTCTCAGTAACTACTACGGGCATAGTTCTGCTCATCTCAGCGCCGTTTATTTGTTTGATGAGAAAGGATTTGAAGAGTTCGCCTACCTTGCCCGGAGTTATGGCCATGGCCAGCCCCCCAAAAAACACGGAAGCCGAATCCCAATTGTTCAATTCGATATCAATGACTTTCAGAAAATAGTTCCACTTAATGAAGCGCAGAAAGTCGTCGGTCAGGGTCAAAGCCAGGATTGCTGGAAGTAGGGTCCAGTTGAAGTATTCGAATGTTGAGGATATTTTTTTCAGGTCCCCGTAAAATAGCAACCCCACGAAGACCAGGAAAGAAATGCCAAGAGGGATCAGAAATCGCTTCCGTAAGAAAACTCTGCCCCCATCTTTGGTTTCATCCATAAGAGCCTCCGTCGAAAATCGGTTTGTTCTACGGGATGACGATTATATTAAATTTGCGGCAAAAACGCATATCCGGGGGCCGACGTTTAAGATGGCCGCCATTATGTAGTTGCTTTCGAAGTTAGAAATGGCCAACTTTCGGCCCATTGGATTTGGCTTTTGGGTGTTGGAGGTTGAAAACTCTGAACTTTGAACCGAAAATTGATTGCGGAAAGTTGTGTGGTTATCAGCGAGAGCTGTGTGGCCTTTAGGTTGATCGCGTGGTAAAAATTGGTGAAAATTAGATTAATTACAAGACGTTCAACACTTGATGTGAAGTTTTTGGTGTGCCTAAGAGGGGCAGAGGCCCTCTTGTTTAAAGCGAGCTGGACGAATTTATAAAATGACTAATCCCGCGGGGAAGGCAAAAACCATGTTAATTCTTTTGATCAAGTCGATGAGACCCAAACATTGGGTCAAAAATCTAGTTGTTTTTGCTGCCCTACTTTTCTCTACCAGCTTTTTCAGCCTGACAAATAGTCTTAGAGCGGCGCTTGTCTTCCTTCTTTTTTGTCTTATAGCGGGTAGTGTCTACATTATAAACGACATTGTGGATCGGGAGGAGGATCGACAACATCCTCAGAAATCCAAAAGGCCCATTGCCTCCGGTGATCTGAAGGTCGTTACTGCAGGATTCAGTTCCATCTTGCTATCAGTGGGGAGCGTTGCCACCGGCTTTTATCTCGGCTGGCGCGTAGGTCTTATTCTGTTTCTATACCTGCTGGCCAACCTCCTATATTCCTTTTTTCTGAAAAAGATTGCTATACTGGACGTTTTTACAATTTCTTTTGGTTTCGTGCTTAGAGCCATTGCTGGCGCAATTGTAATTAATGTAAGAATATCCCCCTGGCTGGTCATTACCACCATGTTTCTCGCCCTGTTTTTGGCCTTAAGCAAAAGAAAGGCCGAACTCGGGGATAGGAAAGAGGAGGCCGCGAATGCCCGCCAGAGCCTGAGCGCCTATACGGCCTCGTACCTCGATCAATTGATAATTATCGTTACCACGACGATAATCGTTAGTTACTCCCTGTACTCTTTCACTTCGGTTCATTCGGATCAAATGCTGTGGACCGTTCCGTTCGTGATGTATGGAGTTTTCAGATACATGTACCTGACCGAAACGCAAGGGGCTGGAGGGCAGTTGAGCGAAGTTTTGCTCGATGATTTCCCCCTCGTTGTGGACATCCTGCTTTGGCTGACGGCAGTGACCGGCATTTTGATTTACTTCAACCATGTATAAAGGAGATATTTAACATGACTGAATCCTCCCTGGTCAGCGCAGTTCGCACTAGTCCGGAGAACGTTCTCGAGGATTACGGCAAGGCAATGAGACAGGCCGATTACCAGGAACATCTCCCCAAGGACAGGACCACGATTATCAAATTGAATCTGTCTTGGTCCCTATATTACCCAGCCTGCAGTACCGAGCCATGGCAGCTGGAAGGGGTTTTACAAACCCTCAGAGAGGACGGTTACGAGGACGTGGTTGCGATGGAAAACAAGACCGTGGTTACCGATCCTCTAAAAGGAGTTGAGCAGAACAAGTGGGGCAGGGTGCTGGATAAATACCAGGTTGATTTCGTTCCCCTTACCGAGGTGCAATGGATTCCTTACCAGCCAGAGTCCGATACTCCGGGGATAGAGAAGACTTTCCCTGACGGCCACAGGATTCCCGAGCCTTTTTTGAACACCAACGTGCTTCATTTACCCACTATTAAAACTCATGGTCACACCACGATGACGGGAGCGATGAAAAATGCTTTTGGCGGTTTGATAACTGAGCGGCGGCATCAGGCCCACAAGTACATTCATGAGGTCCTGGTAGATTTACTGAAGATTCAGAAAGAGATCCATACTGGCATATTTGCCGTTATGGACGGCACTGTTTGTGGAGATGGTCGAGGGCCCCGAACCATGGAGCCAGTGATAAAAGATATAATCCTGGCTTCTGGCGATCAAGTTGCGATAGATTCGGTCAGTGCGGGGCTTATGGGTTTTGACCCTCTGGAAATACCGAAGCTTAAAATGGCTGATGGGCTCGGTCTGGGCAATGCCGATCCAAGCCACATTAAGGTGCTGGGAGCTGATATCTCCGATGAAGATTGGGAATTTGACCAGGGCCAAAGTCTGGTAATCTGGGCTGACAAATTATTTCGGAAAGGAGCTCTGAGTTTCCTGGAGCCATTTCTTTTTCATACTCCCTTATTTAAGCTTCCGATACTGGGTAGTGCCGTATATCACGACTACTTCTGGTATCCCCTGATAGGGAGAAAAAAGATCAACCAGTTCATGACGACAAAATGGGGAAACCTTCTGAAAACCTACGATAGAAAATGAACTTCTTCCCCGACCCCTCTTCTTATAAATTAAAATAGGTGGATTTTCCCTCAATGAAACACAGAGATGTTGAGAACGACAGTTGGACCAGTAAACATCTATCTAGAGTTCGAAGATTTGCCCTCGTGGGACTGTCTTTTGGTGCTATTCTCAGCATTACTGCTCTGATATTCTCTCCCGATTTCGTCCAAAATTACCTCCTTCCTCATGACTCGCTGGATCAACTGACGGTGAGGGCTATTCTTCGTGCTCGAATGGCAGCCTTACCCGTGGGTTTGGTCTCGATCGCTGTCTGTGTCTTAGCCCTGATGCGGCCCCGAGTATTGTTATCAAAGCTGGCCCGGTTCGGCGAGCGGGGCAAAACTTATCTAAGCCATTTGCCCTCGACTAGAGAACACTACCTGAAGATGGCTACCGCAGTGGTGGTTATTTTTTGTTTGATGGCCACCATGTTTATCCTCGTTGGCGAGGTGAATGAAGATGAGGGTTGGTACCTGTATGCAGGGCGATTGGTTTATGAGGGCCAGGTTCCCTATCGGGATTTTTCCTATACTCAAACCCCGTTGCTCCCCTATATTTATGGAACTCTGCAAAAGCTATTCGGAACCAGTCTGCTCCTTGGTCGCGTTGCCACGGCATTATTCGGCTTGCTGGCTCTGCTCTTTAGCATGGCAGCTGCCAAAAGTCTGGCCGGCAAGAGAGCGTCCATAGTTGCAGGTGCCGCTATCGCCGTCAACCCCTTCGTTATTTACCATCTGACGATCACCAAGACCTATTCGCTCAGCGTAATGCTGCTGGCCTGTTCTCTGTTTTTAATGTTTAAGGAGGGGCAAAGGGGCCTACGCTACCCTGTGGCGGTGGTTCTGCTGGCACTGGCTACAGGGATAAGGCTGACAGTTTTCCCGGTACTGGTTCTCAGCTTGATATACATCGGTTTCGTGGCCCGGAAATATTTCTTTCGCTCTTTTCTTGCCTCTGGACTGGCCTTGGCATCAGTTTTCTCTCCTTTTTTCCTCCTGGCTCCCCACGCTACTTATTTTAACATCGTGGGTTATCACATGGCGAGGTATGAACCCCAAACCGTTACCAACATGATCTGGGGCAAGGTAATGGCCCTGCTTGAATTGACGGTAAAGTTTCCCTTCTTGATCCCGTTTATCACTCTGGGTATCGTTTTTTACGTTCTACCGAAGAGCGATCTCTTCAATGTTCGGCGTCGAGGAGCCGAAAGGGGTTACTGGCCTCATCTATTGGTTTTCAGTTCATTCTTCGCCATTTTTCTGGTCCACTTTATTCCCGGCGGGGCGCTCCCTGAATATCATGTTCTAAACTTTCATCTGGCTGCCATTTTTGCGGGATGGCTCTTCCATGAGTGGAATTCACGGCTCGATAGAGATTACAAGAAATTCCTCTTGACGCTCATGGTGGCGGGCCTTCTCATGTTCAGTTTTCTCGGCTCGCAGCCGATTCACGGTGTAATGGATCCTCGTACGAGTTATATCAATCTCAGCGGGGGTAGGTTGCCTCTTGCCGAGGTTTCGGAAGTGGCTCAGGTGATCGAGGAAAATACTTTTGCCAACGATTTTCTGTTTACAACTCATACTTTTCTAGCTGTAGAGGCCAATAGAAAGGTTCTACCGGGGATGGAAATGGGCATTTTCTCCTTCTATCCCAACTGGAGTACCGCCAAGGCTCAACGATATCACGTGATCAATCTGGATATAATTAAGGATTACATTCGTTCACGGCGAGCCAAGATAGTTGTAATCACGGACAGAGACTTTTCTCATAGCGGGATATACAAACCTACAGGGTCGGAAACGCAAAAGAGCGTGCAAGAGCTTATCGAAGATAATTATCGCCGGCTGTTCAGTATGGATAATTTCGGCCAATTTGGTCAGGCAGGCGATGCCGTACACGTTTACACGAGAGATTCAGGTTCAGATTAAGATCGAGCCTTCTGTCTTTGAAACATTGCTCCCTTATCGGTTTCGTTGGGAATTTCTGGAGGATTGAAAGCTAATTAACAGTGACCAATTATCTTCTCCAGCCCACCATCTCACATTCCCCTACCTTGAACCGCGGAGCCGGCTCACCGGATCAATTTTATTGATCGAATTTTGAACCTTATGTATAATTCTTGACGAAAATCACAGTTGTTGGTTATAGTGAATCAGTGTAAGTTTGGCTATTTTGTTCATCTAAGGAGGTTCAATATGAAGAGGTTTGGAGTTTTTTGGTTGTCTTTGGTTTTGATATTGGGGTTAGTGTCTTCACTGTCCTTTGCCCAAGTGCCCGAAGACGAATTGGTTGTAGGTATCGACACTTCCATTATCGTGGATTTAGATCCTGCGCGGTCCTACGAAACCGCCACCAACCTGGTAATTGAGCAGCTCTACGACGGACTGGTGGATTACGAGGGCGGGGAAGACGCGTTCAAAGAAGTCGATCCTGGGCTGGCGGAGTCCTGGGAAGTCTCCGACGATGGTTTGACCTGGACTTTCCACCTTAGGGAAGATGCCACTTTCCATTCCGGGAACCCTGTGACAGCAGAAGACGTGGTTTACTCCTTTACCCGTGCTCTAGAATTGGACTTCGCTCCTATCTGGATGCTGGATCAGTTCGTTCCTTCTCCGGACAACGTGGAGAAAGTGGACGAATACACTGTTGCTGTTACTACCAACCAACCGCTACCTGAAGGTCTGATGGGTGCCATCTTCGGTGTCCAGGGGCCTTGTTTTGTGGTAGACAAGGAACTGGTGGAGGAACATGCCACTGACGAAGACCCCTGGGGTTACGAGTGGTTACAGGAAAACTCAGCTGGGTCCGGCCCCTTCAAGCTCGAAGAGTGGTCCCGAAATGAAAGAGTAGTTTTCGACGCTTTTGAAGACTATTGGGACGGTGCGCCTAAAGTCAACCGTATGACAATGGTCTCCATTCCGGAACGAACTTCGCAGAAATTTGCTCTGGACCGCGGTGATATTGATATTGCCTGGAATCTCCTACCAACCCAGGTTGAGGATTACCGGGACCGAGAAGGCTACAATATTGTAGAACAACCCGTGTGGCAAATTGATTACGTAGCCATGAATATGGGTGCGGAGCCTTTCGATAATACGGAAGTCCGGAAGGCAGTCAAGTACGCCATCAATTACGAAGCCATCGTTGAAGGTATAATGGACGGAGCTGCTGTTGCCGGTCAAACCTTTGTCCCTGTAGGCATGGCCGGTCACTCCGACGAGATAATGTATGAGACGGATGTCGAGAAGGCCAAGCAATTGTTAGAAGAGGCAGGTTACGGTGACGGTTTCGAGGTTGAGCTTCTCTGTCAGCCCACCAGCCCCAGAAAAGAGATTGCCACCCAGGTCCAGGAAGATCTGGCAGAGATCGGAATTGAGGTAAATATCAAGCAGACCGTCGCCTCTCAGATGTATGAGGTCTACAGAAGTCAGGACCACGAGATGATAGTTGCCGGTTGGGGCGTGGATTACGCCGACGCACAATCCTTGACCATGCCTTTTGCCCACTGCCGCACCGCCAGCGATGAAGCAGAGGTCAAACAGCTGGCCTGGAGAAACATGGCAGAAAACCCAGAACTGACGGATCTAGTAGAAAGTGCCAACAAGGAGATGGACGAGGAGAAAAGGCTGGAGATGTTCAAGGAAATCCAGCATGACGTCCTGGACTGGGGTCCTTTCGCAATCACTTTCTATCCAGTCCAGCAAAACGTGATGAAGGATACAGTCAAGGGCTATCAGCTGCCCCCTAATCCTACATATCTGGAGTTCGAAAACGTTTACAAAGAATAACTGAGTTAAAAAACCTAGCACACAACAACATAAGGGGCGGAGGAACCTCTTCTCCGTCCCTTTGTTTACAGGAGAGGAGATTTCGAGAGCATGATTGCTTATATCACGCGAAGGTTGATGTGGATGGTGGTGGTCATTTTTGGGGTCATGACGATTGCTTTTTTCATCTCTCGTGTAGTTCCTGCGGATCCCGTCGCTGCAATGTTGCCTCCCCAGGCGCCTCAAGAAGCAATCGAAAAGGAGAGAGCCAAGTGGGGGCTGGATGAACCGATATATAAGCAGTATCTAACGTTTGTCAGGAAGTTACTCCAGGGGGATCTGGGTACTTCCATTCGGACTAGAAGTCCCGTTCTGAGTGATCTTGCCAGGTATCTACCGGCCACCATTGAGCTAACCCTTTTGTCACTTTTCTTCGGCATAGGTTTGGGGTTACCCCTGGGAATTATATCCGCCATCCGAAACGGTAAGTTAAGCGACCACTTCTCCCGATTGTTTGCAATTATGGGCCTTTCCATGCCGGCCTTCTGGACAGGAATACTCTTGCTTCTAATCTTTTACCATACTTTGCGAATTCTTCCCGGACCCGGTCAACTCCCCACCTACATGGGCCGCCCTCCTCGGTTTACCGGCTTCATTACTCTAGACAGCATGATTGCTGGCAACTGGAAGGCTTTCTGGAGTGCGATTAGGCACATGATCCTCCCCGCATTCACTTTAGGTTGGCTGTCAACTGCAGCGATTACGCGAATTGCGCGTTCCAGCATGCTGGACGTAATGAGAGAGGATTACATCCAGACCGCCCGGATGAAGGGGTTAAGAGAGATAAGAATCATTCTCTCTCATGCTTTAAAAAACGCTCTGATTCCCACGGTTACCGTGATCGGATTGAGGGTCGCCAGTCTTCTGGAAGGTGCCGTTCTGACCGAGACCGTCTTCAGCTGGCCTGGAATGGGGAGGTATGCTACTCATTCTTTCTTGGCCATCGACTTTCCTGCCGTTGTCGGAGCGGCTATGCTGTTCGCGTTTCTTTACTCCTTTGCTAATTTAGTAGTTGATATAATTTACGGCTACCTAGATCCCAGAATTCGGTATGATTAGGAGTTATCTATGAGATCCTCTAGCTTACGCGATATCGCGAGACAAATCTGGAACAACCCTCTCTCGATTGCCGGGTTGACCATCACAGTTGCCTTGTTAATAGTGGCTCTACTCGCACCACATCTAGCTCCTTACGACCATCTAAAAACGGATCCCGTCAATAAGCTTAAACCCCCGAGCCAGGAGCATCCTTTCGGCACCGACGGTTTAGGCCGAGACATTTTAAGCAGGGTGTTGATGGGGGCTCGGATAACGGTCCGAATTGCTTTACTCATCCTGGTACTTTCGGGCTCTGTTGGCACTTTGATAGGAATTCTGGCAGGGTATTCTGGAGGCACCGTGGACAATTTATTGATGAGGGTCACCGATGTGTTCATTGCATTTCCCCGGCTGATCTTGGCCATGGCCATCTCCGCCGCTCTAGGTCCCAGCTTGCAAAACGTGGTCATTGCGCTGTCGATTGCCCAATGGACCTATTTTGCGCGGCTGGCTCGGAGTAAGGCTCTAGTGGCAGCTGAAGAGGACTATGTGGAAGCCGCGCAAGCTACTGGGGCCTCTAGTACGCGGATCCTTCTGGTTCACGTGTTGCCCATGTCTCTGAGCCCGGTAATCATCCAGGGAACTATCATCATGGGAAGTATTATTATCACTGCAGCAGGGTTAGGTTTTATCGGTTTTGGAGCCCAACCTCCGACTCCTGAATGGGGCGTTATGGTTAGCAACGGCCGGGAGTTTATGCCCAGGGCTTGGTGGGTATCTACCTTTCCAGGGATAGCAATTATGCTTACGGTATTGGGCTTCAACATGTTGGGTGACGGGATCAGGGATATCCTGGATCCGCGATTCAGCTAATCAGTCAGGACATCTCTGCTTTCATTTCTTTGCCGTAAGCAAGAAGCGTTTGGCGTTTGTTTTGATACCACGCTTGGTGGTATGTCGGTTGATATATTCTGCCAATTTCTGAAAGTCTCCAACGCGTTTCCCAAAATCGGGGACGATCGGTGCGTTTTTGAGAAGCAAAAGCAGGTCCCTGGGTCGACTATAGTATTCAATTGCGTTGTATTCCTGAACTTTAACGTCTTGGAATTCCACTTGACGAAGCTGGTTCACGTAGTTGTCTTTGAGTTGACCGGGGGGCTGTTGGAACCGCTGCCCCCTTCCCAGACACTTTTTTAACTCGTACTTATCTCCCTCCCCTACCTGTTGGGTTAGAAAAAACCCTCCGGGTTTAAGGACTCTGTGTACCTCAGCGGGTACAAAGGGTCCTTGGCGACAGGAGGTTACGTCAAAGGATTCTGGCGCGAAGGCCAGCTGCGTTGCGTCCATTAGCAGGAACCTGACCTTGTCCAGGCACGATGAGCGGAGGTGTTTCTGAGCGGTGGCAATCATCTTTTCCGAGCTATCGATGGCAACTACCTCGGTGAAGTGGTCAGCAAGTTTCATTACTTTTAAACCACCGCCAGTTCCGAGATCTAGCAGCCTGTTTCGGCCGGCAAATCTTTTCACCTGGTCATAAAAGATCCACTCTTGTCCTACTACTTCGATTTGAAGGTCGGAAAAATCCCAACCTTCGATTTCATCGAGTTCATTGAAGGTGCGTTCTAATCCCTGAGGATTTCCTTCCACAGTGGCCTCCAACTGTTTCGAAACTCATGACTTCATATTTGCAGGTGTTTGGTTATATGGTGAGCAAAACCTGGTCGTGTCATATTGTTTGACAAAAAGCGGTTAACGGCCGGAAATATTCCCTACCTAAGGAGACAGGAAGTCTATTATGGTTCCCAGGTAGATTTCCGTCACTGGCTTCAGCGTTTCGATGGTCACGTACTCTTCAGCACCATGAAGATTTCCTCCGTCTGGACCCAGAACCACCGTGGGAATCTCTCCCCTGTTTACAAAAACGTTGGCGTCCATTATCCCCTTCACGAAGCCAAACTCGGGTTCACGTCGGAGAACCAGTTGGTAATTGTTAATTAGGTCCTGAAACAAAGGCTGAGTTTTCTGTTGAGTTATCGGTTCGTAAGAAGGTGGCTTGTTTTCAACCTCGAGATTCGATTCAAGTTGAAGGTCTTCGACCAACTGTTCCATGTCGGCGAGGGCACTGTCAATGGATTCCCCGGGCACCAGCAGGCGGTTGATTTCGGCCCTGGCCAGGTCAGGAACGGAGACGTTATATTCCTCATAACCCCCTTCAAACTTTAGTGTACAGGTATTTCCCTGCCCGAAGTCCGGGTGGTCGACTAGGGGAAGCTGCTCCAAATGACTTAATAAGGCGGCCAGGTCCTCGACGGCGTTTATTCCTTCATGGGGGCGAAAACCGTGTGCAGAGCGCCCTTTAGCTGTTATCTCGTACAGTACTTTACCCGTGATGCCTAAGGGCACAACTCCATCAGCAGTGCCAAAATGAGGTTCGCCGATTAAAATTGCATCCGAGTTACCAAGTTCGGAATTGAGCAATTCTTTGGCTCCGGACGAATATCCTTCTTCGTCAATTACAGCGCTGTAAGCGATATCTCCTCTTAAATCTAGGTCCGCTTCAACGAGGATTCTGTATGCCTCGAGAGCACAGGCTAGCCCCGCTTTCATGTCAACTGCTCCCAGACCGTAAATTCTGCCATCCTTATGCCGCGGAGAAAAGGGGTCTCCCTTCCATCCTTCACAGGCAGGAACGGTATCCGTGTGGCCGTTGAGAGTGATTAAGGGACCTGGAGAGTCGGGTCGGTAGGTGCTGTAAACGTTTTTTCGGCCGCCATTGACCTCCTGGAATTTGGGGTCAGTCCCAATTTCCGCCAGCTGCTGCCCGATGTATTCCGCCAGTTCAGATTCTCTTCCGATTACCGAATCGATCGAGATCATTTGCTCGAGATTCCTAATCACCCGGTCCTCGTTTACCATCTCGAAAAGCTGCGATTTCTGGTTCGACATGAAGACCTCCTTTCCTCTCAACCTATCAGAAACGATTGAGACATTCAAGCAGACCGAGAGGAAATGATCTTAGGTAATTCAAGGCTGATTTACGTGCACGGGGGTTTACCCCATCTCGTTCCCGATCTTAGGATCTAGATAGTCGCGAAGCCCATCCCCGAGGAGGTTGAAGCCTAGCACGGCGAGGAAGATCATTAATCCGGGAAATATAACCATCCATGGGGCAGACAGGAGGTAATTTCGCCCTTGGCTGAGTATGGCTCCCCATCCCGGGTTAGGCGGCTGCACTCCCACTCCTATAAAGCTAAGGGAAGAGGCTAAAATGATGGCACTTCCGATCCCCAGAGTGGCAATTACCAGTACTGGGCTCAAAATATTGGGGAGGAGGTGTCGAAGGACTATCCGGGCCCGTGAAGACCCGATGGCCACCGCGGCTTCCACGTAATCTTGCTCCTTGACTGCCAGCACTTCTCCCCGAATTATTCGACAGGAATAAGTCCAATTCACTATAGCCAGTGCAATCAACAGCGATATCAAGCCGGGTCCCAGGAAGGACATCAACATCAGTGCGAACACGAGTACTGGTATTGAAAGCACAGTGTTGGTAAGACCCATTATCATCCCGTCAACCAACCTGCCGAAGTAACCGGCCAGCACTCCCAAAAATATCCCAACCGCGGTATTGGCAAGCTGTGAACCTACGCCAATTAATAAAGCGATTCTGGTTCCCGCGATCATCCTGCTGAAAAGATCCCTGCCATACTGATCGGTGCCGAAGGGGTGTTGCAAATTAGGAGCTTGGAGAGGCGAGGAGATATCGGTAATGGGGTGGTAGGGAATAATATAGGGACCGATGATAGCAATTAAGAACAGAAAGATGGTGATGCTTGTGCCCACGAGCATTCTTCGGTCACGTAGCAGTTGTTTTTTCATTGTCTAAACCTCGCTTAATTGTAGGTGATCCGGGGATCTAAATAGGCGTAGAAAATATCTACCATGAGATTGATTCCAATGTAGCCCAGGGAAATTATCACCACACACCCCGCGGTGACCGCCATGTCTTGAGTAGTAACCGACTGAACCAGGAGGTGGCCCAGGCCGGGCCAGGAGAACAACTTCTCAACTATGATGGTGTTTGAAAACATCGCTACGAATTGCAGGCCGGCCACAGTTGTTACCGGGATTAACGCTGCCCTGAGTATGTGTTTGACATTGACTTTGAACGCACTCAGTCCCTTCGCTCTTGCAGTCCTGACGTGGTCCGATTGCACGAAATCAAGTACAGAGCTCCTGGTGACTCTGGCGATCAGAGCCAGATATCTCGCTCCCAAAGTAATTCCCGGCAGAATCATATGGGCCAGAGAACCGGTGCCGCTTATAGGCAGGTTTATTATGGCCAGATGGACTACGGCAAGCATCAGCAAAAATCCCAGCGCGAAGTTGGGGATCGAAATCCAGGTTACTGCCATGAGCATGGAAAAACTGTCGATGGCCGACCCTTTGAACAACCCCGCCAAGAATCCCAGCCCAACTCCCAGTAGCAGGACGATAAAAAAGACCGGAATGACCAGCTTCAAGGTATACGGTAGGGATTTGTTAATTAAATCCAGTACCGGCCCTCCGGTCATCATTGATTTTCCGAAACGAAAGGTGAGGACATTCTTCATGTATTTGACGTATCGTTGGTGTAACGGTTCGTTCAATCCCCATTTCTCTCGCAGCCGTTCAACGCTGGCAGCGTCCATTTGTTGTCTTCCGGCTCCGGAGAGAATCAGTGCGGCATCCCCGGGGGCAAGTTGAATGACGAGAAAAACGATGGTAACGACCGCGAGAAAGGTGGGAATTGCCTCTAGTAGCCGCCGGCTAATGTAGCTGATCATCTGTATTTCACCCTCTATGTCTGGGGGAAAACTTTTCCGTCCGGGATTAGTAAGTCATTCGACTCGGTCGTTTTCATAAATGCAGCGGCCTCCATCCCTTAGGGTGAGACCGCTGCAAGTGATGTCTATTAAACAATTGACGTCTTAATTTTAGGCCCGCGGGGAATCCTCATCGATCCAGATCTCGTGGAGGGGTTGAAAGGACTTCTCCCGCGAGTTAGCTACCAACCCGTGGACCCAGGGTTGCTTTACGATGGTTGGTTTGGGGTAATTATAGAAGAACCATACTGCATCATCGATGAATTCATCTGCGGCCTTGCGAAGTAAATCGTTTCTTTTGTCGGGATCGAAAGTTTTCTCGGCCTCATCGATGTACTCGTCGAACTGTTCATTGCAGTATTGACTTCTGTTCCCTTCGGTTCTTGGAGTATCGCAGGTGTAGTTATTCAGAACCTTTAAGCCACTAATTCTACCGCCAACCGAGGATATGTAGGCCTCGAAGTCTCCCTCTTCCAATCTGGGCATCAAATTACTCCAGCTCAGTGTGGTTAATTTTACGTTGATGCCGATTTTTTGTAAGTAAGGGACGAGGGGAACTGCCGCGGGGATGCCGTAACTGCTGGCTTCAGGTCCCAATATCTCCAGCTCAAATCCTTTTTCGTATCCTGCTTCTTTCATTAGCTGCTGTGCCTTTTCGGGGTCGTAAGAGTAGCCGGCGTCCTCATCGTATGCTGGATGTCCGGGGGAAAGCGGTCCCGTGGCCGGGTAGGCCATTCCTTGATAGTAATCTTCCAGCACGGCCTCTTTATCTATTGCGTAATTTATGGCTTTACGGACTTTTTTGTCTTTCAGCGGACCCTGGCTTGTGTTCATCAAGACCGCTCGCACCCAGAGTTCCGTAGCCTCGATCAAGTTTTCCTCGCTTGTGGATTCCTTCAACTGTTTGTAGTTGGACATATTGACGAAGTTGTAATCAATATCTTTTTGTTTAAAAGCTAGGTTCCTGCTGGTGGATTCCGGCATAAGCTTGAAAACCACCTCTTCCAGATAAGCCTCTCCTCCGTAATAGTCCTCGAAGCGAGTTAGAACTATCTCGCTGCCACGAACCCAGCGTTCCAGCTTGAAAGGTCCTGCACCGACCGGTTGGGAGCCAAACTGGTCCCCTAGCTCCTCCACCTCTTCTTCGGGCACTATCGAGGTTCCATGGTTGGCCATGTTGTAAAGGAAAGTTACATCCTGTTCTGTCAATTCGACTTTAACCTTGTAATCGTCCAATACTGTAACCCCTTCTAGCTCGTCGCTTTCGCCATCTAACACAGCCTCAGCGCCTTTGACGCCGGAGAGCAGGTCTATGGATCGCCCGTCTTGCAGTAGTCGGGTAAAGGAGTATTTCACGTCTTCGGCGTCGGCGGTTCGTCCGTTGTGAAATTTGACGTCGTCTCTCAGATAAAAAATATACCCTTTTCTGTCCTCAGTTGTCTCCCAGTCTTTTGCGATTGCGGGCTCCAACTCATTAGTCTCGGGGTTTATGGCCAAGAGGCTGGAATTAAGCTGCATAATTATCTGGCCTTCTTCAGCGGATTGGGCTGAAACGCCAATGGGGTCCAGGGTTTCGACATCGCTGACATAAGGGTTAGGGACGTTCAGCGTTCCCCCGTAGCGGGGTTCTTCAGCAAAAGCTGAGGCCGCAAGCGGTAGTACCAAAAGCAATGCGAGCAACCCCAGGATCAGAGTTCTTAATGAAGTTTTCATCGTGTACTAACCCTCCTCGGGAAAAAGTTAAACTGATTTTCTCAGTAAGAAGTTACTCGTCCTCTCACTCTGGATAGTTGTTATTAGATCTCAAGAGACGTTATCACCACCCTTTTTCGATTCGAAATTTGTTTGCCTTTCTCAAGAACAGAACGAAATCACAGTAGTCGTCTCCCCGTGTTAGGGTCTGGGTGATATTCACTTGAATTGCTGGCTCAAATGCCGAGTAAAAGGCGTGATGTACCTCTTCGCAATAGATCCTTCCAATTCTCCAGCCATCTTCCAGTTCACCCCAGACTTCCGAGAAATTACAGCGAGTTTCTTTTGAAACGCGAACCTCTTCATCCTGTCTTATCAGATCCTGTTCAAATCTGGGGTCTTCAGGCAGGTCATAATTTTCGAACAGAGATTTAATGGTGGTTTCCTGACCGCTGGCCAACACTTCTCGTCGAAGTATCTTGCCCCGGTGGACGCCGAATTCCCTGATAGCCTCTCTCAGCGAAGCCTCCCCGGCTTGGCCCAGTGAAATTAGGTTTTTGGCGAGAAAATAATAAAGATAAGCCCAGTAATCACTGCATCTTTTGAAGAGAGCCGGAACTTCATCTTCTGGGGTCTGGGGTGAAGTCAAACCAGCCAGTGCCTCATCCGATCCTTGGTAGCTTAAAGTTATTTCACCGGCACCTCTGTTGCTGGATGAAAATGAGCCAGAGGCAACTTCCTCAACGCCTTCCAGTTCGTGCTGCAAAAGATATCCAGTAACCTCGGACAGGTAGTAGTCGGCAATCGACTTCTCTTCCGATTTCAGACTAAGGTCTTCCCAGGCTTTGAAAACCGGTGATTCTGATATTCGTATGACCTCACCACTACCGGGAGAGGTTTTTATCTGGAAAACGTTCGAAAACTCTTCAACTATCCCGGCTAGTAATTGGGAAGAATTCGGATCGTTTTCCAGATCCTCTTTTAAGATGGAATGTTTACGGGCTGCATAATCCTTCAAGCTTTTTTTCAGCAGGGTTTTACCTTTTTTTCCGAATCCCTGATCAAAAAACGCCCGGGCCAGAAAGTGATAAAGCTTGCCAAACGTGAGACGCATTTTATCCACGTCGTCTATATTTAGCTTGTGTCCGTAATCGTCAACCAAACTTTCATCCACTGCCTACACCTCCTCAGTGTAAGTTCACGCTCCGAGGCCTTTAAAAATACTATATATAGTATCCTGAATATTGACTTTTTTTCAAAAAATATCCTCCTCTGGTATTAACTCTTGGAGTACAACACTCTCCCCGGCTTTGAATCAACTATTTCTTCATTCTCGACCACCAGTTTGCCGTTGATGAGGACGTGGGTAATGCCTTCGGGAAACTGGATTGGATTTTCGTAAGTGGCCCGATCATTTACTTTATCCAGATCGAACACTGTCAAATCGGCTTTGAAACCCTGCTTGACCAGCCCCCGATCCTCAAAGCCCAGACGATTTGCGGGAAGAGACGTCATTTTTCTGATAGCTTGCTCAAGGGTCAAGGCACTCTCTTCGCGAACGTATTTCCTCAATACCCTGGGGTAAGTCCCGTAGACTCTTGGGTGAGGGAAACCTCCTAGAAGGCCGTCGGTGCAAAACATTTGAAATTGGCTTTGCATGATTTCCACGACGTCTTCTTCCTGACAGAGGAAAACTGTCATGGAGGCTTCCATATCTTCTTCTATTAGGATATTCAGAACCGCCTCGTGAATACCTTCCCCCCGCATTTCAGCAGCCTCGGGCAATGACTTGCCCTGGAGTTCTCGATTGGCTTCCGTATTTACTGAAGATATATAAATGTTTTCCGCCCCCACTCTTTGGAAGTGACTATCCCATTCCTCGGCAGTATGGTCTTTCAGGTAGTCCAGGATTTTAGTTCGGGTTTCCGGTGTTTGTAAAGCTTGGGGAAGGTCTTCGCTGTGTTTTTCAAAAACCCAAGGGGGAATCAGGGCACTGAGTAAGGTGCTCCCGGCCCTGTAGGGGTATTGGTCACAGGTCACGTCCAGGCCTCTGTCACGAGCTCTGAGAATGGTCTCTACTATCTTTTCCCCTTCCCCCCAGATCTTCTTGCTCTGGGCTCCTAGGTGGGAAATATGTACGGGGACCTGCGCCTCCCTGCCGATGAGAATTACTTCCTCCAGAGCGTCGAAGATCCAGCTGCCTTCATTCCTCATGTGAACCACGAAAATCCCGCCCTTTCTGGAGACCACCTTGCAGAGCTCTACCAGCTCCTGGGTGGGAGCAAATGTACATGGGGTATATATCAATCCGGTGGAGAGTCCAACTCCACCCTGATCCATCGCTTTTGCCAGAGATTTCTTCATCTGATCAAGTTCCTGGTCAGAGGCGTCCCTGTTTTCCAGTCCCACCGAATCCAGTCTCAATGCACCATGTGGGACCAGGGATGTGATGTTGGTAATGGTGTTCCGATCAATTTCGCCCAGATAATCCCCCATGGAGGAGAAAGTCCACTCTCCCGAAAGTTTACCGTTTAGTCCCTTGTTGTAGTCTTTCCAGAAGTCGGTGTGCTGATTTGGCACCGGTGCAGGAGCCACCCCGTCCTGTCCCAGCACTTCAGTGGTAACTCCTTGTTTTATCTTTTCTGGTCTATCTGATTCTTTCAAAATCATCAGGTCGGAGTGACTGTGAGTGTCGATGAAGCCGGGAGCTAGGAAGGACCCTTCGATATCTATCGTTTTTTGGGCGGGCTTTTCAATTGTATGGCTGATTAATTTGATTGAATCGCCTTTTATACCAACGTCGCCTTTGTACCATGGATTACCAGATCCGTCGATCAGACGCGCGTTCTCAAACAGAACATCAAGCATTAACTCCACCCCTCTTTTTTGTTTGGTAAACACGGGTACATGCCCTTGTGAAATCGACTACCGTAGGTTATTCAATTTTTTGCTATAGTATCTCTTCGAGCAAGTTCGCGAACAGACGAGTTCTAGAATAAAGAGAGTCGAGCTCAATGTATTCGTTCTCTCCGTGAGCGCCCTCTCCAACTGCTCCCAGGCCGTCTATACAGGGAACTCCCATATCTACAATACAGTTTCCATCTGAAGCCTCGCCGCGGTAATACTCGGCGAACTGCACTTGTTGGTCGAGCTTATCGATGGTTTGCTTCGTCTTTTCCATTATTTTCTCAGTACCTTCCACGGGCTCCATAGGTGGGCGATGAAAGTTTCCGTCTAACTCAGTTGTTGTCTCTGGCACGTAGGTTTTTTCAACCAGTTCGGGCATTTTCCGCTCAATTCGCCTTTGTTCGGATCTGCTTTTAACCCGGAAATCGACTTGTGCTTCTGCGTAGTCGGGAACTACTGATGGTTCCTCACCCCCCTCGATGGTCCCCACATTGATCGTGGTTCCCTGCTCGGGATCATCGAGTTTCTCTATTTTCAACAGATGCCTCATCAGTTCATCGATTGCGTTTGCACCAACTTCCGGCTCGGATCCAGTATGAGATGATATACCACGAGCGGTCAGGGTGTATATTCCTTCCCCTTTCCTTTTGGTCACGAGCTCACCTTTGGGCGTTCCCTGTTCGAAAATGAATGACCACTTTATGCCCTCCAAAATATCCTTCAGGTGCTTTCGACTCTCGGGGGAGCCCCGTTCCTCATCGGAATTTAATAGGACGGATATCTTTCCGTCGATTTCATTTCTGCTTTGGAGGAACAGTTTTAGAGAGTGGAGCATTATAACGATGCCGCTTTTCATATCTAAAATGCCAGGGCCGTAAGCTCGTTTTTCCCCCCGGTGGATTTCAAAGGGCCGTTTATTGGTTGTTCCCTGGGGAAAGACGGTATCCATGTGGCCCATTAGTAAAATGGAAGGTTGACCGTCCCCGTACTCTCCGTAAACCTGGTTTCCGTATTTTTCTCCAGACAAATAGTTGGTTGTAAAGCCGAGTTCTTCGAGGAAACTTCCGAAGACTTTCCCTACTCTGTTAACGCCCTCTACGTAGGGGCTCGGGCTGTCAATATTTACGACCTGTTCCAGTAGGTCGAGAATTTGACATTTGTCATCTTTTGCTAAGTTCAGCGGGTTGCCCATGTGTTACACCTCTCCAATGTGCAAATTGGTCACATTTGGCCGTGCTTACTTTCCGGACCACTCAAGCTGTTTTCCGTAGCCCCGGTCTTCCAGTTCTCTTTTGATCTGTTCGGGATTGGGGCGACCGAAGTCCCTCTCGCAATTTGACAATTTAAGCAAAAACATAGCCACTATCATGGCGTTTTCCTTGATATTCTTTACCTGTACCTTATCTCTGGTGTCCAGGGCCGTGTGGCTCCACCCTCGTCCTGACGTATTCGAGTTTGGGTGTAGGTAACAGGAAGGTACTCCCCTGCTCAAGAAAGACCAGTGATCGGAGAGAGGGCTGATATATTCCTGCACGGGGAACGAATATCGAAGTGAACAAGCCAGGTCATTTGCCAGTTGGCCCACGTGCGGGGTTTTGCAAGTGATGAACTTTGGTTCTCGGGCCACACCTATCCCGTCCATATTGACCATCAAACCAATGCGGTCCAGATCATGGCTTTTGCTGTAATGCTTACTTCCCAGCATCCCCACTTCTTCGGAGCCGAAAGCGACGAAGCGTATATCGGTCCCCATTAGTTCTCGGCGTGTTGACAGCACTCTTGCAACTTCCAGCAGGGTTGCCATGCTGGAAGCGTTGTCTTCGGCAGCGGGGGATATGTCGTGGCCGTCGAGATGTCCTCCGAGGATGATTTCTTTCGAGGTTTTGTTGGCTTTTAACAGTCCAGAGACGTTATGAGAAGTTGCTGCCTCTGATCGGGCTTCGACAACCAGATGAACCTCAAGCCCTTCTTTTCCATCCATCAACCGCCTAATTTTCTCGCCGGTTTCCTTGGAAATTGCCACTCCGGGGATAGCCCCTAACTCATTAGAGGCCAGTGCTCCGGTAGATGGAAGGTTCCCAGGCATGTCGTTTTGATAAATGAAAGCTTTGGCGCCTGCCTCGACGGCCCGCAGATATTTTTCGCCTCGGTGGATTGTTCTGCCTTTGTAATCGGGCGTTTCGGTTGTTACAAGTACTAATTTTCCCTCTAAGTCACCGGTGAAATCCTCTTCCATGCCGGGACCCAGATCCACGATTTCACCTTCGAGGTCCGCCTGCGGGCAATAGGGCAATGCGATGGCTTCTAATGCTATTCCTCCTGATGTTTTCAGGGAGAGGCTCGTTGTCCCTCTCTTCCAGCCCAATACTTCAAAAGGTTCCAGGTTGATCTCCTCTAGATCATACTCTTGAAACTGTTTCTGGATATATTGAGCTGCCTGTTGTTCACCGGAGGTACCAAAAAATCTATGAGGAAGTTCGTCTGTGAGAAAATTAAGGTGTTTCCAGCTTTTGTTAGAGGTCCAGATGTCACCTATCAAACTATTATAACGTTCTTGCTGATTTGATGAGATCGCAATCACCTCGGTAATGCTGCTCGGAAGTTATATTCTGGGTGATCCCGTCCGGGATCATTGAGTCACCTTCTGAAATCTGATTATTGGATTGCACGGGAAACGGACAGGCCACGTAGGTGGGCAGGATGTATCTTATCTTCGGAATCCTTAACTTGCTGGAGGCTGAGTTGTCGAGGGTTGTGGACATTACAATATATAGTATAGTAAGTATTCTCTTGGATCAACCCTGGGAAAAGCTCCGGATAGCGCGGGTTATGCGACAACATATCCGCTGCCCGGCAGTTCTGTCTTCCGATGTTTGGCTCCTGCGTGCTGGATCAGAGAACTTTTCCGTTGATAGACCGAGGTTGGGCAACGGTTTCCAATTACTCTAGACGCTCCCCGGCAGATAACCGGGAAAAAAGCTTTTTGGTTGTGCGGCTTCGGTCACTCCCTTCAGGGTTCGCTAACCCTAACTGGTTTGATAGGTTTCTTCGCGCCGCTCTGAGATAGTCAGATCAAAAACTCTTTTTGCAAAAGTGGCTGCGTGGGCGGGAGCTTCTCCCCGGTGATACAAGACAAGCTTCCCTCGTCCGTTATCCGAGGGTCGGAGAACCCTTCTTGCTTCCAGGTTCCTGCGGAGTTCTCTTGCAGCCTCTTCTGCAGGATCGAGGATCTCGGACTGGGGAGGGAGGTTTTTTTCGAGGTACTCTCTTAAGCAGGTAAAGTCAGTACATCCCAAAATTAAACTGTCAATCCCTTCCTGGATAAGGGGATCCAGGCACTCCTGAGCCAGCTGGCTTATCCTTTGCCCGTTTTCGATTTCACCTTTCTCCGCCAAACGGAGCAGGTCGGGACAACTTTTGCCTCGCACACTGAGGGCCCGGTTGTGGCTCTGGAGCTTCTCCTCGTAAACCCCGCTGTTAATCGTCCCGGCCGTCCCTATTACTCCAATTGATTGCTGATCTTCGTTCCTCAAAGCGGCCTGCACGGCGGGTTCGATCATCCCGATCACCGGAATTTGGCCTGCCCTACTTTGAGCCAGATCCTTTGCCGCCACGCTTGCCGTATTACAGGCGATTACGATCCCTTTAACCGGCTGATTTATCAGGAAATTTACTATCTCTTCCACGTAACGGCGTACATCTGCGGCAGGTTTGGGGCCGTATGGAAGGTTGAGGAAATCAGTGCAATATAAGATATCTTCATGAGGCAATTCGTTTCTGAGCTCGGCACAGACTGCCAGTCCGCCCAAACCGGAGTCCAGCACGCCAATAGCTTTACTCTTCATTCTGTGTAACCCCCTGGAATTTCAAGTGAGCTTTTGCGCCTAAATCAGGCCGTGATGTCGAATTCTGTAAGCGCCCTGATTTTATTGGAGGCTCGGGCGGGCTTCAACGGAGAGTCTATTCCGCCACTTAACAGAAATCCTGGGAAATCAATTTTCACACTGGCCGGTCGAAAGCGGGTCTATAATTCCTGCTGGATTAAATCTCCACCAGCTCGTCTTCTCTGGTGTAAAAAATGAGAGCTACTATTTCTCGATCCGGATATTCGGCGGCCACTGCCTCTCGGTACAGGTTCAGCTGTTTTCGGTACTGGTCTTCGAGGGATCTATCAAGGTCGGTTTTGAAATCGATTAACTCCACTCTATTGTTTTGGACGTGCAGCAGATCTATCGACCCGTGATAGACGTATTTCTTGCCTTCTTGTATCTGTGGTATTAGAACGTCCTGTTCCGGGTATAGCCGTCCGGGAAGGGACGAGATGAACTTCTCGATATGTCTCTGGTCCTTTCGTTCCCCTTCCTCGAAACTCATACCGGGCCGCTCGCCTCGGGCAAGTTTCTCCGCATAAATGTGAATCTTTGTTCCGAATTCTTGGCCCCGTCCTCCAGCAGGTATGTCTTCTGGCAATTCGATCTCCGAGTGCACAGCTCTCTTGATAGGCCGCTCTTCCTGAGGTTTAGATACGTACAATTCGCGTTTGTCCGGTGACCTTTGCGTGGTGTCCAGCTTCTCCCCCTTACCCGTCAGGTGGTCCGGTTCGAGATCCAAATCCTGAAAAAAATTGCTTTCCTGTTCTTTCGTTGCAGAAAGGAAAAGGTAGTTTTCTGCTCGGGTCAGAGCAACGTACAGCAACCTTCTTTCCTCGTCGTAATCGATGCTGTTTACTTTGGAAGTTAGATAGCCGTTGAAGTCATCGTAAACAAAGCCGTCTTCCTCGGAATAGATCTTTTTCTGTCTGAGTCCTGCGAGATCGGAGTAATAGATTCTTTTTCGGTTTGCCGACGTGCTGGGAAAGACGTGTCTATTCATGTTGGCCACGAATACCGCAGGATATTCCAGGCCTTTTGCGGCATGGATGGTTTGCACAGTAGCGGAATTGGCACTAACGTTGTCCACCTCGTAAGTTTCCCCGAGCTCGATGTTTGCTTCTATGAAACGGATAGCTGATCCCAAATTCATGTAAGATGAGCGGAGTGCCTCCTCTAAGGCAACGATGATCGCATCAGTGAATTGATTGTCGTAACCGTAGCGGCTAAAGACAGTTCGGGCCACAGTTCCTACCCCCTCGGTCTTCGAGAGCTGATCCTTGAAGTTCAGCATGTCCGGTGGGTAATCGCAATTATCGAGTATATGTTCTACTTCTCCCAGGTTGTAGCCCGCTTCGTCCAATAGCACCGCCCAGCCTCGGCGTGAATCGTCACGTTCCAGGACACGCAGCCAGGCTAGAAGAATAATTCCAGGATCTGTCTTGAAGATCTCCGCCCCTCCTTCGTAGGTGACGGGAAGATCATGCTCTCTGGCTTTCTTTGCCAATTCGAGGGCGAAGGCTCGGTTGCGGGAAAATATCGCCACGTCTCGGTATCGCAGCGGTTTTCCGTTTACCTGATACTGATTGCTTTCTACGACCTCCACTACTCTGGTCAGCACTGCCTCAGCTTCGTTTTCGGAGACGAAAGCACCAATTTCGGTATCGATTTTCTCATTTGCCGCGGTCAGCGGAACTGGTTCCTCCTGCAGTTGGACTTTTTCATTTTTTCTACCGCGGACCGAGAGTGCCTGCAGGGCGAAGTCGAGTATCTGCTGGGAGGACCTGTAGTTCTGCTTAAGTTCGATAGTATTAACTTCCCTCAGTGGAAAGGGTGTTCTGGGCTGATCCTCGTTTATCTCCTGATAGTACTGTTCGAGCCTTTCCCGAAAGCTGATGATGTTTTGTACATTCGCGTACTGGAAACTGAAGATGCTCTGTTTCCAGTCCCCCACCACGGCGATGTTGCCGGTTCGTGACAGCAATAGTGACAGCTTGAATTGAATCTCATTTGTATCTTGAAACTCGTCTATCATCACGTAATTAAATTGCTGAGAGCTTCGCAGCCTGTGATCTTCCATTAGTAGCACGAAGGCAAACATGAGCTGAAATGAGAAATTGAGATAATTGCGACCGAGGAGATGCTTGATGTATTCGAAGTAAAGATCGTGAACGAACTGTATGAGCGGCTCCCTTTTCTCGTGGAATGCTTCTTCCATAATTGCCGGATCGACCTGTTTCCCGGTTTTGATCTGAGACTTGTTGCTAACCTCCCCTTTCCTAAATTCGCGATTTTTCATGTCATTTAATTTCTTGAGCAAGCGGGATTGCTTTTTTCTCCTTTTCCCGGGGAGCGGGGAATTTATCTCCTTTGATCTTTCCAAGAATTTTTCGAAATTTCCGTGAAGCTGGTTTCTGGAATTGCGATACCATCCTTCTCTTTTGGGGAATATGCCTTTGGCGGCCAGTGAATTTATCAAACCCAGCAGGTTTGTGTCATCGTAAACTAGCGGGTAATATTCCCCGTGCTGGGGGTAATCTTCCCTGAAATTGTCGTAGAAGTCATGAAATTCCCTGGCCTCCTGCACCTTATTGGAAAGAGTTTGAACGTTTCCGGTGATCCCCTCGTCGATTCCTAATTTTTGCGGGGCGTGAAAGCCCTTTCGGAGGAGCAGTCGCTGGCAGAAACCGTGAAAAGTTGAGATTGGGGCTTCCCTGAGTTCCGAGAGATCGTAATTGCAATGCTTGATGATGTTTTCTCTCATATTGTCTGCCGCGTTTTCGGTAAATGTGGCCAGGAAGATTTCGCCGGGTTTCGCTCCATTTTTCAGCAATCTGGCATATCGTCTGGATATGGAAAAGGTCTTTCCCGTCCCCGCGCCGGCATCCACGAGGTACAGGCCCTCGGTGTTTTTGATTAGCTCGACCTGGTTTCCTCTGGGTCTTTTGTTCATCTTCCTTCCCCGGCCAGAATTAGATCTCGGTGACGAACTTTTTCCAGATCACAATCGCCTACTGGAAATCTGGTCTCCTGCCAGTGGTTCATTCGGGCCAACATTTCCTCCAGATATTCCTCAAATCGGTCCAGATCATCTTTAAAGTAGTTGATGGTTCTCAGTTCGACCAGCGAGGTGCTCAGTATGGAGCGGGCGGCTTTTCTCAGTTGTTTGCGGGTGAGGTCGTAATGCTCCTTTTCCTGGCCAATGACCAGATGTCTTTTGCAAAGTTCCTCTAATTGTTGCTGATAGGAGAGGGCTGCTTCCTTGGAGCGGAAATCACCATTCTCAAAATCCAGTTGGGAAAGGACTTTCGCCAAGCCCTGCTCGCCGAGAGGTTTGAGCAGTTTATTTCTCTTCTTGGAAGTTGAGGCATAATCGAAGACCTCCTTTTTGGTCAAGAAATCTTCGAAGGTCCAGGGGTAGTAGTTAATAGTGGTTTTGAGCGCAGCAAAATCCACCTTGTTCTCCCTCAACTTGCCTAGATCGTCCAGGGGATACAGGAACGTAAATTTGAGCTTTCTGTTTCCGTAAACTCTTCTATGGTGGAGCAGATATATCAGGGGTTGAAAGTCGGGTCGGCCGTCGTAGAGATCGGGGCTGGACTGTTTTACGACCTTGCCGGCGGTTTTTTTGTGGCCCGTCTTATAATCGACTATCTCCCTGCCGATTAGCAGATCCACTTTGCCC
>JBKGZS010000083.1:0-6253 GCA_046543285.1 Candidatus Acetothermia bacterium | reverse complement strand
GGTATAAAGAGCACCCCTTTCCCAAAATAGCCGTGGGAACAATCGATTCCCGAGATTATACCATATACCGCTACCGCGGGAACTTGACAGAGTGCGTGGAGGCTATCGAAAAAGAAATGGAGGTCCAAAAAATAGCGGCTGAATTGGGAGAAATCGACTGCGGTAAGTGCGGGTTCCCGGACTGCCACACCATGGCAGAAGAAATAGTTGCCGGGAACCAGAACCGTGAAGATTGCCTTAGCCTTCCCACAGAACAGTTAACGGTATGCGTGAACGGCAAAACCCTCGGTCTTTCCGACTTTCCCAGAGATCTGATTCGAGGCACAGTAAAGGGAATGATGCGATCGTTGAAAGGGGTGGATAAGGAGGTAAAGTCCGCAACCATCGAGATTGACGATCCTGATTAACATTAATTTAGGGAACGGCTTCCTGGAGAACTTCCAACCACCGGAGAAGTTGCGTGGTTATCAGAAAGTTTCCCCTGACCTCTTCATGAGCGCTCCTGCCCAGACGAGATCCTAGTTCAGGATTTTGTAAAATCTTGACTACCCGGTCAGCCACTTGCTCGTAGTCCCGAGGGTCAACCAGGAATCCGTTTTCCCCATCGGTTATCTGTAGGGGGATACCACCCACGTCGGCTGCAACAACAGGAGTTTCTTTCCACAGTGCCTCTGTCACCGTAAGCCCGAATCCCTCCTTCAGCGATTTCTGCAAAACAACGCTCGAGGCTCTCTGCAAAACATTGACAAGTATATCGCTTTCTTTGTTGATGACGATCAAATCGTCCCGTCCCCGGGCTTTTTCAACCAGGTTATCCAGCACTCCTGCACCCTCGGGATCGTCCAGGGCCATTGATCCAAGCAACACCAACCGACAATCCACTTCCTCTTTCACCAAATCGAATACTTTTATTACCCCTTCGGGGTCCTTCCACTTATCGAATCGGGATATCTGAGCGATTATCGGTTTGTCCCTTTTTATCGAGTATTTGTTCAAATATTTTTTGATGGTCGGCTCTCCGATTTCACGATTTTTTACCGCGAGGGGATCGATAGAAGGTTTGATTATCTCAGTATCCATTTGAAGCTGAGATTTAGTAAACTTTTCGCTGGAAAAGACTACTTTGTCATATCTGATCATGAAATCTTTGAAGTATTCCCAGACCGCTTCATTTGGTTCAGACAAATCGACGTGACAACGCCAGATCCAAGGCTCTCGTTTCTGGAAAAACCTGATTAAAGGGAGAGGTTGCGGGTCGTGAACGATTACCAGATCGTGATCGATATGAGAATAACTGGCAAACTTTTGGTTGGTATTCAGATAGGCAGATCTCTTCAGTTCGGAAAAGTTGATATCTTCGCCCTGTAGAGCGTTATGAAACTTCTTGGTTATGGTGAAAAAATCATGACTGCCATGAAGGATACGCCAGTCTACGGCCAGGCCGAGGTCACTCATCAGGGGCACCATCTTGTCCAGAATTTCCGCAACGCCCCCTCCTTGATAAGTAGAATTGACGTGGAGAATTTTCTTGCCATATAATTTGCGAGTTTTTCGAAAAATATTCGCAATGACCTCATCTCCGACAACCGGCCGGTAATCTTCAATTCGTTTCAAATTTCCCTCCTCGAGACGACCATCGACTCAAAAACTCAAAATTGACTCTTCACAAGAAGATACTCCCCATCGGACAACCTCCAGGGCTCACTCTTTGTAAATCAACTCCATTAACTGGCGTTTGACCTTCTTTCCCTCTCCCCGATTTAGGCACACCAGGTACTCAAACAACTGGAAAGTACTTAAAAAAGTGAAGTTGTTTAGCGAACAGCGGCGCCGGACTTCTTCGGTAACCGTCCTGCTCCTTTCTTCAGGGTGCTTTTCAGCATAGCCGTTGGCTAGGAGCACCCCCTGGAGATCGTCTTCCGCCGGACGGGCACTGTCGGCGGCCCAAAGCAGCCGGCGATACGGTTCCAGCCCTACTGGATCTTCTTCCGCTGCCCCTATAATCACCAGAGCGGTCCGGTCTTCACCCGACAACACGAAGTCGGCAGAATCGAAAGAATTCATTTCCACCCGAAAACCCAGCTCTCGAAATACTTTACCCGCAATTTCCCTCAAAACTCGAGGATTGGTAGAATAAAGGAGTTTTTTGTAATTGCCACACTCCTCCAGTTGTTCTTGTAGATCTTCGATCCTGTCCCGTATCTTCCCACGACGGGAGTTCAACTCCTCAAGATCAGACGCTAGGCGTTGTTCCTCAGGCGCATCGAAATCGCTTATCCAGGAGGGGGGGCCATCAGAGTCAAAGCGCGCGCGCTCCGCGACTTTATTCAACAGATTCTGGTGGGCTTCGTGTCTCTTTTCGCCAAGAAGAGAGGGTAAAAACATTACTCGACCCCTCCCCCAGCTAAGTTGAAAGGCCACTGGTTCACCCACGGAGTTGTAGGCCAGAGGGGTAAGATTCATCTCTTTTTTGTGGGTTTCTGTGTCTTCTAAAACTACTTCGTACCTGAAGTCTGACTGATTATGGCTACAATAATCGGTCAAAAACCCCGCCGACGTTTCGATCGAATAGAGCCCTTTCCCTCTCCTTCGTCGGAGCCCAAGCTGATCCAGACTATCATCAACTTCTCCAAACCCAGGAATCCAGGAGTAGCGGTGAATGAGAGTTTGCTCGTTTTCTTTCAGAATTCTAACCGGACGACCAGGTTCACGTAGGCGAACAAAGACCATACCACCTCGATCCCGAAGGAGCTTGCTGATTTCTTCTTGGCGGGTTCTAATGATGTTGAGAAGGGCTTTTCCCAGCCCTCCATCGGCATCAACTTCTGTTAGGAAATAGCCGTCTTTAGCGGGCTGCAGGTAGTCGGCCCACAAAGTTTCTATTTTCAGCGGATCCACAAATATATGCTGGTATTCAGAAAATGAATCCGCACGCTGGAATTCCGCCCGTTCCACGTACTCGCTGTCCGGAAGTTCCCAACCCAGATCAAGAATCACCGGAGAGTCATCATTTTGGGCACCGTTTGTCACACAATCACCATTCCTTCCAAGTTTTAATTATGTTAGTTATAATCGGGAAAGTTTTCAATTTCCGACCCTTTAGTCGTGTCCGGTCGAACCGCAGGAAGTTGGTCAAGCAGCGAACTCGGAAAGGTCAGAGAACAAGCCTTCCAGCGACCGGTAAGCCCGACGATTTATCTTGAAGATTTCCGAATACCGTTGATGACTAGCAGAATCGTATTCAACAAGGTCCTGGACCGTAAGAATCCGACTGCAAGCTTCCTCAAACCCCTCCCAATGGCCAACACCAACCCCGGCGATTATGGCTGCACCTACGGCAGACGAATCATGGGGAGAGATCACTTTGATGTTCTTGCCGAGGACGTCGGAGATAATTCGATTCCAGAGAGAACTCTTGCTGCCCCCGGCAGTTACGCTGATCGCTGAAATCTCTTCGCCGCCCATCCCCGCCATTATTTCAAATATTTCTCGATAGCTGAAGGCCACTCCTTCCAAAACCGCTCTGGTGAAATGGTCTTTATCATGATCCGAGGTGATTCCGAGAAAAACTCCTCTGGCAAGTGAATTATGATACGGATTAGCCACGCCCTCGAGATGAGATAAAAACAGCAAACCTTCGCTCCCTTCTCCCACCTCATCTACCCCTTCCAACAGGAGATCGTATGGATCCCCGTGTTTTTCCGGCGCCCGAGCCCCATCTCCTCCCCCAAAGGTATCCAGATACCAGGTCACCGCGTATCCAGCTGTTTTTACCATCCCGTGCCATAGATATCTCCCTGGTATTGCATGGCACAGAATCCAGATCCGCGGATCGAGCCCCGAGGGGAGATCCGACAAATAGGCGGATACGTCACCGGCAGTTCCCAACGTTATACAGCTTGAACCAGGCGTCACTACACCACTACCCAGCGCAGCTGTAGCAAGGTCTCCCGCCCCGGCGGTAACCGGGATCCCTCCTCTGAGCCCACTTGACTCGAACTCAGATTTCGTCCGCCCGACAATGTCTGTAGATTCATGTAAAGGGGGAAGTTGTTCAGGGGAAACCATTTCACTCAAGATTTCGCTGGCCCAATTCCGATCTTCTAAGTTTAACATCAACCCCGCCGCAGCGTCAGTCACGTCGGTGGTAAACTTACCAGTTAGTTTGTAGATTAGGAAATCTTTAGGGAAAAGTAGTTTCGATGCTTCCTCCAGCAAAGAGGGCCTGTTATCAGCCAACCATTTTAGTTTGCTGAGCGCAAACAAAGCGGTTGGAGAGGCGTTGCTGTAGGAGCGAATCAGTTGACCAAACTCTTTGTCTAGGCTCCGCGCCGCTTGGTTCGACCTCCGATCCATCCATATAAGGGCGTTACCCAGTGGCTGACCATTCTCGCCAACCATGACCAATCCGTTCACCTGACCAGTTACCCCCACCCCTTCCAGCCTTCTACCTTTCAACTTCAAATCGCTAATGACTTTGCGGGCGGCTTTCCACCACTCCATAGGATCTTGTTCGACCCAGCTCCCACTTTGTGACTTAATCAGGGAATAGGACTCCCGGGAGCTCTCGAGTAGTTTTCCCCGCCTATCGATCAGTAGCCCTTTAACCCCCGAGGTTCCCAAATCCAACCCCAATATACATTCCTGCTTATTTGTGTTACTCATTTTATCAAGCTCTCCTCAGACAAATATTCCGGACCCAAGGATGGGCTCCAAATATGCTATAACCGTGGACTTTTCTATTGCGGCCCAACAGGTATGGAACGGCACATGAAGATATCGTATGTTTTGTATTCGAAGGAGGTCTTAACTTATGGGAGCAAAAAGTTATTGGAGTGCGACTAAAAAATGCCTTCAGGCGATTGAAAACGATTACGAAACCATCAAAGAGACCGCGAAGGTCCTACATGAGGTAGTACGATCCGGCGATCGAATCTTCGTCTTTGGCTGCGCACATTCGGTTATGCTAGCTGAGGAGGTAATGTATCGCGCCGGTGGTTTGGCCCTGTGGAACCCAATCCACGCCCCGGGATTAAAAATGGATATCCGCCCCATCTCCTACACAACCGCTATCGAACGGCTGGAAGGGTATGGCGATACCATAGTTGAAAAAGAAGGATTGCAAGAAGGTGACGCTCTGGTGCTAGTTTCGACGTCTGGACGAAATCCGGTTCCCGTAGACGTCGCCCTGGCCGCCAAGGAACGGGGAGTTAAGGTCATAGCCTTAACTTCTCTAGAATACAGCAAGAACGTCGATTCCAGACATTCGAGCGGAAAGAAAGTTTATGAGATAGCCGACCTAGTCCTCGATAATCAAGCTCCGGAAGGCGATGCCGTAGGTCAGTTAACCGGAAAGGATTACCAATTTGGTGGGGTCTCCCTGATTACGGGCACCTATATCCTTCACGCAATCGAGGGAGAGATTGCAGAATTGATGATCGACGAGGGTGAAGAACCGCCGATTTTCCTGAGCTCCAACTTGCCTGACGGCGTGGGAGACAAACATAATAAGCGCCTGTTCGAACAATACGGAGATCAAATCCTTTACGACTAGCGAATATTAGAGCTGGAACTAATCAGAGGTCAGCCTAAACGTCGAGGAAGTGACACATTATGACTCAACCTGGCGAGATTACAGAACAAGAAATATACCAGCAACCTGGGATAGTGGATTTCGTTTTGGACAAGTCACAGCAAGAGCATGACGAAATCCAGAGTTTTTTAAACAATCACAACCCTGCAGAAGCCATTTTCTGTGGTAGCGGCACCTCGTATTTTTTAGCTCAATCTTGCGCCCGGATATTTCAACAATACACTGGACTGAGGTGCCGGGC
The DNA here is from genome assembly GCA_046543285.1 of Candidatus Acetothermia bacterium. GTDB lineage: Bacteria > Bipolaricaulota > Bipolaricaulia > M55B111 > M55B111 > JBKGZS01. The sequence goes on along the minus strand of JBKGZS010000083.1, from coordinate 419 downwards.
CTTGCCCTCCTCTGAACTGTTCTTGTTCGGCGATTCTCTTGTTTCAGCAGGTGGAGAATCCGAAACCTTGCTGTTTGCCTTTTCACGTTCCGGTGAAACTACGGAAACTGTAAAAGCGGTCAGATACGCCGATGCCAAATATGGCATGGACGGGTTCGGCTTTACCTGCTATCCTGACAGCAAACTGGCCAGTTCCGTGAACTATGCCTTCACCATAGAAGAGGGTCAAGAAGAGAGCGTAGTAATGACCAAATCATTTACCGGTATGCTAGTAGCTCTCCAGAGAACTGCCACCATTTACGCTGGAGCTCACGAAAGCTATGAAGAATTGGAGACTCTTCCTTCAGTAATCGAGGAAACCCTTCATTCTAGTGAGAAAGTCATCCAAGCGCTTCTCACTGAGGGCCGTCCCTCTCAAT
>JBKGZS010000082.1:0-6374 GCA_046543285.1 Candidatus Acetothermia bacterium | reverse complement strand
GGGACAGGATTTTGAGAACCGTTTCGAAACTTCTTCAGGAAAACGTTCGTGGGGCTGATATCGTCGTCCGATACGGTGGAGACGAGTTCCTTATCGTTTTACCAGAAACCAACGGCGAGGCCCAAAACATCGTCAACCGTATCCAGACCAATCTGGAAGAATGGAACAAACACGAAAATTCACTTATCGATTTTCCTTTGACTCTGGCCATTGGAAGTGCTTATTGGCAGCCGGAGCAACACAGGCACATCGAAGAGGCAATTGAGGAAGCAGACAAAAAAATGTACGAAGACAAAAAAGCGGAAGCAGATGGCGATAGTTCCTACAAAGTAGAGCTGTCCTAATCCCTGAACTAAAACTGGGCTTTTCCCCATCCTGGAAAGAGATTAAACCCTTCCTGATTCTGTTGAAGAACAGGCCTTCAGACGCAGCAAGTATGTAAACTTTGTGATATGGAACAAACAGACATCCCTCTACGTAGCTCCAAACTTAAATGGGTCAAACAACAACTGCAAAACGAGTACGGGATACCTAAAAAACGCGATCGGAACCCTCCTCTCGAAACGCTTATTAAAACGGTCCTTTCCCAAAATACCACTGACCTAAACAGAGATCGAGCATGGGAGAGTCTGAGGAAGCGTTTCTCTAGTTACGAGGAGATGGATAAAGCCTCATCTGCCGAGATCGCTGAATCCATAAAATCCGGTGGACTCCAGCATCAAAAGGCCCAAACCATCAAGCGAATCCTGCGCACTCTCCGCAAAACCAGGGGAGAGTATAGTCTGAAATACCTCGAAAACTGCTCCACGGAGGAAGTCCTAAACGAGCTGGAAAGCATCAAGGGGGTGGGGAGAAAGACGGCTGCGGTGGTTTCTTTATTCGCTCTGGACAAACATTACTTCCCTGTAGACACCCACGTCCGCAGGGTGACTTCTAGACTCGGTCTCGTTTCCTCGGGGGAAAACCACCATAAGGTCCTGAATAAGCTGATTCCTGACAAAGTGAAGTATCAGCTACATTTGCAACTTATCCGCCACGGTAGAGAGATCTGTAAGGCCCGAACCCCCGCCTGTGATATTTGCATCCTGCTGGAAAGATGCCTCTACGGACAGAAACGGAGTCCATAATGATAGAATGCTACCAGAACCCCTTCAGATCTTTGACCACCGGAATGATCTCAACGAGGTCCTGGTAGATCCCCTTTCACCTCTCTTGCAGACGACCAAACTGCCCAATAGTGTTGGCTATCAACACGTTGATCACCTACTATTTTTGGTAGAATGTAACTAGCTGACCCAAATAGATCTGGCCAACCAAGGAGGAGATCTCAATGAAAACCAAAGTTCGGCTCAACGAAGGTTTGCAGTTTGTAGGTACGGGTGAAAGCGGACACAGCGTAATTTTAGACGGCAGTTCCGATGCGGGGGGCTTCGATAGCGCGTGCCATCCAGTAGAAATGGTGGTGATTTCCCTGGGCGGATGCACCGGAATGGACATCGCTTCATTGCTGGAAAAGATGAGGCAGAACTTCACCGACCTGGAGATTGAAATGGAGGGCCAGCGGAGAGAGCAACATCCCAAAGTTTTGACGGATTTAACCTTAACCTATCGGGTCTGGGGAGAGGTGGAAGAGGAGAAATTTGAAAAGGCGATAAATTTATCCCTCGACAAATACTGTTCTGTCGCAAACACGCTAAAACCAACGGTTTCTATCAATTACGATTACCAAATAAACCCGGAAGTTGAGAACGGTTAGGCTCATTAAGAGGCAGGCTGATTTTCAAGCAGGGCCCGCCAACCAACAAGATAGCTATCCCTCATTGGTTGCAGTAAAGACAGCGCTGTTGTATTCTAAGCACAATGAAAATATGCGTATTCACCGATAGTTTTTTTCCTTATATCTCTGGCGTAACAACTTCCATAGCAAACCGCGTAAATGAACTGGCAAGCCGGGGTCATGAGATCTCCATTTTTAGGCCTCGTCCTTCCTCAGAAGATCAAAAAGAAATGGAAAAGGACTTGCACGAGGCAATTCAAGTATTCGACCTCACCCCGTCCTTGCCCAGACGGAGCATTCCCGATCTAGATATCGTGATCCCCACCTTTTTACCCGCTTTAAAAATCGCACGGAGGCAGGGGCCTCAGCTTATTCATATTGAAACACAATGGGGCGTGGGCTGGCAGGGTTGTATTACCGCAAAGGTTCTCAGAGTACCTCTAGTAGGTTCTTTCCACACCTTCTGGGCCGATCCTGAATATCTCAAATATTTTCCTTTTCCCGCGGGCAAATTAACTACGCGCATCATGTGGAAATATACAATTTTCTTCTTCAATCGTTGCACGAAAGTTCTTTGTCCTTCCGGGGTTATGAAACAACAGCTGATGCACCACGGGCTCCGTTCCCAACCCAAAGTTCTGAGAAATTCCATTCAACTGCCGGATATTCCGAGCAAAGAAGAAATCGGGCGTCTCCGGCACGGCCATCAGCTGGACAAAGGTCCTCATTTTATTTTTATCGGCCGGATCTCCCACGAAAAATCACTGGATGTGGCCCTTCAAGCGTTTGCAACCATTGCAGACGATTATCCTGAGACCAATTTCGTCCTAATTGGAACCGGCAACGCAGTCGAACCGCTTAAACAACAGGCAATGGATCTGGGGATTCGCGAGAAAATTGTCTTTCTAGGACAGGTTCCCAATGCCCGGCTAATTGACCAGGGCCTCCCCTGTATGGGCGACGTATTTTTAACTGCCAGCACCACTGAAAACCAGCCGGTCAGCATTCTAGAAGCCATGTCCTTCGGTTTACCCATTATCGGTCCGGCTGCCAGAGGGATCCCCGAACTCGTCCGTCATAAAGAAACTGGTCTGCTATTCGAGCCCCATGATCCGGAAGATCTGGGCCAGAAGATGAGATATATCATCGACAACCCCGGGGAGAGGGAAAACTTCAGCCAGAATGCGTTAAACGAAGCTAGCAGATACTCCGTTGAGTCCACCGCCGACAAGATAGAGCAAATCTATTCTGCCCTAATTGATGAAACTTGACCCGAACGACGCTTCAACAGGGAAGCAAGACGGGACTGTACTTGCGATAATCGCTCGGATTCTTCGATCACCTTCCGCAGGGCCGGGTCCACTTCTCTTGGTTTAGGCTCTTTGACCGTGGACTCGTCTATATACCTACTGTAGTTGGCCAGACTCCAGAACTTCCTCACCTTGCGCTGATATTGATCCGTTCCCCTAACCCGTTGCGATCCGATAAATTCGTAGAGCCGCTTGGTTTCCTTCACTGGTTCCTTGGTCAACTCCTCGTAGCTTACGTACGTGGTCCTCTCTCCCCCTACCCGGGGATGATCCAGAATATTCTCGTAGACCCTGCACCAGTAGGACTCCACAAAAAGACGATTGATAAACTGTGGCATATAATAGGCAACCGGCCCTAAAGTCATCCTTTTTATCGACATCAGGTTCTGGGAGACGTTCCTTACCAGGACGATGAACTTTGGGTCAACCCAGTCTGGGATGTAAGGATAACTCCTAACTGCGTGATAACCGGGCGGTTTTTTCAAAACCACGATCGGCTTGTCGCTCAGGTCTTCCATCTCCCCGGGGCTAGAAACCTCGTGGAAATCCATTTCCGGCAAGCGAGAAACGTCTTCGGCTTCCTGTAGAAGAGATTTAAGCAACGTCGATCCAGCCCGCATAGTAGAGAGGATTACGATCACGGTTTTGTCCATTCTAATCACCTTTTATCTGAGGCGAAACTGGTTACAAGAAATGACCATAGATAAGTATCAAAAATTACCTGAGCTTATGCCGTAATTTACGCCCTGGTAGTTCCAGTTTCAAGGCCCAGTCAGGCTGACATGTTCCTCGCCGGGAATATAAAGTGATGTAGGAAATGGGGATTGCTATGATTAAACCATTAGAAATCCGAGAAGCAATTTGCCCAGGTGGAGAAGAGCTAGGCTCCAATAAATCTATGTCTGTTTTCTTCGATAGCCCTGCAGAGCTTCTTGGGAAGGTACAGGCTGGTACAATCCTTGGCTTGCTCGAAGACGTTGTAAGCGTTTTCACCTTTTGCAATTCGTGCTGCCAGATCGTTGGCCCGCTTCTCAAGGTAATCTTCGTCTAGAGGTTCCTGATATTTCAAGATCATAGCTACAGTTTCTTCCCTGAATCGATCCGTACGGTTATGTCTGCGAAACTGGCTTTTTTTCGCCTCCACCGCTTCAGGAAAGGTAAGCTTACCCCCTTTCCACGATTTGAAAGTCAGACATGCTCCCTGAGCCTCCCGGAGATAATAGCCTCGGCACTTGCCTTCCCCGTCGTTGGGCCAATCTGGGTTGTAATTGGGGCAATGCATGCACAGCCGTGAGACCTTCGCAGCCACTCCAATCACCTACCTGATGGGGAAAGAGCTGACACTTTATCCCAGGGTTGCGATTTTGAACTCCGCTACAATGAAAAGCTACCAACTGACGCAATCTAATTCAATTCAAAATTGTGACGGATTGACTATTGATATTTCAGACGGGGAGTTTACGGCCCAGGTTTACCAAATTGAATCTCGAAAGATATTTGTCGACCGCCCTCTCGATGTGACCTGAGACAATTCTCTCTGGTTGAAAGCCGCCCCGGGAGACGTTTTCATAAAGCTGCTCCCGAGTTTGATCAACTGTGCCCTGGGCCCAGACGTACCTTGAACCGGTCTTAAGCAACCACTCTTGTCTCTCTGGATCAAGCTGATCAAAGGCTTTGTCCTTCTCGTCCCGTGTAAGCCACTTCTTCCAGCGCCCGCTGTCGACCACCGCCTCCCGTAAGTTTCCATAAAACTCCGATTTCGAATCCAGGCACCCTTTTGACCACAAACTCTCCTCCAGATCGAGCAGTTCTAAAAGACCTTCGTATTCGCGTTCTGTAAATTCGGGGCCCACGTTTGCCCCGCCAATTCCGGCCTCTGGAAATCTTGAAGGGCAATCCACATTATCACTGTAGTGAACTTTTAGAAAGGATCCGTAATCGTTTAATACTTCGGCCAATTCTCGGGCCCTATCAGGTTCAAAGGTCGTGGTATGCAAGTCGGTTCCCACCTGGCCTACTACAAAACAGGGCCAAAGGTTCTGTAGATCACGTTTTCGCAGAGCTTTATCGAATAGTTCCACAAAACGGCAAAAGTCCTCCCTCTGAGTCATTCCCCCATGGACTTCTTCTGTGCCCACTTCGTAAGACAGAGGAGGGAGCCCTAGTCGTTCTCTGAGAGCTTCACAATGTTCCAGAAGTTCGATAGTTCGGCGGACCACTTCTTCAACGGGGAGAGTCTGGCCCTCGGGAAGGCTCTTATCTACGGTGGGGTCCAGATGTATCATCCGGTAACCTGCAGCTATTGCCGATTCAAGGGAATCTTTTACCCAGGCCATGCTTTCTTCGTAAGAGTAGTTCTCGAGAGAGTGCAAATCTTTCTGCCAGGGACCTCCGTGATCTATGCCCAGAACAACTGGCAGCTCAAAGTTGATCTTTTTGCTTTCCTGTGCTACAAATTCCGCGAAATCATGGTGGGTCCAGCCCGTATATCCGCCATCGCGGTCTACCTGATTTAGCGTGGAGACAAAATACATTGGAGCATTTAGCCTCTTTGCCGATCGGAGTGACGCTCGGACCACGGACTTGGAATTGGAGGACACGCCCAGCAGAGTACGAGGGCACCCTTCCTCCTTGCTCAGGCTAGATAGAGAAATTAGAAGTTCCTTCAGATTTATATTGTCATAAACCATAGAAAGATAATTCACCTCTTTACAAACCAGTCAGGGTTATAACAGAGATCGCGGCTGACAGCACGGAGAACCTAAAAGCTTATCTCACATCCTTCGCTCAGAGCTTGCTGGGTTCGCACCGCCGCTTCAACAGCCCTGTAGCCCTCTTCGATGGAACAGTGGGGTTTCTCATCATTCAGGACACAATTCACAAAATGGTCTATCTCTCGGCGGATGGCACCTTCAACTTGACCTTCCAGTTCAGGCCAGTGATACAAATCGGGGTGCTGAACGCCTGCGGAACTGTAGAAATCAAGCCCCTGCTGAAACACGTCTATCGTCAGGGACCCTTCTGAGCCTACAATTTCCACCTTGGCATCCAGGATGGAGGGGAAATTCTCGGGAAGCACCCATGAATTTTCAAAATTGTAGATTACTCCGCTTTCAAATTGAAACAGCGCGAGTACGCTATCTCTAACCTCCAGTCCTTCCGCGGCTAAAAACCCGGAACGATCCTTTGCGTAGACACTGGCATACTCGCTATCCACTAACCATCGAATGAGGTCCAGGTCGTGGACTCCACTGTGGGTCAGCAGTTCACAGTGTTCGGCATAGTGT
>JBKGZS010000081.1:0-6396 GCA_046543285.1 Candidatus Acetothermia bacterium | reverse complement strand
GTTCGAGAACTGGCTGAAAACCAAAGAGGGAATAAAGATAAATAGGACGTTTTCTCTGGTAGATATTGTCAAGCAGCTTAACCAAGAATACCACGGCGGTGACTCTGAGTACTTTAGGATTCCCGAAAAGGAAAACCTGGCATCTCAGCTCCTGTTACTCTTTAGTTTTCAGGGAGGCGGGTTAGGTCAGTTGGCGAGAGGAGATTTTTCGGCCGGGGAAATAACCGGTCTCTACGATTCCGCATCCAGTACCGAAATAGTTGAACTGAAAGAGGAAGTTCAGGAGTACCTGGATAAAAACTTCAGTTCGATTGACGCCGAAATGGTCGGTTCGACGAGGCTTTCGGCAATGGTCTCTTCCAAGGTCGTGTCAAGTCAGCTGGTCAGCCTGGTTACTTCTATTGGCGTGGCGGGAGTGATCGTGGCAGCGATAATCGGCTCCGTTGTTGCCGGCGTGATAAGCCTTATTCCGTTAGTTCTAACTGTTCTGATAAACTTCGGAGTCATGGGCTACAGCGGGACGCCGCTTGATCTTGCCACCCTGATGGTCAGTTCTATAGTAATAGGAATAGGAATTGACTACGCTATTCACTTCATAGAGAGGTTCCGAATCGAGTACGAAGAGGGCCGTGGCGAAGAGGAAATACTCTCGGCTACATTGAGGACAACCGGCCAGGGAATATTTTACAATGCCATGGCGCTGGCGGTTGGATTTGCCATTCTGGCCTTTTCCTCGTTCAGCGCGATAGTAAATTTTGGTTTTTTGATGGCGCTGACAATGGTAGTAAGCATGATTAGCGCCTTTACAGTAATTCCGGCGATACTGCTGTTGTTCCGGCCATCGTTTCTGGAAACAAAAAGACAATGAAAATTAATACGATAAGCCAATTACCTGAGGTGATTTAAATGAACTTAAAGCGAAAGAGTACCGTCCTGATTACCGCCTGTTTAGTTATATCGGTATTTTTGACTCCGGAAGTTCCTGCGCTCGGTCAGGACTCTATAACGGGCGAAGAAATAATGATAAACGTCGACGAGCAGCAGGAAAAAATAAGCGAAGGAGACGTCCTATCGATTCTCAGTTTTGAGAACGTGAACCCGGATGGGACCGAGACCGGCTACAAATTTGGTTCCCTCGCAAGGAAGGCGCCAGGTGAACCCAATTACACCTTGATTTACTTTCTGGAGCCGGAAGACGTAGCTGGATCGATATTCTTGAGCCGGGAAACGGAAGAAGGCACCGAAATGTGGTTACTGCTTTCGGCTTTTCCGCAGCCCAAGAAACTTCCCAGCTCTCAACAACAGGGCAGTTTTGCAGGCAGTAATTTGACCTTTCAGGAAATCGGAAGCAGGAACATGAGTGAAAGGTACAATGCCGAACTGGTAGGCGAAGCCGAACTGACAATTGCGGGCGAGTCAGTACCCGCTTACGTCCTGGAGACAGAAGTGAAGGAAGATGCAACTGCCAAGTTTCCTTCGGGCAAGGTTTGGGTGGGACAGGACAACTGGTTAATTTTGAAATCCGAGGATTACAACGGCGACGGAGAACTGGCCAGGGTCACGGAAGTAAAGGAACTTGAAACCTTCGAAGGGAAGACGGCCATGAAGAAACTCGTAGCCGAAAGCAAGCTCGATGAAAGTTCGACGACGATTACATTTGAGAAGCGGGAGAGACCGAGCGAAGAAATTACTGTTGACGTGTTTGATCCCGATAATCTAACCGAGTTCGACCCGGAAAGGTGGGGATTAACTCAGTCAAGCTGATCCAGGCAAAGGAATAACTGACCGTCCCGGTGACCCGGGGTATTTTATAGTTCAAGTCTCCTGACCATACCTGGGTGCCGGATTTCGTCTACTGCTGAGTTTTTAAGGTTAAATCAGTTGCCAGGTATGGGCAGGAGGCTTAAGTGGACAAAACAATGATATACGGAGATGTGGAAGAACTGAGGGACAATACTTCAGAATATCTTTAACGTGCTTACTTATTTCTCGCCCTCCTCAATGATTGTTAGCTCTCTGCGGCACTCGGGACAGAGAACCCTCACTCTGTCGCTCCGGTGGCTCGGACGTTCGTTCAACCTGTCCCTTCTGGCTAAGTCTAGATTCTCGAGATAGGTTAGAAATATACTCGGATTGGAGTAAGCCAGGTTTCCAAGCTTGCTGTAGAGCCATAGGATGTGATCCTTCGTTCCCACGACTTCCCCGCAGGAGTCGCATATTACCAGTTCTTTTTCTACTTCGGTCGAAGGTCCTTCCTCCCCGGCGAAAGCGAGAGAATATTCTCGTGATAGTTCAATTCCCTCTTCGGTGGTGCAGTATTTCTCGCACTGGCCGCAGTAGATACATTCTCCCAGGTTAACCCGGAGCTGTCTTTCTCCTTCTGTTCCGTTTACCGACTCCTCCAGATGAATGGCATCGGCCGGACATACGTTATAACAAGCCGAACAGCCCACGCATCCCTGATCCTGATATTCAGGAGCTCCTCTAAAAGTCGGAGCTACGTCGGCCTCTTCTTCGGGATATTGAGACGTATATCTGCGAGAAAATATGGCATTTATCGCTTCGGCCAGTTCTCGTAGTTTTGGCTTTTGCATTATTTCTCCTCCTCGTACTTATCGACGACGCTACCTTCCCATAGCGGAATACCGGATTTGTGGGCACCTCGGGAGAGCGCGTGGGCAGCCGTTGGGGCAGTGATAGCAATGAAAACTATTGCGGCAAGTGCCTTCATTCCAGTCGAGCTAACTCCGGTACTGATCAGAACCCCCAGCATGATCGAACAGGTTCCGAGAGTAACACATTTAGTGGCTCCCTGAAGCCTGTTATAAACGTCGGGAAGCCTTATCAGTCCTATACAGCCGAACAGATTAAATATAGCCCCAATTATGATTATCGCTTTTCCTGCTATTTCACTCATCGCATTTCTTACCCTCCAGGTATTTTGCAAGAGCTGTAGTACCGATAAAAGATAGTAGACCCCAGGCCAGTGCTATGTTCAGGTAAAATGCCCGATCGGTGATAATCGCGAAAAGAGCACAGAAACCAACGACGAGAATTCCAAGGATATCTATGCCCACCATTCTATCCGCTGGAGTCGGGCCCGTTCCTATACGGAACAAGCAGAGAAATGCCGACAAAGTCAAGAGACTTAAGGCAAATTCAATCATTCGAATATCCTCCTAAGTAACCATTCGAACCTTCCAACGACTTCGCGAGTCGCTTCCTCCACATCCGTCGAACTGATGTTTATCCAGTGGACGTACAGATGACCCTCGTCGGATAGGTCTACCGTCATGGTACCCGGAGTTAAAGTTATTGAATTTGCCAGAGCGGTCTTTGCGGATTCGCTTTTCAACTTGGTCTTTACCTTGACAATTCCCGGATTGATCGGGACGTCAGGGTGTAACACTCTAAAAGCTACGTCTAAATTGGCGACCATAACCCACCAGGCCAGAGCAAAAACGTAACAGGCCGCCCAGAAGTACCTAACGGGATTTATCGCTTTTATTGGATGCCGTGTGGCTACCCCGCCCAGAATGGTTCCGGAAATCAATGAGATGATGGCTCCGGCAATTATGGTTGCCCAGTCGACCGGCGCAAACGGCCAGGTAAACAGGAGCCAGGCCGCCAGCGTAACTGCGGATACAAAGACTATTTTCGATATCTTCGGTTTTTCTGTTGCTTCTTCCACGGTAATCACCTTGTTATAACCCGAGTACCAGTTGTGTGTATTCGGAACCTTCCTGTAAGGCAAGTGCAGCCGGCTCTAACACGATTCCCCGTATTTCCGGAAGGTAAAGCAAGCCCAGACCAATACAGCAAATAGCCAGAATCAGTAACGGAACGTATATTCCCGGTGAAATTTTTCCCCTATCGGTTATTTCTCCGACAACTTCTCCCAGGAAGAGTTCTCTCTGAACTTTCAGGTAATAGGCTAGAGTTATAGCGCTTGTAAAGAGAACTATTCCGGCTATAGGGTAGAGTCCTCCCCAGATTGCCGCTATTACGATTACGAGTTTACTCCAGAACCCGTTGAAGGGAGGGAGTCCTGAAATTGAAAGCGTTCCAATGGTTCCGGTAGCGCCTGAGATCGGGCTTACTCTGGTTAATCCACCGATTTTCGAAAGGTCCCGAGTTCCAAAAATTCTTTCCACTCCTCCGCTAAACAGAAATAGGAGCGACTTGTAAGTCGCGTGATTGACGAGGTGGAAGAGGCCACCGATGAGAGCAAGAGTAGCTACCGCCGGTTTACCCTGAGAGATAAAGATTCCACCCATTCCTAAGCCCAGGGTAATGTAACCCATCTGTGAAATGCTCGAGTACGCCAGTAGCCTCTTTAAATCCTTCTGGCCCAGAGCGATCATTCCTCCGATAAACATCGATCCCGCGCCAATCCAGGTCATTATCTGAGGCGTCAAACTCGGTAAATTCAACCCGTTAAACAGAATCCTGGAAAGAGCGTAAACGCCGAGTACCTTTATAAGGACCCCGGACAGCATAGCAGAAATTGGCGTGGGTGCTGACGAATGAGCATCCGGTAACCAGGAGTGGAAAGGTATGAAGGCTGCCTTGAGACCGAACCCGACGATAAACAGCGCGGTGCTGAGCAAGATAAAGGATTGATCGGATACTTCGCTTACCCTGACGGATATATCGGCAATATTCAGCGAACCGACGGAACCGTAAAGCAATGCGATGCCCAGCAGTATGAACACAGACCCCACTGCTCCCATAATCAGATACTTGAACGAAGCCTCAAGTTCTTCCGGCCCCCTGTTGAACCCGACCAGGGCGTAGGAACTTATTGCGGCCACCTCCAGGTAGACGTACATGTTAAATACGTCACCCGTTAGCGCCACTCCGTACATGCCCGCGAGCATTAAAGAGAAAAGTCCGTAGAATTTCCCCAAATTCTGGTACTTGCTCATGTAAGTCATGGCAAACAGGGCCGTCACGAAAGCTATACTGCTGATAACGACCAGGACCAGGGAACTCAAACCGTCGAGTACGTAGTTAATCCCTACTGGTGGAGGCCAGCCCCCAAAACGATATATGCTTTTCTCACCGAATTTTACGATAGACAAGGCCAGTAACAATCCAGTCTCCAGGAGTACAGTGACGGCGAAGAACTTCGTCCTTTCCCGGAATTCCTCGATTAGCGGTAGCAGGAATCCAACACCCAATGGTATTGCTACAAAAAGCGGGAGCATACTTTATTACCCCCTTAATTTCCGAATTTCTGTGATATCGAAGGTGCCGTAGTGCTGATATAGCCTTACGGCGAGGGCGACCATTAACGCCACCACACCCAGACTAATAACGATCGAGGTGATGACAAGTGCCTGCGGCAGGGGATCCATAGCGGAATTAATAAACTCCGTTACAGAGGCACCTTCTTCGAGGATCGGAGCTTTCCCGGAAATCCTGTAACCAATTAATATCAAGAAAGCGTTCACGGCATGTTCCATTATGATGATCCCCATGATGATCTTAATCAGGTTCCGTTTATTTATTACGCTGTACAACCCGACTGCAAAAAGTATGAATGCTAGTAAATACGTTAGCATCTTCACTCCTCCTCGATCGCTCTAAACAGGGCAAGATAAGCAAATACAACAAATAACGAGCCGCCCACTTTTAAACCGATAGCGACGTTTATTATCGGCATATTTCCCCCACTCAGTAACCCAAACGCTTTACCGGGAAAACCGGATTGGATGAAGTTTTGAGAAATCCTCCACCAAACACGTAACCCAGCAAACCCATACAGAGAAAGGATAGGGAGGCCAGGCTGTCCGTAACGGAAGCGGATTTCAGGCTAAATACGTTGTCGACCTTTCCCTTTCCATAGGCCAGAGTGAGTAGCACGAAGCAGCCGGCAATTATTACACCACCGGGAAAACCTCCGCCCGGAGTGAGGTGCCCCGTCAGGGCGACGTAGCTACCAAATGCCAGTATGAACGGAGATACCCAGCGGGTTACAGTCTTTACGATCGGGCTCATTCCGCTCATTTTTCGCCTCCTTTGCCAAAGAAAACATCTTTGTTTAGCAGGGTTATAGCCCCCAAGACCGCAGTAAAAAGCACGGTTGCCTCGCCTAGAGTATCATAGGCCCGGAAATCCAGGAGTATATCGTTAACTATATTTGCCCCGCCAACTTCTTCCAGACCGAACTTCAGGTAGAACTGGCTCGGTGTCTCGGAAAATACGTCGATAGCGGACTTTCCAAATTCCGGAAAAGCGCTGAGGTAATTTGCAAAAAAGGCAGACCCCAGACCGAATAATATCAGGCTGCCTATCAATAAAGGTTTGCTTTCGTTTCCCCTTATCTCAGTCACTCCTTTGCCGATTGTGGCTCTTATAAGAATTACCAGAGTGATTATCTCTACAACTACT
>JBKGZS010000015.1:0-26671 GCA_046543285.1 Candidatus Acetothermia bacterium | reverse complement strand
GGCAAAACTTTCTTTTAGATACAGCATTTCCTTCCCAAATTTCTCGACCTCCTTGTATGGTCGCTACAGAAGTAGTTGATAACTAAGGCTTTACTTGCGTTGAGAGACTTACGGCTTGAATTGGGTGATTAAATAGGTAAGCGGTAGAAGCTTAGTAGGAAGACCTGAGAGGTGAAATGGCGTGGAGGTGAATGGCTTCTTTCGGTTGGTAGAATTTTCCGATCTGGCCAGTCTGTAGGAGAATCATCTCGTCACCACCTTCATACATATTAGGCTAAAACTAACTGACTGGAAGGTGAAAATCAACTCGATTTTGGGCAAAGTTCAAGGTCAAGGGTCGTCTCCTCGGCCGAAAAAGTCTCCGACCCCCGAGCAGGAGGGTGCGTCATCTGTTCTTAAAACTTCAACTCCGAACATCGAACTTTGAATTGAAAACTTCGTCAGGGCTCGGTGACCCGTCCTCCCTGGGCCTTTATCGATCTTAGGGGGACCCCACGCTGGTTGAAACCCGCAAGTGGGTGTAGTATATTTTTCAATTGAGGATAGTGTTTGGAGGAGGATAGGTAGTGCCTAAAAGAAGAGTATACGAAATTGCAAACGATCTCGGAATAGAAAGCAAAGAGATGCTCAGCATCCTGGAAGAACTGGGAATGGGGGAACTTACCCCTCTCAATACCGTTGATGAGGAAGAGTATGAGCTCATAGTAGATTTGTACGAGGACCGGGTTACTGAAGAGGAAGCTGAAACGGAAATCGAGGCCGAAGAAGAAGAAGAAGTCGAAAAGGAAGAAGCGTTGGCGGATGAAGGGCCAGAGGAATCCGCTGGGATTCCGCGTCCTCCGGTCATTTCGATCTTGGGTCACATTGACCACGGCAAAACCACTCTGCTTGATGCCCTGCGCGAGACCAATTTGACCAGTAAGGAAGCCGGCGGAATTACCCAATCCATTGGCGCCTATCAGCTAAAATGGGATGGCCAAGCTCTTACTTTTATCGATACTCCCGGCCACAAGGCATTTACTCAGATGAGGCTCCGCGGAGCACAGGCCACCGATATCGCAATTTTAGTGGTTGCTGCCGACGATGGCCTGATGGATCAAACTTTTGAAGCCATCGATCATATTCAGGCAGCTGATATCCCCATGATAGTTGCCATCAACAAGATAGACAAGAATAACGCGGACGTTCAGCGAACCATGAACCAGCTGGCCCAGCATGACCTTACCCCCGAAGACTGGGGTGGAGATGTTATTACGGTCCCAGTTTCCGCGCTCAAGAACCAAAATCTCGATGAGCTCTTGGACATGATCAGTCTCGTAGCACAGATGGAAAATTTACGCGCTGATCCTCAGGGAGACTTAGAAGCTATCGTGATCGAAAGTCATCTGGACTCCTATCGGGGCCCTTTGGCCACAGCGGTTATCAAGAACGGGACCCTGTGTGAACGTGATGTGATCGTCGCCGATACTACTTACGGTCGAATCCGAGCCCTGTCCGATGAAACCGGTGACATCGAGAAAGCGGGTCCTGGAGAGGCCGTGGAAATCATGGGATTGAAAGAGGTTCCACCCGCCGGTGCCCAGCTGGAAATCTCCGAGGGTCTGTCGAAGGCCAAGGAGGTCGCCGAAAACAGGAAGGAAGAACAGGAAGAACAACGCCGCCAGCCCACCCGTTCCGTCGAGGACCTGTTCGCGGCTGCTCAGAAGGATCAGCTGGATCTGGTCATCAAAGCCAATACGGCTGGTGCCTTACAGGCTGTTCGCAAAGAGCTCGATGAGATTCCCCAGGACGAAGTCGAGATAGAAGTCCTACACGAAGGAGTAGGTGACATTTCCGAAAGCGACCTGATGCTTGCTGCCTCCTCAGATGATTACGCTGCGGTGCTCGGTTTTGGAGTGGGGCACAGCCAGAAAGTTCAGGAGAAAGCCGAGCAATTCGGTGTAGCTGTAGACAACTACGACGTAATTTACGAGCTCGTGGACCGAATTAAGGCCGCCGTGGGGGAAATTGTGGGGCCCGAATACGTCGAGGAGAAGATTGGCGAGGCCACTGTCCGGAATATATTCGACATATCCGGGGTAGGTCAAGTTGCGGGATGCTACGTGACCCGGGGTAAGGTTACCAATGACTCCAACATCAAGGTCTCGCGAGAGGGAGATGTCATTTATGAAGGCGAAATTGACACCCTCAAGCGTTTTGAAGACGACGTCTCCGAGGTAACCGAGGATTACGAATGCGGGATCAAGATTCAGGGTTTCGAGGAGTTGACGGAAGGGGACGTACTGGAAGTCTATCGCGAAAAAGTTGTCGACGTAGTGTAAAGCTCTCCTTCCAGCTGCAATGCCTATAGGTGTATTAAAGGTCTACCTGGCAGTTGACCACGTGCAGTCCCTCAAGGAAAAACGCTCTTTAATTCAACCTTTACTCAACGATCTTCGCAATAACTACAACGTGTCGGTCTCGGAGCTCGACGGCAGAGATGATCTTCATTCGTCCACACTGGGGATTGCTCACATATCCGAGGACGGGAGGAAAAGTAACCGGAAACTTTCAAAGATCGTGAACAAGGTGGAACGCGTGCGGGGTTTTCGTTTGCTGGATTATACCCTGGAGGTCTTCTGAATGGTTAATCGTGCCAAGCGAAGGAAAGAAGAGAAATACAAGCGAGCCCTGGGAGAAATCATCGATCATCAGGCCAGAGACAGTCGGTTCGACTTCGCCACTGTTACCGAAGTAGAGCTATCCGCCGATTTCCGTTACGCCAGGGTATTCGTTTCCCTTCCGGGAGATCGGCAAAAACAGGAGGCTGCCGTAGAAAAGTTTAATCAAGATGAGGGGTTTTTCCGGTCCCTCCTGGCCGAAGAAGTCGATCCCCGCTATACTCCAGAATTAGATTTCGTTCTCGACGATCGAATCGATAAGGTCGCCCGCATCGAACATATCGTTTCTGAAGAGGAAGGCGAGGACGAGTGATGGCTTCGATGGCCTCCAAACTCCATCGGCGAGGTTTTTACCCTTTTACCGCTCCCGCGGTCAGACCTCGTACGAAGTAGCGCTGGAGGGAGAAGAAAATGGCCAACGGTAGTAGCATGGAAACGAAGGCGGCTGCCGTGAGAAGTTCCCAGTTCTGACCGTAAGTCCCTACCAGATTTGTCAACTGAACCGTTAGCGGTGCAACGTCCGTCGACCCACCTAGATAGATCAGCGCTACCAACAGATCGTTCCACACCCAGATGAACTGAAAAATTACCACTGAGGCGATGGCGGGAGTGGAGAGCGGCAGAACAATTCGGGTGAACTTTTGAAGTTCCGTTGCTCCGTCCACCTCCGCGGAGTCAAATAGGTCACTGGGAAGTCCGGCTATGAAGTTGTGAAGCAAATAAATGGTCAGCGGTAACCCGTACCCGGAATGGGCGAGCCAGACTCCCGGGAAAGTACCGGCTAATCCCAGAAAATCGAAAATCCGCAATATGGGGATGAGCGTCATTTGCAGGGGTATGACCAGAAGCCCCACGATGGCAGTAAACAGGACCTCTCGGCCCCGAAAATCCATCCAGGCCAGCGCGTAAGCAGCAAAAGCTCCGACCAGAATCGGGATTATCACTGCAGGTACCGAGATGGACAAGCTGTTTATAAAGGCCTGACCTATTCCGCGTTTTGTAATAACCGTCTGGTAGTTGTTCAGGGTCAAAGTGGTAAATTCCAGAGGGTGGAGGAAGGCAGTCCACCACCCGGAGTTTGCCACTGCCCTGGCAGGCCGAAAAGAGCTCATAAACAGACCGAAGGTAGGTATGAGCCAGACAAGCCCAATAGTAATCACGATGATGTGCAATGGACCTCGGGCCAGTAGAGACTTTATTTTTTCGGTCATCGTATCTCCCTCTGGCGCCTGAATCGGCGGATATTGATTACCATTAGCGGAATGACCAGCAGCAGTAACACCATGGCCGCTGTGCTGGCCTTTCCGTAATTATTGAAGCTGAACATTTGCTTGACCATTAAATTGGCAAGTATTTCAGTACCAAACTGCCCGTTGGTCATGACGTAAATTATATCGAATATTTTCAGGACAAAGACTATGATCGTAGTTGCTACCACCGCAATTGTGGAACGGAGCAGGGG
The DNA here is from genome assembly GCA_046543285.1 of Candidatus Acetothermia bacterium. Classification (GTDB taxonomy): domain Bacteria; phylum Bipolaricaulota; class Bipolaricaulia; order M55B111; family M55B111; genus JBKGZS01. The sequence goes on along the minus strand of JBKGZS010000015.1, from coordinate 22,549 downwards.
AAAGGTGACGTGGAGAAAGACCTGCCATTCGTTGGCTCCGTCGATTCGGGCCGACTCGATTAATTCCTGCGGAACGTCCTTATAGGCCGCGGAAAGGACTACCATGCAGTAACCGGTCCAGATCCAGACCCCCACAATTATAAGGGCAAAGTTGTTCAACCACGGGCGTTGAATCAGCACTGCTATTGGGTTTCCTCCAAAGGCCTTAAGTATTGCATTCAAAAAACCAATTTGGGCGGCGTTGGGAGGCCGATAAGCGTAGACGAACTTCCAGATGATGCTGGCCCCGACAAAGGAGATTGCCATGGGCATGAACACAATCGATTTTACGATCTTTTCGTAGGGAACACGATCAAGCAGGACGGCCAGGCTCAATCCAAATCCCACAGTCATGGTGGTGAAGATTCCGATCCACAGACCGTTATTCCTCAAAGCAGTGAGTCCCGCCGAGGAGGTGAACATCCACAAATAGTTCTGAACACCGACAAACTTTTCAGAATTGGCGCCAAAAAAAGACAAATAGAGGGTGTTTATTGAAGGATAGAAGAGAAAGAAAATAAGAAACAGAACAGCCGGCCCGACAAAAAGCCAGGGAGTGATTTTGTTTCGGGACACTGTGGCCCTCCGTAAAAACTACCCCGGACCCAGCCGTGGGTCCGGGGTATCTTCTAACGTATTGCTAGTTCGATCAGTCTCCGTAGGCCTCCTGAGCGCTTTCCTCGATATTTTCTAAGACTTGATCAAGGCTCCTGGCCCCCTGGACGTAGTTCATTACGCCGGTCCAGAAAGATCCGCTACCTACCTCCGAGGGCATGGAGTCGGAGGCGTCGAAGCGGAAAATTTTGGCTTCGGTTACCGCTTCTGCACTCTGCCTGATAATTCGATTGGGATAGGCAGAGAGGCTGACCCTCTGATTTGGGGAAATAAAGCCCACTCTGGCTGCCCAGACTTCCTGTGTGGACGGAGCTTCGAGGTATCTGAGCAACTTTCGGGCGGAGTCGCTGTCCTCGAACATCACTACCACATTTCCTCCACCGAGCACCGGGATGCCGTAGTCAGATTCGATTTCGGGGAAGGAAAAGAAATCGTAGTCCTTGCCAGCCTCGGCGTCAGGGTACCGGTCGGTGATAAAGCCGCTGGCGAACGATGCTTGTTTGTGCATGAAAGCATTGGGGTTTTCTTTGAACGGTTCCAGAATGGCGTCGCCGAAATTAGTGGTCAGCTCGTAGGAAGTGCCGCCGTACACGTAGTCGGGATCTTTGGCTATCTCGCCGAACAGTTCCCAAGCCTGCTTTACTGCGGGATGAGTCCAGGATATTTCGTGATTTACCCATTTGTCGTAGAGTTCGGGACCGGCGGTCCGCAGCATGATATCCTCAATCCAGTCCGTTCCCGGCCAGCCTGAAGCGGCGTCGGACTCGAGCCCGATGGACCAGGGTTTAATGTCCTGCTCCTCCGCGATGGCCTCGGTCAACTCCATGAGTTCATCCCAGTTTTCGGGCGGTTCATATCCAGCTTCTTCGAATATTTGAGGGTTATACCAAACCATTGATTTGTTGCTAACTCCTACGTAGAAACCGTACAAAGTTCCATCTACGCTTCCCAGATCGACCCAGGTTGATCGGTGGTCTCGTTGGATGGTATCTTTCATAAAGGAGATGCTTTCCAGATCTCCGCGCTCGGCAAAGGTCTTCATCTGACCGGGATTAGGGAGGATGGCGACATCGGGCGGGTTTCCTGCCCTTACGCGGGTGTTGAGCAAGCTGGCCAGATCGCGGCTAAAGGTAAACTTAACGTCAATTCCAGTTGCTGCCTCGAATCCGGAAACTGAATCTTGGATTGCTTCTGCCTCGTGACCTGACTGTGCACTAAAAACTGTTAATGTATCTTTGTCCTGAGCAACTGTGAGGAAGGCCAAGCCTGTGACTAGACCCACTATTAAGGCAAGAAAACTAATCTTGCGAAAGGTGGCAAACATATTGACCTCCTTGTGATGTGACTACTGACCATTTGAGACTACGGACTATCGCGTAAATATTCACCTCCGCTTAGAAACTCATCTAATTATAGCTTCCGGCAAAACCGAGTATCAACTTCAGCTGAAAAGTTTGTCTGATAAATCGAGTTGAGAATCTGGCAGACCCCGTTCTCCGAGTTCTCTGACAGCCTGCTTCAATTGTTCTTCACTGAGAACGCCGTGATGCCAGGTGTGATCGTCTTCCATGAAGGAAACTCCTTTACCCAAGACGTTGTGGGAAATGATCACTGTAGGTTGCCCCGCCGGGGAACTTTTTGTTGAAAATTTATCCAAACTTTGCCTAATTTCCTGGTAATTGTGGCCATCAATTTCGAAGACGCGCCAGCCAAAAGAGTTCCACTTGTCACTCAAAGGCTTTACGTCCATGACCTGGTGAACTTTTCCGTCGATCTGGCTATCATTGTAATCCACTATCGCGCAGAGGTTGCCCAGGGACTTGTCGTTTGCGACCGCTGCGGCTTCCCAGGTCTGGCCCTCCTGGCATTCCGCATCCGAGATCGAACAAAAGGTTTTGTAATTTCTGCCATCGAGCCTTCCCGCCAGCGCCACTCCACTGGCAACTGAAAGTCCATGGCCCAGCGAACCCGAGGACAATTCTACCCCCGGGGTCCCTCGGGCGGTTGACGGGTGACCCTGGAGCAAGGCTCCGAGCTTTCTGAGGTGCTTCAACTCCTCTTTGGGGAAATAACCTTTGTCAGCTAGTATTGCATAGAGGATTGGACAGGTATGGCCGTTGGAAAGCAGGAATCTGTCGCGGCCCTCCCAATCGGGATTACCTGGACGGTCGTCAATGTACTCGTAATGTAAAACAGCGAGTATGTCAGCCATGCCAAGTGCCCCACCGGGATGACCTGAATTTGCATTGGTGACCATTTTGAGAACTTCCGCTCTGAGCTGATTGGCCTTGCGTTTCAATTGTTCCATGTTCATTCTATACCCCCCGATGGGCAGGCGTTTTCGCTAACCCACTGCTCGGCACGTCTTGCAATGTCTTCCGGTGTCAATTCGTAGTGCTCAACCAGTTCATAGGCCGACCCCGATTGGCCGAACTGATCCTGAACCCCCATGCGACATAGCGGTGCGGGCCTGCGCCGAGAGAGGACTTCGGCAACAGCTGATCCCAGGCCGCCCAAAACATTATGTTCTTCCACGGACAAGGCTTTGCCGGTCTTTTCTACTGATCTGACCAGAGTCTCTTCGTCTATGGGTTTTACTGATACAAGGTCTACTACTTCTGCCGATATTCCTCTTTTAGCAAGTATATCTGCAGCCCGGAGGGAGTTAGCAAGCATTAACCCTGCCGCGCAGATGGTGATATCGCTTCCCTCCCGCAGGACTTCCGCCTTTCCGAAATCGAAATCGCATTCCTCAAATATCACCGGAAACGCCGCACGAGCCAGGCGAACGTAGACAGGCCCATCCATATCGGTGGCAATTTTACGAATAACTGCCTCGGTCTGAGTGACGTCAGCGGGAACCACCACTTTCATGTTGGGAACTACCCGCATGGTGGCGATGTCTTCTAGGATTTGATGGGAGGCTCCGTCTTCGCCCACCGTGATGCCTGCATGGGTGGCGACAATACGGACGGGAGCGGATTGATAGGCGATGGTCTGGCGGACCTGTTCCCACGGTTTGCCCGTGGCGAAAATTGCAAAAGTGCTGACAAAAGGCTTTTTCCCTTCCCTTGCCAGTCCTGCTGCCATTCCCATCATGTTGGCTTCTGTGATGCCCAGGTTGTAAAATCTGTCAGGAAATCTGTCGCCGAAGTTTTTTGTTCTCGTCGATCCGGCCAAATCAGCGGTAAGAACTACTATATCTTCGTCTTTCTCACCGAGTTCGGCCAAGACTTCCCCGTATCGGTTTCTGATCTTGACCTTTTCCTCGGTCTGGAAGTCTATCTTGGACACTTTTCTCTCCTCCTGGATATTATAGTTGCTTTTCATTACGTTATAATCTGATCCCAACCTAGTGGAGAATAACCCATCCAACTATCATTTCTCAACTGCCCCCCCAACAAGTTGTACGTGTTGATGGAATTTATAATATTTGATATCATAATTTTTGCCGTTTCAGTGTATGTTGGTGGTTAAGAAAACTTGAAACGGTGGATAATGCCTGAAGGAGGTGATATGCCCAAAATCAGAGCTTTCCGCGTTTCAATAACCATAATTTAGGAGGGAAATCATATGAAAAAAACGCTAGCGGTATGTTTCATTTTTGCCTTATTGTTTTCAGTGTTTGGTTTTGGGGTTGACAAGGGCGGAACACTGACCATCCATTCTTCCCAGACCTTTAAGGATTTAAACCCCATGGTCTGCAATGATGTTTACTCGAATTACGTAAACAACGCCATCTTTGACGAGCTGGTTTACCTTGACCCCGAAACCATGGAAGTGAAGCCTTACCTGGCGGAAAGCTGGGAATTTTCCGAAGACAAATGTGAGATCACTTTCCACATTAGAGAAGGCGTCAAGGCCCACAACGGCGAAGTAATCAATGCCGAAGACGTAGCCTTTACCTTTAACTGGATCATAGATCCCGACAATGCGTCCCCGAACGCCACCGAGTTCGCCTGGTTGCAGGAAGTCGAGGTGGTGGACGATTACACTGCCAAGTTCATAGCCAAACCCGATCGGTGCCCGTTTGCTCCTGCCCTGCAGGCGGAATCTTTTGCCGTCGTGCCGAAGGATACCTTCCTTGAAAAGGGGGCCGAAGAATTCAACAGAAATCCAGTGGGAAGTGGCCCCTTCGAGTTCGTGGAGTGGAAGACTGGTGATCACATTAAACTGGAGAAGAACGATGATTACTGGCTCAAAGAACCCAACCTGGACGAGGTCGTGTTCAGACCCATCCCCAAGTTGGCCACTGCCATGCTCGAGCTGGAGAAGGGCGGAGTTGATATCACCGATAACCTAGTTGCCGACGATATACCCCGATTCGAAGAAATGGAAGAGATCGAGGTGCAGCAGGTCCCCAGTTTGAGCTACTTCTACCTGGCCTTCAACATGTCCAAGCCACCCTTCAATAATCGGGACTTCCGGAAAGCCGTAGCTTATTCTTTCAGCATGGACGACGCTATAGAGGCCATATTTAGAGGTCTCACCGGCGTGAGGGCTTATGGGGCGGTGCCTCCCTCGCTGTGGGCTAGTGACCGGGACTTCCTGGAGGACAAGGTCGCTCTTCACGAGGACGACGAAAAGGCGTCCCAACTCTTCGACGAACTCCGAGAAGAGGGGGTAATCTCCGATGACTTCGCCCCCACGATTTACTGTCCCCCTGATCCTCGGCGAGAAAAGCTCGCCACTATCGTGGCCACTAACTTGAAAGAACATGGTATTAATGCAGAGGTACAACCCCTCGAATGGGGTTCCCTGCTAGACTTGTTATATCGGAGTGATGAAAATCCCGAAGGGGATTACGGCATGTTCACGATGGGTTGGTCCGGAAGTCCGGATCCTTACGCGTTCTTGTATTATCTCTTTACCTCGGAGAATGCCACTATCGGGACTGCCAACAATTACTCCTTTTACAAAAACGAGGACGTAGACGATTTGATCCACTGGGCCAACACCACTTTTGACACCGAGCTCAGAGAAGGTCTGTACACGGGTGCGCAAAGGCTAATTATGAGGGATTACGTACATCTTCCAGCTTACCACTACATCGAAACCCGCGGAGTTACGGACAGAGTTCACGACTATAAAGTGGATCCTTTGTCCTCCATGCCCCTTGTAAACCCGGACGTCAATGTATGGGTGGAGCAGGACTAACCCTTGTTCGCTAAGGGGAAAGGATTATAGAGTTTTATAGCGATTGTCCGGGGGATCGGACTCTCGATCCCCCGGGTCGCTTTTCCTCAAGATTTGAAGGGGAAGAAGAATAGAAAATGTTTGCTTATACCGTCAGACGACTGGGGCAGATGCTTTTGGTCCTCCTGGGCCTGAGCATTCTGCTTTTTTTGTTGCTGAAACTGGCTCCGGGGGACTCCGCGCAGATCATGGCCGGATTGGGAGCTACACCTGAAGTGGTTCAAAACCTGCGAGTTAAACTTGGACTGGATAAGCCCTGGCACGTGCAGTACTGGAAGCTTTTTTCTGGTTTGTTTACCGGAGAGCTTGAGGCGGTTACCTTCCACACCACGGTGATAAACATCGTTGCCGAGAGGTTGCCCGCTACCGTCGAACTGGGCTTTTTCGGTTTGTTATTTGCGATATTTATTTCCATTCCCGCGGGGATAATTTCGGCGGTCAGGAAGGGTAGCATGGCGGATTATGTAGTCACTACCGTTGCGCTCTTGGGCGTCTCAACTCCGGTGTTTTGGACCGCGCTGATGTTGATGATCGTGTTTAGTCTCCAGCTGGATCTGTTGCCGGTTTCGGGTCGGGGCGCCACCATGTGGGGCTGGTCCTTTCTCACTGTTGACGGGCTCCTCCACATGATTATTCCCGCTCTCGCACTATCTTCAGTAATGATGGCTATGAATGCTCGGCTTACCCGCTCCTCGATGCTAGAAGTCCTTTCCGAAGACTATATCACTACAGCTCGCTCCAAAGGTATACGGGAACGGGTGGTCATATTCATCCACGCTTTTCGCAACGCCATTTTGCCAGTTTTGACCAACGTTGGAATGCAGGTTGGTGCCTTGGTTGCGGGGGCAGTACTGACGGAAACCACTACTGCGTGGCCCGGTGTTGGAAGGTTGATGATAGAGGCCATCAATAGACGTGATATGGGGTTAGTCTTTGGGCTTTCGCTGTTTATCGCCATGTTCTACCTTCTGTCGTACCTGATAGTCGATCTATTGTACGCATACGTGGACCCTCGTATTACATACGATTGATCATGAAAATCTCAGCAAGCAATTGAGAGTGAGAAATGTGTCGAAAAAACTCCTGGCTACTTTAAGATATATCCCTGTGATTGGACATCTTCTTGAGGAAGAGTTTGGAAAAGCCTCGTTGTTTGCTTTCCTGCTTTTCCTGCATTTAGGCATCGCCGGCGCCGCCTTTTATCAGGAGAAGTTGACGTGGTTCAATCCCGGTGCCGGGGAATACGCGGACTCGTCTTTAATGCTTTTTGGCATCGTGTTGGCAATACTTTTCTGGGGCTTTTCGGATTTGAGGGGGACTATCCAGGCTAAACAGGATGACCGCCTTGTTCAAGGTCAAGGTTATCTCGACCTGGCGAGAAAGAAATTTCTTCGCGATAAGAAGGGCTTGATAGGGACCCTCATTCTTCTAGTAGTAGTCTACATGGCCATTTTTGCGCCGTTTTTCTCCCCCCATGAGCCGCTGAAGATGGATCTTATCAACTCTCTGGACCCTCCTTCACTTGAACATCCTTTTGGAACTGATAATTTTGGACGAGACGTGATGGTTCGGGTAATTTACGGCTCTCGAGTTGCACTGGGCATTGGGGCCGGAGCTATGATAATCAATATGATCTGGGGCGGTTTTCTGGGTTTGCTGGGTGGATATTACAAAGGAATTGTCGACTCCATAATCATGCGCCTTCTGGAGATCACCAACGTCATTCCCTATCTGGTTCTAGTAATACTGGTTCTAGCTCTTTTCCGAACTTCGGGCGCACTCCCTTTGATCTTGATTTTGGGGATCTTTGGTTTGTACCCGGCTCGGATAATCAGAAGTGAAGTCCTGTCCGTTCGGGAGCAGGATTACGTCATGGCGACCAAGGCCCTGGGTTCTAGCGACTTCAGGATAATCTTCCAACACATTCTGCCCAACTCCATGGCCTCTTTACTGGTCACCAGCACTATGAGAATTGGTACCAATATCATAACCGTCGCCGGACTTAGCTTTTTGGGGTTTGGAATCACCCCCCCGACTCCGTCCTGGGGCAGGGCCTTACAGCAAGCACAGGATTATATGCGTGTTGCTCCTTGGATGGCCATCTTCCCAGGTTTGGCAATCGTTTTAACTGTTTTTGCCTTCAACATTCTTGGGGACAGCCTCAGAGATGTGCTCGATCCCCGCCTGAAATAGATCGAGTGTGGCTCCAATAAGTAGTTGAGTATCTGTTAATTGAGTGCACCCACTGTTGACTCCCTCGCTAATTCCCGAGATGAGCATTCTTTTCTCGATTTCCGAGCAAATGCTAGTCGGTAATGGTTTGGATTTTCCCTTGCCGGAAGGTATGATCAACTGAATTGGCCGTGATCCTGTATAATTTGGGCTTTTAACAGACCCAGCGTGGCTTCTCATTTTTGTCGCTGGCAGATCTGAGTTAGAGGAGCAGCTCGTGTTAGAGATAATGATTTTTGGTGCCTCTGCGTATCTGGTTGCCGGAACGTTAAGCTTGGTGTTTCCCAAGTTTAAGTTCTGGCTCAGCTTAGGCGCCTGGTTTTTTGCTTTATATGGGCTAGGCCGAGCTGGTCAGCTTTTCCGTCAATCAGGTCCCCAGGTTCGCTTCCTGGGACCCTGGGAAGAGCTGGGGATTGGAGTTACCGTGGACGCTCCCGCGCTTATTTTCGCCTCTCTTGTTGTAATCCTGCATTTTTTCACCTTGCTTTATCTGGGAAATTCCCGTGGAGGGAAGTTTTACTGCCTGTACAATCTCCTTTTAGGAGCTACCTTTTCCCTGGCCTTCTCCAACGATCTGTTCAATCTTTACGTGACTCTGGAGCTGATGTCTTTAGTCTCCATTTTGCTCATCGGCTGGGAGCGGAAAACCTATCAGATGTATGCAGGGGTCAAGTATCTGCTCTTTTCCGCATTTGCGATGAGCCTCTATCTGGTGGGGCTGGGCATGCTTTATCAGTCTGCAGGCTATCTGGGAATCGACAAGCTCGCCCGGGTCGTTGGCGATAACCCCGGCCTGGGGGTCTCGGTAGCTCTGGGGTTGATGACCACCGGCCTGGCCGCCAAAGGGGGAGTGCTCCTGTTCAGCATGTGGCTCCCCGATGCCTATGCTTACAGCTCCACGGTAGTTTCCACTCTGCTCTCCGGCATTTCGGTCAAGTGTGGGCTCCTGGGGATTATTCGTCTTTCGCGTATAGCTGCCTGGAACCCTATGCTAATCGCCTTGGGGCTGGTGACTGGCCTGGGGGGTGTCATTTATGCGATTCTGGAGGATCGACCCAAAAAAATACTGGCTTACTCCACTCTTTCTCAGGTAGGCTACGTTTTGCTGGGCCTGGGGACGGGAACCTTTATGGGAATTACGGCCGCTTCTCTCTATCTCTTGTTTCACGGATTGTTTAAAAGTCTCCTGTTTCTTTCCGTGGGTCACGCCGGTGTAGGGGGAACTCCCCTTTGGCCCTACGATGGAGGAAAGCTGCCGTTGGCTAGCTGGGCTGGACTGGCGATGGGCTCTATGGCTCTGGCGGCCTTGCCTCCTTTTAGCGGTTTCCTCGCTAAAGGTTTGCTGATGAAGGCTACCCCTCAGATCTGGGTATCAGTCTCAATTTTGACCATCGGTGTAGGCACGGCTCTGTACTTGATCAAGCTCAACTGGGCCCTTCTTCGGGGAGGGTTCCAGAACTCCTATCGGGGAAGAAATCTGGTCTTGCTGGCCTACGCCTGCATTGTAGGTCTCTCTGCCTTCTTCCCTATCCTGTTTGTGGAAAAGAAAACCCTGCTCAATCTGTTTAGCCTGAACCATCTTTTGGAATCTCTTGGCGTATTATTGCTTGCCAGTTTCTTTTACTGGGGCTTGAAGGACCTTCTTCGTCGAATAACGGTTCCTGCATATCTTTTTGACCTTGATAATTCCCTGCTCTTTTTAACTACTGGTTCGATTCTGATCCTGTTCTTTGTGATTATGTTTTAACTGTTCAGTTACAGGTGTGTGATCCACTCCCGTTCCATTTTTAGCAAGCTTTCTGTGGCCGGTCGACCACCGTTCGAGTCGGATCATTGGCGGGTAGTCAATTTTTGCTTTTGGATAACCTTTCCACGGTGAAGGCAGCAATCAACTGGAGGTGCAAGTATGAAGAACAAGCTTCAACTAACGGACCTAGCGGATTTCTGCTCGGTAGGAAATGTGGCCCTGTCCCCCGACGGCTCCCGGGTGGCCTTCGATCATACCATAATTGATCCGGAGGAAAATCAGTACGAAACTGATTTAAGTCTCTACAACAAGAAAACGGACCGGATACATCGACTGACCGGGGGAGGGAATAGTTTCAATCCAATCTGGCGGGATGAGAAGCGGATCCTCTTTCTTTCCCAGGACGCCGAGGGGTGTAAAACTGCCATCCGATCCCTGAACTTGAAGATGGGAGGGTCCATCAACTCTGTAGCTGAAGTGGACTGTGGCATCAGTTATCTCCAGGTGGGGTCCAAGGGAAAAGCTCTTTTCCTCGGCCGCCCTTCCGGGGGCCCTGATGATCAGGTACACCGAATCGACCGCCTACCGTTCTGGCGCAACGGAGTGGGGTTTACCTACCACCGACCGGTTCAGGCTTATATGGTGGATCTGCGGACGGGCCGGACTGAGCGACTCACTGACCATAAACGAGACGTGTATTCTGCCGCAATTTCCCCCGACGGTGATCGTTTAGCTTACCTGGTCAGTGCCCAGGAGGATAACCCTCTAAAAAGCGATTTATTCATCGCCGAAATGTCGGATGAAAGCACGAGTAGAATAAATACCGGCTTGGTTATGGACCCGGGGACCGCTCTGACCTGGAATCCAGAGGGAACCAAGCTGGCTCTGCAGGGGCATCGTTTTGAACGTGGGTATGCAACTCACAACGATATTCTGCTGGTCTCCGTGGATGAAGGGGGAGAGATTACCACGCTGACTGAAGGTTTGAGCACCCCTCCGGGAAATCACCTCTACTGCGACGTCTTGAGCCCCCCGTCTCGTTCCATCCCTCAGGAGCTGGTCTGGGTTGATGGTACTATCTATTTCCTTCTTTCGGAAGGGGGGACAGTTTGCCTGGCCGGAGTTGATGTGGCCGACGGGAGAGTGGAAAGGTTCACCGGGGAAGGTTCAGTATATCACTATTCGATCGCCGAAGATGTCGCAGTCTATACCCGTACCAGCGATACCGAGCCCGTCGAGCTCTGGGAGTCAGAACTCACAGGGCAGGCAAAGGCAAATCGCATTACTGATTTTAACGTTCACCTGAAAGGTTCCCCCGGATTTGCGGAGTCCGAGCATCTCCGGTACTCGGTCAGTGACGGAGAAGAGGTAGAGGGGTGGTTGATGAAACCCGGAGATTTGACTGAAGGTGCGTCCCATCCCCTGATAGTCTGGATTCACGGGGGACCAAAAAGCATGCTCGGTCGTGCTTTCATGTTTGAATTCCAGTTTTACGCAGCCAACGGTTACGCCGTCCTCTATATGAACCCACGCGGAAGCCACGGCTATACGGAGGATTTTGCTGATATACGAGGCCATTATGGGGAACGAGATTATAAGGACATTATGGAAGTTCTGGATAAAGTTGAAAGCGATTTCGCCTGGATCGGGGGAAATCGGCTGGGGGTAACGGGACTCTCTTATGGAGGATTCATGACCAACTGGATAGTTGCTAAAAACGATAGGTTCGCGGCCGCTATTTCGGAAGAGGGTATTTCTGATCAATTTGCAATGTTTGGGGATACTGACATTGGCTACTACTTCAACCGGGATGCCATGGGCGGCGACCCCTGGAATAATCTCGAAGCTTACATTGAAAAATCATCCCTACTCAAGGCAGATCAGGTAACGACCCCAACCATGTTTATCCATGCTATGGATGACTACCGCTGTTGGGCCGATCAATCGATCGAATACTTCACGGCTCTGAAATACCTGGGCGTGGATTCGGAGTTAGTCCTGGTTCCCGAAGGCGGTCACGTGGTGGGGTGGACCGGTCGCCCTGACTATCGACTAAAGAGGTTGGAGTGTAAGCTGGAATGGTTTGACAAATATCTAAAGACTTAAATAGTTGGCCGAGCACCTCCTGATATCTCTGGGCCCTGGCCGAGGGAGATTAATCTGCAATAGTGTTGCAGGTTGAATGAGTATTGTGTTCCAGAGGGGACACTTTTTGGATGCTTGACAAATATCACAATTACCTTCACGATTGAGGTGTGATTTTACTCTCAAATGAAAACTAGACCGCGAGCGCGGGAACTGGGGATTGAGGTCGGGATTTTTCAACCCGGTAATTTCAATGCCATAACCGACGTGCAGGACGTCCTTGTCGGTCATGAAACGGTCTGGAGGGGAGAGGAGATTCGGACTGGCGTTACCTGTATTCTGCCCCACTCCGGCAATGTTTTTCAGCAAAAGGTAGCCGGAGCCACTTTTGTCGCCAACGGATTTGGGAAGACCTGTGGCCCGGCTCAGATCGACGAGTTAGGGGAGATCGAAACCCCTATATGTCTGACGGACACCATCAACGTACCCGCGGTGGCCGATGCGGTAATTGAATACGTGTTGCAGTTGCCGGGCAACGAGGACGTCAGGTCGATCAATCCGGTGGTGGGGGAGACCAACATGGGACATTTGAACGCCAGCCGAGCAAGGCCAGTCGATAAGACACAGGCCCTGGCTGCAATTGAAAACGCTGAACCGGGCCTGGTCCCCGAAGGCTCACTTGGCGCCGGGACAGGAACCCAGTGTCTGGGCTGGAAGGGGGGCATTGGTACTTCTTCACGGGTCCTTCCTGACGACGAGGGGGGGTACACGGTTGGAGTACTGGTGCAGTCCAACTTTGGTGGTTCGCTTAATATCAACGGAGCACCGGTGGGCAGAGAGCTTGGAAGATATTATTTCAATGGGGGTATGCCCTCCGGAAGAGATTCTATCATGATGATTCTGGCGACGGATGCCCCTCTGGGTCATCGAGGTCTCAAGAGGCTGGCTAAACGAGCACCTTACGGGATGGCCCGGGCCGGAGGGATTTCCAGCAACGGAAGCGGCGACTTCGTCATTGCCTTTTCCAGCGGCCAGCTCATAGAACATGAGGCCGGGGAGACCACAAGGAAAGTCGAGCTGGTACCCAACGATTCCATGTCCCATTTATTTCAAGCCGTCCAGGAAGCTACAGAAGAGGCAATTTACAACTCCATCCTCAAGGCGAAGACGGTTAGGGGTCGGGACGGCAATACCGTCGAAGCGTTGCCCGTCCAGCAGACGAAGGAGATTTTGAAAAAGTATGGAGTGCTGGAGTGGAGTACCAAGCTTCCTCCGGGGCGGGTGGAATAGCGGTATTTTCAATACGGCACATGACCGCCGAGTAACGGTCATCAACTTAGGAGGGACCATATGACGGACGATCAGCAGATCGACATTTCACTGGAGAAAATACGGGAAGCTAGCAGAAGAATTGGGGGTTCTCTTCTCAAAACGCCTTGCCTTTATTCGCAGCCTTTGAGTAGAAGAACGGAAGGCCAAATCTACCTCAAGATGGAGAACCTGCAGGTTACCCAGGCCTTCAAAGCGCGTGGAAATGCTAACAAAATCGCTCTGCTCAAGGAAAAGGGCGATGTGAACGGTGTGATCACCGCCTCTTCGGGCAACCACGGCCTGGGCCTTTCCCTTGCGGCTCGCGCACACGGCTTGGAGGCCAAGGTGGTAGTTCCGGAAGTTGCACCTTCCACCAAGATAGAAAAAATCCGAGAGAACGGAGCCGAGGTAATCGTGGAAGGAGATGCCTACGACGATGCTTCCATTCTCGCTCACCAGCTGGCCCAGAAACTGGATTTCACTTACGTTCACAGTTTTGACGACCCGGACATCATAGCCGGAAATGGTTCGATGGGTCTGGAGATCCTGGAAGACGTTCCAGAAGTCGATACCATTGTCGTTCCCATCGGTGGGGGAGGAGGCATCTCGGGCATTTCTCTGGCTGCGAAGAGGATAAACGACGATATTACCGTAGTGGGAGTGGAGGCCGAAAACGCTCCGGCAATGTACTCCTCAGTACAGAGTGGAAGCCTGTCCGAACTGCCAAACGCGGACACTTTTGCCGACGGTATCGCCGTCAGAGAGCCGGGCAAACTTACATTTGAGATCGTACGTCGATACGTGGACGAAATTGTCACCGTGTCGGAAGAAGAGATGAAAGAATCGATCTACTTGCTGGCCAAAGAGGCCAAAATTGTGGCCGAAGCGGCCGGTGCAGCTTCTACTGCTGCCATACTGTTCGGAAAGGTCGACCTCGACGGAGGCAAAACAGTTGGTATGGTTTCCGGGGGAAATATCGACATTGGTCCTTTTCGGGAAATTCTGCGAAAATACGACCCTGAGGGAACCTAACCTGCTTCCCCGGGTAATGTATCTGTTATCAGCGAAGCATCCGATCTTTTGTAGGATTAGTATTTTTCATTGAAGGCCTTTAACAGAGGAGGACGGAGCAAATCCGATCCCCGATTGAAGGTTATCCACAAGAGGTGATAACCATTTTATCTGAAGACAAACTGAAGGAACTAGCTGGTGAAATCTGGTTATCTGGCGAAAGCAGAAATAATTTGACCTACCTGACCGATGAACTGAAAAATAGATTTGCTGGCACTGAGAGCGAACACAAAGCGGCTGACTACGTGGAAAGCAAGTTTCGAGAATACGGCCTGGAGGAAGTCGAGTTGGAGGAATTTGAATTTCAGGGCTGGCAGCGGGGCTCCACATCCCTTTCGGTTTTTGGGCAGGACTTTACGGCCGTGGCTTTACCTTATTGCCCTCCGGGTGCCATAAAAGGGGAGTTGATCGATCTGGGCGACGGTCTGGAGGAAGACTTCGAAAGGGATATCCAGGACAAGATCGTCATGGTTACTAGCCACACTCCGACCTACCGGAAACGGTGGTTGCATAGAGGTGAGAAGTATAGCTACACGGTGAATGGCGGAGCCAAAGGTTTTCTGTTTATCAATCATTATCCCGGCAACCTTCCTCCGACTGGTTCTCTGAGATCCGATCGGATCGGCGAAATTACGGGGATCGGGATTTCAAAAGAGGTGGGGTCTCGGATCAAGCGGGCTCTTAGACGACAAGGAGAGTTAAACGCCACTATTGAGGTGGATGCGGGAACGGACAAAGCGGTATCTCATAATGTGATAGGCAAATTAAACCCTGACTCCGACCGTCCCGCAATATTGGTAGGCGGTCACCTTGACGGCCATGATATTTCCCAGGGTGCAGAAGACAACGGCGCGGGAGTAACTACGGTGGTGGAAATGGCCAGAGCTCTGGCGCCCTACGCCGATGAAATTGAGAGACCGATTTACTTTGCCGCCTTCGGGGCTGAGGAATTAGGATTGATCGGCAGCAAGCGCTACGTGGAAAAAAACGGTGTCTCAGATCTCGGCCTGGTGCTGAACTGTGACGGCCCCGGGCGAGCCAGGGACCTCAAATTCATCACCAACGGATTCCGCGATCTAGCTGATAAGATAGAAGAATACACTCCGGAAGATGAATCACCGCCCAAAATCGAGGATCGGATCAGCGCCCACTCGGATCACTGGCCTTTTGTCAAACAGGGCCTTCCCGGCTGCCAGATTTCGCCGGATACGGGTGAACAAGGTCGGGGATGGGGTCATACCAGCGCAGATACTCTGGACAAGATTGATTTCAGAAACATAAAACAGAACGCCATTACTCTTGCTCAACTGGTCCTGAAGTTTTCCTCCGAGGGCCTGGGAGTGGAAAAGAAAACCCCCGAAGAGATAAAGCAGCAAATAAAGGAAGAAGGTCGGGAGGAGGAGGTGGACTGGCTGTGATGTTTGATCTGTTGCTCAAAAGCCCCACCGTGGTTGACCCCCTTGCAGGTGTCAATGAAGTCCGGGATATTGGAATTAAAGATGGTCGTGTGGCCTCCAATGAAACTGAATTAGATCCCGGAGACGCACGACAGGTACTGGATTTGGCCGGAAAGGTTGCCATGCCTGGAATAGTGGACTCCCATACCCACTTCAGCCGAGAAGGGAATTCTATCGGCCAAAAAATGATGGCCAGCGTGGGGGTAACTACCGCGATCGACTTTTCCTCGCGCCCCAAGCAATTGGTCGATGCCGTACGGAAGGATGGGGCGGGTCTCAATGTGGGCGCGCTCTATCCCCTGATCCCCTTCGATACCATCAGCAGCCGAGATCCGTCCCCCGACGAATTGGAAGATGTCATTGCAGGTGCGGCCGAGAATGGAGCGCTGGGAATAAAACTGCTCGGCGGTCACCACCCGATAACCCCTGAAACCGCAGCTCAGGCCATAGAAATTGCCAATGCAAATGAAATATACGTGGCTTCGCATCTGGGAACCACAGAGACGGGTAGCGACCTCAGAGGGTTAAGAGAGATTCCAGATATAGTGAAGGATTACGGACTTCATATTGCCCACGTAAACAGCTACTGTCGGGGTGCGTTTAAACCGCCCATTGAAGAATCCCTGGAAGCTGTCTCCATCCTTCAGGGCTTGGGAGAAAACGTGGTCTCCGAGTCCTATTTGGGAACTATAAACGGAACCAGCGGAGAGTGTAAAGAGGGTCAGCCTGCGAGCCACGTCACCAGAAACTGCCTCGAAATGAAAGACTACCCTCCGACCAAAGACGGCCTGGAAGAATCTATAAGAGAGGGGTATTGCTTCGTGGTGGCCAAGCGGGGCGATCAGAAAGTCCTGTTATCCGGACGTGAGGGAGTGGAGGTTTGGGAGGAAGCCGAGACGGACGTGGGGATCAGTTTTCCCGTCAATTCTTCCCAATCAACTTTTTTTCTTGCAACGTGTAAACGGGAAGGAGACTTTGTGGTGGATGCCATTTCCACCGACGGGGGTTCCTACCCGCGTAATCATATCGTTGACAGGGGGTTGGCTCTGGTTGATTATGGCGCTTTAACCTTCTCCGAGTTTGTCCAAAAGGTTTCAGCTGCGCCAGCCCAGATGTTTGGATTGGAAGGCAAAGGCAGCTTGCAGGTGGGATATGACGGCGACGTGACCGTGCTGGATACCGACAGAAACGTCGCAGTGATGAGCGTTGTTGAGGGAAAAGTGAGAATGATCAACGGAATTCCCATTGACCAGGGAGGGACCCTATTGACCACGGAGAAAGGCAAGAGGGCCCTGTCCTCTCACTCTTTTCCTGTAAAAACGGCCAACATGGAGATCAGTCCGCTGTATAGTTGATATCCATAGCTTATTACAAGTCTCCTATTCCGTTTTCTCGAATAACAGAGAAACGAATTGCGGAACGTAAAGCCTTTCGTATTTTTTCTGACCGATATAATCCTGGAGCTTCTGATCTTTGTTGGTGTAGGGGCTCAGGTTTATGTTGTAAGTAAGAACAATCTCGTTTTCCTCTGAGGCGAGTTCGGGGTGAGATTTTGCTGCATAGGTAATGAAGACCTGTTTCCCGTTTTCGGTTTTCTCGGTGCTCCAGGGTGAAGGGATGGCGTATACTGATCCTTGGTCCCGCCAGGGCCCGGTGATCTCCTCCGCGGTGAAAAGGTGGACGTCGTTCCCAAGCGGAGGAATCTGGAGACAATACCAACCGAAAAAAGAGTTGTATTGAATCGTGGTCTCGGAAGTTCCGGGAAGGCCCTCCAGGGTTTGCGGTTTCGAGTTGGTTTTCCAGTCACGATCCACGTAGTGAAGCCTCTTCTCCCAGTTTCCCGTCGCGGCATCTTCAATCCTGATTCGGGAAAGGACGGTTTCAGAGTCCAAACCCGTACCTCGTTGTCCGAAGACGTAAACCCACTCCTCTTCCGCTACCAGGGCCGTTCCCCATATTGTGTCCTCTTCCTTTGGGAGGTAACTCTTCTCGTATTCCCATTGAGGAGGAATATCAAGTGGATTATCTACCAGAAAAAAAGTGGTCCCCAAGATTTTAAAACCTCCGTCGTTTTCCGTGGAGACCCTGCTGGCGGCAATTAAAAGGGAGGAATCCACCACAGTTCCTACCAGGGGCCAGTAAAACTCCCCTTCTTCCTCCGAGGGGAAGATGGCCTCGACATTGCCCTTCGTTTGCCGATAGAACTTCTCGATCTGCTCGAATTTCCCGTTTGCATTCCTTCTCGTTACCCCAATGGTATTGTGGATGAACTCGGAATAATTCCGGATGCCATTTTGGTTTTCTCCGAGTATAGTGTCGCCGAACAGCCAGACGTAGTGGTCCGGGGTCACTGGCACTGAAGTGGCGGCGTCCGCTCCTAGCCACACCAACTGATTTGGTTCTCCTTTCGGGTTGATCAGGGACTGCAGCCGAGCCGGGACCTCTGTTTCCCTAACGTTGAAAGAGTCCGTTGCAAGCCCCTCCCTGCCTGGAAAGACCAGAATAAGGAGTGAAAGAAAGAGCAGAACTGACGCAGATTTACCTACTCTGTTTGACATTCTACAAAAAACACCTCGCGAGCCGTTCCACCGGTGTATAGTACTAACTCTCACTGCAAATTGCTATGATTAGGTACAGCTGCTCTCCTGTATGACCCTCTGAGGTGTGCGAACTTTGAAGTGAGGATAATTTCCTTCTCAGCCCGGCTACCATCGATCATTCAATTTGAAACTTGCTCTGCCGGTCTTTTCGCATTAATTCAATAGTTTTCTTCAGCTCACTGTAGCCTTCGAGAGGCACCAGTGATCGTTTTTTGATGAAAGTTCGGGTAACGTGGACGACTCCGTCATTAGTTTTGTAGCTTGACTCATAGGCCGTCCATTTGTTGTCTATTTCGACCTCATCAGGCGTGTTGATCTCACTCCCTTCCGGGATAGTGATCTCGCTTCGTTGGACGAAAGTGGAAGGAATAAGCTGTATGGGGTAGTTCTTCTTCTCTGCTGTCTGGCTGACTGAATCTTCAAAAGTTCTATCAAGAGGTAACCTCAGGGTGGGCGGGGTCTGAAATATCAATGAATCTCCGAGACTGTCCGCGTAACCTGATTTTTTGTAGGATAAGGTTATCTGCAGCTGCCGGTCGATGTCCTCTAGGTGTGACAAATTGAAGTCCTCCAGTGCAGCGCCGCTTTCTAGTTGACCCAGCAATCCGCTGTACAGCTGGCGGCGCTTGGCCTCCGGGGTGGATTCCAGTTGGGCCTTTGACAGGTAGTTGTAGTGTCCCCGATGTGCCAGGGTAACCTCCGTGCTCAGATCACCTTCCTCGTCAATAGTCCCCTTTTGCTTGACCTCAATAACCGACTCCTGAGGGTCGAAGGGGTCGGTGTTTACTATTTTCTTTACCTGTTGCCCTCCGGGAACTATAGTCAGCGCCCGTTTCCCCCTGTCCGGGTCCGGGAGGTAATCGTAGGGACAGGTATCGCAGGTGGGGTCGAGGAATTGCAGGCCGTTTTCCCGCTCTACGGCGACGATAACGTGATTGAGTCCTTTCCCTGGCGGAGGCTCTTCGAAAGCCGTTTTTTCATTTAAACCGGACAGAATCAGGACGTAGCGGGCTTCTATTCCCGCCTCTTCGAGCATACTGATGAGCAAGCTTGCCTTGTCTTTGCAGTCGCCGTATTTGTTTTCAAAGACTTCCGCGGCTGCGGTGGGTTGCATTTTCCCTCGGCCCAGTTCGATGGCCACGTAACGGATCTTGGTTGTCACGTAATTGTACAGGGACTGAACGATCTTTTCTTGGCTTTCTAAATCCGCTGTCAATTCATCGACTTTTTCATTTATTGCTTCATCGGACTTGGTTCGCCCTTCTGCCAGTTCCCAGAATCCTCTGGCGTAGCTGTTCCAGTTTTCGATAGAAGAGACGAGTACCCTATCGGAAATCATACCTATCGAAGGCATTCCGGGTTCTTCAGTTATTTTGGGCAGATCTTCCCGTTCCCAGCTCAGAGTTTTTCTTTCATCTTCTTCTTTCACTGTTGGAGGCAGGTCCTCGTCAAAGTCAGTCCATTCGACCTCCATATCCGAGGGGAAAGAGACCTGGAAGTGTGATTTCATAACTGGTTCCTGGGATTGGAACAACCAGCTGTGGGAGAAATCCTCTTTCAGAAGAGGGCGACTTGGTTTTATGGTATAGCAATACTCTATGATTGACCCGTTAGTCAGGCCGGGCATGCTGATCACTTTGGTCTTTACGTCAGAATACATGGGATACTCTTGTAGCTGGGCCGGAGTGACGTCACGGATGTCGTCCTTATCTGGTTTGAGGACTTCGCCCTCCGGGGTAATCGTTCTGACGTAATTAAGCTCAGGTTCTCCGGAATCCTTGACGTAAGGGATCTCGACTTCTCCGTAGTCCTGTCGAGCTTGCTTATTGAATAGTTTCATTCGATTGGTAACGGTCACCACTTCTTTGCCGTCCTCTCCCACTTCCACAGCACTGTAGTCCAGGATCAGTACGGCGTCTGAGTCCGGGTAGTCAGATCTCTCAGGGGCCTGTTTCAGGATTTGTTCCACAGACTCCGGTTCCGGTGGTTCGGCCATCGTAGAAGTGGGTACAATTAAAGCTACTATCAGAAATGTTGCTGCAACTAGCACTAAGCCGGAAATCAGTTTAGTTCTCATAATCAGCCTCCGATTTGTAGTCGTCCGCGATTTCAGAATCAGCATCCAATATAAGCTAGGATATTTCCTTCCCGTAGCTCAAACCGATCTTCACCGAAGCTCGGGGATTGTTTGCTCCTTCAACGGCGGCAGACATCTGGACACCCCGGTATTTGCCGCTTCTGTAAAGGATTCCCCCTTTGACCCGGATTCTGGATAGATCTTTCCCCTTTCTTAGCGACATGCTTCCAAGAAGGGCTACTTTTGAATTGGCGACGAAACTTACCCCCGTAGACAAGCCGAGACCCGATCCGTCGGTAGAGAAGGTTGGTTGTATCATGACCGGATCCCGGGACCAGGTTATGCCGGCTTCTACGGAGCCACCGAGGACGGGGAGGGAGAGGTGAGTTTCCAAGTTCGAACTCTCCCAGAGGTCAAATCTAACCTGAAGTGAGGCACCACCAAATTTTTCCTCTCTGCTGGTTCCCCGCTGATCTTGACCCGTCCATAGGTTAACGTTTTCAGAACTTGTCGAATTGTAGACGTAACTCGCTCCACCTTTTACGCCGATATGTTGATTGATATCAACTGAACTGTCCAGAGTAAGTTCCAGGCCCTTGATTGTCCGGTTTTCCTGCCACAAGCCTTCGGAATCCAAACGGTATCCATTTCGGACTTCCTGAAAGCTGGAAATCTGGAGGTTAAGCTGCCAGGCTTTTCCCTCTTCTGCCAGGCGCAAATTATTGATTCCCCGCTCCTGCTCTCCGGTGACGGTGCAGGCCCAAATCACTATTCCGAGGAATAAAACCACCATCAATTTTAGTTCAGAGAAATTCGAATTCATAATAAAAGTTTGGAGAATTTCAGTGTCCGAATCCGTTCTCGCATCATTTTCTCGATTTCCTGGATGGTTTTATCAGCTCGCGCCCTGCTTGCTGGATCTGGTGACAGGGCAAGGATCAGACCACCCCATTTTTCAAATAGTTCACCTTCGCTCATGGCTCGGATTCCCCAGGCTGGATCTGCCAGAACCGCCTGTTCAGCTACCCAGGTCACAGTCAGCGCGAAGTGTTCTGAGGGCCGCTTTAAACGGACCAGCAAAGGGGAGTGTAGCTTGCCCATAATTGATTGGAGTTCTCCTTTTGGAATTCGGTATCCTCTGGCGGGAATTCCTAGGTCGGTACTGACCTTTTTCAGGTCCAGCATGGATACCCCCTCCTCCGCAATCTCCCCATCTTCCTCCCCGTCGAGTTTCTCTTCCAAGTATGGGGTCAGTAGCTCTACGATTTCCTGTTCGGTTGTGGATCGGCCGTAAAAATGCGATAAAATGGTGGCCAGGGAGGCTGGCCCACAGCTGGCAGTTGTATCTTGTCTCTTCACATGTCTGTTGCGCAGCTCTTTAAAGGACTCCACCGGCCAGGCATAACAACGAAGACTTGCTGGTACTAGTAACACCACAAAGACAGCGATATAGACGACTAGGCCCATAGATTTGGGATAATTTTCAAGCATAAGTATGATTGGTTCTACCTATTGGTTAACTTGCCGCGGTCTAAGAGACCTCCTTTCCCCAGGGGCCGTTACTGCTAATAAATATCCATATTTATTTTCCTAAGGTTGGAATCCTCTAGCCGTACCATTTTTTGAAGCAGTCCTAATAAACGTTAGGAGAAAGTAGTGGAAACTTGTACGAACCGCGTAACTAATCTTACTCCGTCATCTTAACTTCTAACTACACACCAGTAAACTAATGATACAATATCATATTAAAAGACATAGCACAAACTCCACAGACAATTCTGTCAACCGGAGAATCAAGGTACAGTGAGGGCTAGATACCTTTGTTTATACAATACGGGACCGCTGCTTGTTTGCGTCTATAAGCTTTCAGTTGCTAAAATCCTCAAAGAAACGCTCTATTCACCTTAAGGTTGATAATATTATAGTATTTCATTAAAATACTTGCAGTCTTTTATGAAACTAGGGCAATAAAGACTATCTTGAATTGAGGAATGGGTATGCCTTGGGCCAGATGAGAAATTTCCCAGGCTTTATACTGTCCCACTCTCTGCCGTCTACTAATTCTTTTGAGAGGTCGATAAAGGGTAAATTTAGGAGGCTATCTATGACAACCGTTGTT
>JBKGZS010000080.1:0-6538 GCA_046543285.1 Candidatus Acetothermia bacterium | reverse complement strand
CAATGATAGTGACCTGAGGTAGTAGCTAATCGCTCTCGAGGCCTGGTTGGTCAGTTTAAGCTTTTGAATTTAACGGAAAAAGGCCAATTCCGTCCGGGTTTTTTAGCCTATCACTGAGCAGTTTGGCGGGCGTTTTCACCCAGATGGTTATCGAAGAATTCGACTACCCTAGCCCTATATTCGTCAGGGTATTCCTCTGAAACTCTGCCATGGGCCGCACCTGACGGAAACCAGCTTTCTTTAGGACCAGGTGCCTTTTCATAGAGTAGCTGGGAGTTCTCCGCGGCAATCATCTGGTCGTCTTGGCTATGAATGAAAAAGACTGGAGTGTCTAACTCGGGAATCTGTTTTAGCAAGTCTGTTTCAACTGAGATGTCCACTCCAAGCGTCAAGTTGGCAGCTTCCATGTAAACGGGGAAAAGAAACTGTAGGGCCCAGTCGTTTTTGAACTCTTCATAGCTTGAAGCCACCATTTTCAAATTCGCAAAAGGGCTGTCGGCTACCACCGCTCCAATAATATCGGTGTTCAATGTGGCCAGCAGTCCTGCCGAGGCGCCAGCAGAAATGCCCAAAACGCCTATCCGTTCTACCCCCTCGACCTTCTTGAGGTGATTTGCAATCTGAGCGATGTCTTTGCTCTGATAATAGCCGAAACCGTACTCTCTACCCTCGCTGAGACCAGTCGTTCTGGGATCGAATAGTAATACATTGTAACCTTCCTCGTAAAGGAAAGGGGCGGCTTGCAGCAGAGTCCAGCGATTTGTTCCCCGACCCGGGGAAAGAATTATACCTTTGTCCGAATTCTCGTTTTGAATGTACCAGCCCTCCAATAGAACCTTAGACTCCGTTTCCAGCTGGATGTCCCGGTAGGGCAAACCCACGTCGGCAGGGGTTTTTTGCTGAATCCGTCCGCGTGGAGATCCGTAGATCTGCTCGTCTACCGTGGTCTTAATTCTATAAAGGGTGTGACTGGTCCCGAGAATGGTCAAAAGTAATATGATGGGGATTAGATTAATTTGCAGTACGTGTTTACGGGTTCTGTTCATCTGTTCTCTTGCCCCTATCTTTTGTCAATCCCTTTGCCTGTGGGTCTTGGGTGTTCATAACCCCGAATCTGGAGGCCGGTACTCGGCAGTTCTTGGGCCAAGATTCAGCAATTTAGGCTCGGGTGCTGAACCTACTTCGGTAGTAGAAATGAAAAAGAGCTCAATTTTTCCGCCCCGCTCAAAATGAGGAAATCGCTTCCAATGATCCAAAACATTTATATTTTTTGCAACCTTCCCCGGATTTATGCTACATTTAGGTCGATTCTCCCACCGGGAAAGGGAAGGGCAATTTAGAAGTTTTGTGCGGAAAATTCACGCAGCCAAGGAGGCCAGCCTTGTCGGCACTAGTTTTTTGCTTCCCTGGAACGGGGTTGCGGGCAATGAGTTTGTTGCCACCTCTCCCGGTGGGTTATTCAACCTAAACAATTATGTGTCAGGAGGTTTTGATTTATATACGATGGCTATTTTGGAAAAGGCAAAAGAGCGGAGAACGATTAGAGCATTTCAGCGCAAGCGAATTCCGGCCCCCACTCTAAAGAAAATTGTTAACGTGGCCCGTTTTGCTCCCACATCGAGGAATAAACAGCCGTTAGAATTTTTGATTATCGATGAGCCCAATCTGGAGAAGAAGGTATTTCAGGCGTCCAGCTGGGCAGGATATTTGGATTGGGAGCCCTCGGAAGAGCAGCGACCGCCTGCCTACATTGTGGTGCTGGTGAACCGGGAGATAATGGATTCCGGATACGAATATGATGTAGGCTTGGCTGGAGGGTATATTGGTTTGGCCGCCGCTGAACAGAACCTGGGGAGTTGCCTGCTGGGCAGCGCCGAAGGGGCGGTCATTCGAGAGCTCTGCAACCTACCTCCAAATAGGATAGTTGATCTGGTAATCGCTCTGGGCTATCCTGCGCAAGAGGTTTCTCTGGAAGAGGCCGGAGAATCCATCGAGTACTGGCTGGATGAACAGGGGGTTATGCACGTTCCCAAGCGCGGTCTGGAAGATATACTTTATTACAATACCTTCCGTGAACCATCTGGAGGGTAAGATGTTGCCGTCACTTTTTTGCAGCATCGCCCTGCCAGCTCTTTGAATTACCGCTTGCAGAGTGTCTGAATTTTCTGGGTTTCAATGCGAGGTTCTGATTTTCACGCGGAGAGTGCTTTTCAACAAGTTGTTTTGGCCATTCCAGGCTTCAAGCTTCTCTTTGAGGCGAGCAGAGACTTCTTGCTCTTCTCCATCGATTTCCGGCAGCACGGTCGTCTTTGGTCACTGGTGCCCGCGAATTGTCTCGACTCCACCTTCAGTTTCTTTTCTGGTCAGATTTGATATGATTCTTTACTGCTTGCAGGCCAGTGCAGACTCTGTTAGAGTGCAGATATGATAAAAGTTGGTACGAGCGGGTATTCTTATCGGGATTGGGTTGGTGAATTTTACCCCAGAGGAACTCAGTCGAAGGATTTCTTGAAGCTTTACAGCCAATTTTTCACGGTTACCGAAATTAATTCCACCTATTACCGGGTCCCTGATCCGAGCATGTTCACCGGCATGCTGAGGAAAGCCCCCTCCGACTTCGAATTTGTGGTCAAACTCTCCAAACAATTTACTCATGAACGGGATAAAATTGAGTCAGTTGCCGATTCTTTCAAGCGGGGTATTCAGCCGCTAATTGCTACTGACAGGTTAGTTGCCTTGTTGGCGCAGTTCCCCTATTCCTTCAAACCCAACTCTGAAAGTTTTGATCACCTAAAAAAGATTCGCCATATCTTCTCCGACCTTCACATCAACGTGGAATTTAGGAACCGGTTTTGGATCCAAGACGACACCTTTCGCTTCTTGGAGAACAATAATTTGGGATACGTCTGTGTGGATATGCCAAACTTGCGCAACCTTGTTCCTCCGGTGGCCCGAGCCACTTTTGAGCCAGCCTATGTAAGATTTCACGGACGTGTTAGAGAAAACTGGTGGGATCCCCCGGAGCCGTATATGCGATACGATTACCAGTACGAGGAAGAAGAATTGTCTCCTTGGGTGAAAAAGATCGAGAAGTTGGAAACCTCGATCGGGACTGTAACGGTATTTTTTAACAATCACTTTGCAGGACAATCAGCGAAAAACGCAGTTATGATGGCAGAAATGTTGGAGCTTTCTCCCCCAGAGATCGCGACCTCCCCCAAGCAGATGAAGTTGCCCACCGACGCTGAAAACCGCCTTTTCTAGTTTACCATCCGTTTGTGCTTGGAAGATTTAAAATCAGGATTTTTATCAAAGTAGCTGAGAAAGCCCCAGACCTTGGTGTGGGCTGATTGACTAGCTGGTTGACAAAGAATTACTCTGCGTGCATCGCCGTGGCTATGAGATGGGCAAGTCGAATAGGCTCGGGCAAGCTGCCGTGCTGTATGGTGACGTCCAGCACCCGGCGGGCAATCTTTTCCGACATACCCTGGTATTGAAACCATAGCCCCGAATTACCTTTCTGTTCCAATCTACACACTTCTCCGGCTTTGTTGACCGTTTTCCAGCGCTGGTCGGTCAACGCAACTTTCTGCAGAGCCCTTTTCAGATTGTCGAGATTCGGTTCATTTTTGGTTACCGCCAGAACTGGTAGCTTCGTTTGTTTGGACAATTCTGGGAGGTCGACCACATTCAATCCCGCAAACGTTATCCCGTCAAGCAAAATTACCCGAAGTTGTTTTGCGTGGGGGCTTTCAGTTGTCTCGTAAGCGATGGCTCGAGTAGCGTCCACCCCATCATATGTCGCGGAGGTTTGCAAAACTCCTTCCAGTCTCTCTCGGCCGCGGGTTATGGCCCCGACCAGGGGTACTTTGATGCTGTCTCTATCCGAGGGGGCGTCGTCCCAGCCCACTACTCTGATCTCATCCTTTACATGCTGGATAGGCGACATGGGAAACCGATATTTGCATATGCCAACCACTGGGTCCGGTTTTGATTAGATACCTAACACAACAATCCTTCGGCGGTTTTGTAGAGCCGGCTCTTCTCATTCCTTTAGGAGGCCCGAAAGAGTTAGTAGGGCTCGGGAACAACAGCTAGGGGAACCCCGATAGTGTAGATAGACTGGGCTCCCTTCGCGATGAGCTTGATCGAGCAAATGAAGTAGATCTTCTGGTATGAGGAGGAGGCCTGTTAGAGGTTCATCTGAGACTTTTATCCTCGAATAATTTAAAGGGTGGCCAGGTTGGTTAGCCAGCGGTCCTTTCACAGCATGACGAGGGAAACGCCAGGTTTCGGAAAAGCTTGGACTGGTCAGGACAAGGTCTCGAGGGTCAAACCAACCGCCTGAGCATTCTGCCTCCTCGACGGATATGTAAATCAAAAAAGCTTTCTTCCACTCTCCTTTATCCGGCTCATTACGCCATTCTTGTTCTCTGCCCAGGATGAAGTTCAGCAGTTGAAAGCCTTTTTCGCCCAGAGTGGTTTCGTTCGCAGGAGCGAGCTCGATTTGATAGCTGGGGCAACCGCGTTCGTCAACCATCTCCAGCGTTGTTTTGTGAGAATCCCCTATTGACTTCCACAGGGTTTGAGCCGGCGAAAGTTGGTTGTCGGAAGCTGGTGAACTGGATACTGGAACAGCCAGCAAGGAGGTCGTTCCAATTACCAGTAAAATCACGAGAATGTCAACCGGGACTGACGAACCTGTCATTGTGTCCTCCTTTTTAACAATCTGAATTACTCTAACATACCCCCAAAACTTAACCAAAATCCAAAACGCCAACTAGCAGGTGCGCTTTCCGATAGATGGGAGACTGAATGAACTCATTGTCCAGAGGCAGTGAACGAGCACTCAGGAGCCAGGTGTTCCAGTTTCCGAGGGCCCGCACAATCTACCTCAATCCTGAGCGGTCTTTAATTCCATAACCATGCACTCTCCACAAATTCCCTTGTCTGCCGAAGGAATAAACGGTTCCGCCCCACCCTTTGACGAGTTCTCCACTGCTTGGAAAGCTATGTATTCCCTTTGTAGAGTTGCTTTGATGTTTTCTATTTCTCTATCGATTTCGACCATGGAAGAATTTGTAACGATTATTCCCTCCAGCTCGGCCAGCTGCCTGGCAAATTCTATTACCGCTGACTTGTGCGGTTTCATGACACCCAGCACCAAACGACGGATCCGAGCCCTAAACCTCTCCCTTTTTGACTGATGGTCTTATTTAGTGTAGGTTCAAGCTTTTCTTACAACAAAGAGGGAGGTTACCTGTAGAAGGGAAATAAGTCCTCTTGACCGGGTGCCTTGCCCTGCCATAACCTGTTTGCTATAGTTATGTCATATGATCAGTTTTAATACTAAAATTCTTATGCGAAGGAGGTTTTCGTGCTTGCACGAGTGAAAGAGGTGCTGGGGAATTTTTCGGGCCAGTATGCAGAGGTGCGAGTGGAACATGAAGACCGTACTCAGGTCCGCTATGAAAAGGACAATCTAGAAAATCTTGAAACTTCCTCCGAGTTCGGTGGATTCGTCCGCGTCTTACACCACGGGGGTTGGGGTATAGCTACTTTCAACGATTTCGATAAACTGGCCAAGCAACTGGAAACCGCCCGGCACATTGCTGACACTGTGTCCCGATCGCGGGAGGAGCCGGTACGTTTGGCCCCCGTTGAAGTTTTCAACAAGAGAATTGAGGTCGAATTGGAACAGGACTTTCGGGAAGTCGAACTTGATGAGAAGCGAAAATTAATGGCTCATTACAACGAGCTCATGCTGAGTTCCGACGATCGAATTGAAACCACAACCACCAGATATACCGATTCTCTGCGAGAGATAATTTATGCAAACACTGAAGGGACTGCCATCGAACAAGAAATACCGGACGTTACGCTGGCTCTGGTAGCGGTTGCCAGAGGAGAAGGGCGGAACATACAACGTGCCCAAGAAACTTTCGGCGAGGCCGCGGGCTTTGAGGTGGCTCGGGACAAGGACTCAACAGCGGAGGAAGTCGCCAGTCGGTCACTCGAGCTGCTGGAAGCCAAACCCGTGGAAGGCGGTAAGTATCCGGTTATACTGGACCCCAAGCTGGCAGGAGTATTCATTCACGAGGCCTTTGGGCACCTGTGCGAGGCAGATCACATTTACCAGAACGATCGTTTGCGGGAAATCATGAAGTTGGGTCGGGAATTTGGTCCAAGAGATCTCAACGTGGTTGATGATGGTTATATTCCCGGTCGTCGGGGCAACGTTCCTTACGACGACGAAGGCGTACCCCGCAAAAAAACCTACCTGATCAAGGAGGGAAAGCTCAACAGTTTCCTCCATTCTCGGCAAACCGCGGCCAAGATGAACTCGGAGCCCACTGGAAACGCCAGGGCCGTCTCTTACCGCCACCAACCCATAGTCCGGATGACTAATACCTACATTGAACAAGGCCCGGTCTCCTTCGAGGAAATGCTATCGGGTATCGATAGGGGTATCTACGCCAGGGATGCTTTTGGGGGGCAGACTCAGCTGGAGCAGTTTACATTTAGCGCTGCCTATGCG
>JBKGZS010000079.1:0-6595 GCA_046543285.1 Candidatus Acetothermia bacterium | reverse complement strand
GGTGGGAATAGCTGTCATTGATTTCCTTAAAGCGATTGATATCCACCATCAGAAATCCGATAGGGTGATCGTAACGCTTTGAACGCTGGGTTTCTTTTTCGATCATCTCCTCCAGGTATCTCCTGTTGTAGCAGCCGGTCAGGTTATCCCGAATGGCGGCCTCCCTCAAGTCTTCCAGGGACTCCTCCTGCAGATCACAGTTTTGGTTATTTTGGTTATAGTGGTTGGTCCGCTCCTCAGATTCGAGTAATTGAATACTTTCAAGCTCGTGAGCCCCGCTCGTCTCTGGTTTGCCGTTTTCTCCCCTATCGGTTTGAATTTCAAGTAGCGTAGCTCCGAGAATTTTTATTACAAATCTCATATTTTACAAACCCTTATGGAATAAAGTAATCTGAGGTGATTTTAGGAAATGAGCTCCATTCCCGGTGGGTTTATCTCCAGAACCACTATTATTTTGAAAAACGGCTTCCAGCCCCCTCAGTATACTGCTTCCAACAACTGAATAGAAGAAACGGGTTAATACATAATTTAAGCTAACAGAAATATCTGAGAAAGTCAAATATACCGCAAACAAATGAATGCCAGCGCAAGCCAACTTGAAGCGAATATACCGCCAAATGAGCTTGAATCCTATTCGTTGAGATGCTGTAAGTTTTGGATCGCTTTTTGAGCGTTGACCTTTCCCTGGCCTGTGCGATTTGTCGGTCCGGGATCTTCCACCTCTTCGGTGGAGGAGAGCAACACTTCCTTCAGCTGGTCATTGGTTAGGTCCGGATGTAGTGAGAGCAGGAGAGCGGCCGTGCCCGCTACGTGAGGGGCTGCGAAGGAGGTACCTGAGCCGGTGGAGGTTTTTCCGCCAGGGGTTAAGGAGAGGACTCCTGCTCCAGGTGCGGACAGCTCCACCTCCGGGCCATGGTTTGAGAAAGAGGCTGCAGAGTCGCCGCGATTTAGGGCGCCCACGGCAAGGACTTCGGGCCATTTGCCGAAATGGCCTACCTTTGAATTTTCATTGCCGGCGATTCCAATAATCAACACTCCTTCCCTTTCGGCCCGTTGAAAGGCTTCGCGGACGAAGTCGGGGGGTGTAGCGCTGGAGTAGACGGAAAGATTGATGATCCGAGCTCCGTTGTCTACCGCGTAGTCGATGGATTTTACTAGCTTGTTCCAGTCCGAGGTCGTAAACTGACCGCTGGAGTTTAAAAATCGTAAATCCATGATGCGGACTTTTGGAGCTACCCCACCGGCCCCTGTGTCGTCATCTACCATGGAGGCGATCAATGAGGAGACGAAAGTCCCGTGATAGTGAAGGTCCTTGCTAGCAGGTGGCTGGGGTTTGTCATCGCGGAAATCCCATCCGTGAACGTCGTCCACGTAACCGTTGCCGTCATTGTCTATTCCATCTCCGGGAATTTCTTCCTCGTTAACCCAGAGGTTTTCCTGCAGGTGAGGGATGGATCGATCAATGCCGGAATCTATCACGGCTACCGTAATCTTTTCCGACCCCCTGGTAACTTCCCAGGCTTTGGGAGCGTCTATACTAGAAAGCCCCCATCGATAGGAGGAATCGTCAGTGGTAGTGGTCTGAAATCCTCCTACCCCTCCAATCTGAAGTACGGCGGGCTTTACGGCAAAAGTCAGGAGTAGAACAAGTAATACAGCCAGGATTTTGCCCGCTTTTGCCCATCCCTTCCTACCTGTGCCTGGCACTTTCATTATGATACCTCCGTGACCGATGGTTAATAGTGGCTACCATCATTTTCACTATCTATTATGCCTCTAAAACTACTTTCTAGACATAAGACCAGAAAATATTCTAAGATCGAATTTGACTAGAAGCTGATCCTGATCACAGGCCCGGGTCGACGTTGCGGGTGGGGGGTGAAGGGTAATTGTGGATTAGCTGGGGTTGAGAGAAAAGGGCCGGCCACGTGAGGGGTGTGAATTTGACCGGAGGGACGGCTTCTCGGTATCTGATCTGATTAGATATCGCTCCCTGGAATCGCTAAAATTACAACGAAATTGAGCAACCGACACTTTGTAGTTCTTAGTTTGCAATTTAGGCTAGACCCGAAGATTCGGAGGTGAGTTTTTGTGGCCGGTCACTCGGAATGGTCTAACATAAAGCACCGAAAGCAAAAACAGGACAAAAAGAAGGCCAAGCTCTTCGGAAGACTGGTCAAGGAAATTATGAGCGAGGCCAGAAAGAATCCTGATCCTGATGATAATCCGACTCTTGCTAGCGCAATTGAAAGAGCTCACGAGGCCAATATGCCTAAAGAAAACATCGAAAAGGCCATCAAGCGGGCCACCGGCGAACTTGAAGACGTTGAGTACGAAATCCATCTCTACGAAGGTTACGGTCCGGCAGGGATAGCTCTGATCATCCGGGCGGAGACGGATAACCGCAATCGGACCAGCACAGCCCTGAAAAATATCTTCAAGGATCATGGCGGTGAGCTCGGAGAGGCCGGGTGTGTTCGGTGGATGTTCGAAAGGAAAGGCGTTCTCATGGCTCCCAAGGATGGGCTGGGGGGCGGTGACCTGGATCAGCTGCAGCTCCAGGCCATTGATGCCGGGGCGGAAAGGATCGAGGAGAAAGAGGAAGAACTAAAGTTTTATTGCCCCCCGGATGACCTGCAGGCCGTATCTGGGTCACTTCAAAGAAGCTGTCCTGAATTGGAACAGGATCTGGTTCTGGTTCCAAAAAGTACTGTTGATCCTGCCCCCTCGGCAAGGGAACAGTGCGAGGGGTTAATTGAAAGTCTGGAAGAAAATGACGACGTACAGGATATCTATTCCAATCTCAATTAAACGATCAGTTCACGGTTCCTTCAGACTTTTTGGAGGGGCTAGTTGGTTCCGTTGCCAACTGACAGGCCCGGGAAAGTTGAGGGTGCTGGGGATCAATCTGATTTACCTAATACCCACTATTTTCCTGATTTGCTTCATATTTTCCCGTGCCAGAGTTTTAGCTTTGCGGGTTCCCTCTTCCATCAGGTTCTCTACCTGACCTCTGTCGTTCTGGAGTTCGCGCTTCCTTTCCCGGATGGGTTCAATGTCTGCCATCAGGTTTTCGTAGACGGCTTCTTTTAGCTCCACGTACATCAGCTCCCCGGCTTCGTAATCCTCTCTAAATTTCTCCACCGTGGACTGCTCCGCTGTAAGCTCCAGGATGGTGAACAGATTGGCCACCCCCGGACTCATCTCCTGTTGATCTTCCGGGCCGGGGTCCGTGACGGCAGATTTTATTTTGTCCCATATTTGTTCAGAAGGCTCCATTAACCCGATTCGATGTTTTGGCTCGTCACTTGCACTCATTTTCCGTTCCGGATTTGCGGGGGACATGATTCTAGCCCCCTGCCCCACGATTGGCTCCGGTTCGGGAAAGAAGTCCTCGTAAGTATTATTGAATCTCCGGGCAACCCGTCTGGTCAATTCAAGGTGTTGTAGCTGGTCTTCTCCGACGGGTACCCTAGAAGCCCTGTAAAGAAGTATGTCGGCTGCCTGTAGAACGGGATAGTTGAAGAGTCCGGCATTGACAAAATCGGCTTTTTCCGATTTATCCTTGAATTGAGTCATGCGGGTCAAATCCCCATAGGAGGTGACGACGTTAAATATCCAGGCCAGTTCCGGATGTTCTTTTACCTCTGACTGGATAAACAGGATAGATCGGTCTGGATCTATACCGCAGGCTACCAGATCCATAAACATCTGTGCCGAGGCTTCACGGAGCTGGTCTGGCTGATAATCCGCGGTGATGGCGTGCAGATCGACAATTGAATAAATACAGTGGTGTTGATCCTGTAGTTTTACCCAGTTGGAAATGGCTCCAAAATAGTTACCGATATGAAGCTCACCGGTGGGCTGGATTCCGGAAAATACCGTAGCCATTAGATAAAAACCTCCTTGAGAGATATCTGAACTGGTAAAATGTGACTTCGACTCAACTCAACCAGATGGTTAAGACCGTAATGTCGGAGCGGCTTACCCCGGGAATTCTTTCCGCCTGCCCCAGCGTTTGAGGCCTTACCTCTTTTAATTTTTCTTTACCTTCCGTGGAAAGGCTTTCCAATTGGTCGTAATCCAATTCTTCGGGAATTTTCTTCTCTTCTTTTTCTTTAAATTCTTCAATTTGATCCTGCTGCTTCTGAATATATCCCTCGTACTTCACCCGAATCTCCACTTCTTCGACTACTTCTGGAGGGCAATCTTTGGACGGCGGATACAATTCTGCCAGATCCGACCAGCTTAACTCGGGTCTTTTTAACAGTTGATATAAACTGGCTCCCTGGTCTTCCAGCGGCGAAGTGTTGTGAGCGGTCAAGAATTCATTTATCTTCTTCGCGGGACTGATCTGGATTTCTTTGAGTCTATTCAGTTCGCCCTGGACCACCTCCCGCTTGCGGACAAACTCCCTGTAGCGATCCTCTTCTATCAATCCCAGCCGATAGCCGTCCTCAGTCAAACGCAGATCGGCGTTGTTTTCCCGGAGGGTCAAGCGGTACTCGGCCCTCGAGGGCAGCATCCTGTAGGGTTCAGTGACTCCTTTGGTCACCAGGTCATCAATGAGAACCCCTATGAAAGCCTCTGATCTGTCCAGGACAAAATCATCCTCTCTCAGGGCAGCGTTAATTCCAGCCATAAGTCCCTGACAACCTGCCTCCTCGTAGCCAGTGGTGCCGTTAATCTGACCGGCGCTGAAAAGTCCTTTGATCAGTTTGGTTTCCAGGGTAGGCTTCAATTGAACGGGGGGCAAGTAATCGTATTCGATGCCGTAGCCGTACCGTTCGATATGGGCATCTTGCAGACCTTTCATGGAGGTAACTATTTGTCGTTGAACTTCCGGAGGGGAGGAAGTGTAGATTCCCTGTAGATAATACTCCTGAGTCTGTCTGCCCTCGGGTTCGAGGAATACCTTATGGTGATCTCTATCCGGAAAATCGATGATCTTGCTTTCCAGAGAGGGGCAATAACGAGGGTGTGCGCTCTCCACCGAACCGTTGTATCGGGGATTTTGATCGATATTATCTCTGATAACTTTGTGGGTTTGTGGATTTGTGCGGGTGAGATAGACCGGGAAGTCGTCGGAAGGAACTCGTTTTTCAGAACTGTAAGAGAAAGTGAACGGTTCTTGATCGGTAGTTTGCCGGTCTAGATCGGAAAAATCTATGGTTTTACCGTTAATTCTCGGAGTGGTATCGGTGTTCATTCGCTTCAGGTGGAGGCCGAGATTAGAGAGAGAACAGGAGAGTTCGTTGGCAGCAGGTTCTCCGGAGCGGCCGGCGGAGTAGGACCTGTCTCCGATATATATTTCTCCATTCAAAAAAGTCCCTGTCGTCAGAATCACGGCCGAGGCTTCGTAGAAGAGTCCCTCACGAGTGCGAACTCCCTTAATTCGCTTCCCTTCGACGACTAAATCAGTTACCAGACCCTGTGTGAGACTCAATCGGGGTTGATTTTCCAGTTCCCATTTCATTTCCCCGACGTATTGTGTTCGATCCACCTGAGCTCTCATCACCTGCATTGCCTTTCCCTTGCTGGTATTGAGGCGACGCAGATTGATCATTGTCCGATCTGTGATTTGGGCCATCTGGCCACCAAGGGCATCTATCTCCCGGACCAATTGGCTTTTACCAGGACCGCCAATTGCAGGATTGCAGGACAGGTGGACCACTTTGTCCAGGTCAGTGCTCAGCAGCGTGGTTTCCCGGCCCATCCGGGCGACAGCCAGCGCCGCTTCACATCCTGCATGACCGGCACCGACGACGATAACTCCGGTCTTTATGCTCATTTACAACCACCGGGAAATTCTAAGTGAGGGGGCGAGGCAGTTCAATTGCTGGATTGCATCCCCCGGTGAATACAGGTATAAATTCGGGGGTGATTTAATTGGTTACCATCAAAAAAGATGGTGCTGTAGAAGCGATGGATCTGACAGAAATGGAAGGGGTCCAGGAAGTGCAAAAAGAAGTTTTGATTGGTCGAGAGGAGGGAGCCCCTACTTTTGTCATGAGGCGTTTTGAGGTCGGGGACGAGGGTCAGACTCCGTATCATAACCACGACTGGGAGCACGAGGTCTACGTCCTATCCGGGAAAGGTAAAGTGAAAACCGAAGAAGGGCCTCAGGAGGTCGAAGCTGGAGACGCCGTGTACGTACCGCCTAACGAAAATCATCAATTTGTAGCAGTTGAGCCTCCTTTGCGATTTATTTGTCTGGTTCCCAATCGGGGTGAGCTTGACTGACTATTCTCACTGGCGTTTTCTTTGTCCCCCATGTGTTACCTGCACTTGAGAAATCCGGGAGTTTGATTTTGCACAGAGTTGACGATCGCGGGCCCAAACTCAATCGACGGGAGTCCCCCCTGGCGTTTCTGCTTCAATTGATTCTTTTATCTCCTCGGATATGGCTGCTTCGGGCTGGGGTTCCTTGATAACCCGTCTTTTCCAGGATCCAGTGCGGTACCACATAAATGCCATGGTTCCCGATAGGATGTTGGTAGTAAATAACCCCAACCAGATCCCGTCGGTCTTGAGGCCTAGGCCAAAGGCCAACATAAATGAAATCCCTACCTGAAGTGGGATGATGCGAATCCAG
>JBKGZS010000014.1:0-27064 GCA_046543285.1 Candidatus Acetothermia bacterium | reverse complement strand
GTGCTTTGCTGTTTCTGGGTTTCCTGGGACAAACTTCAGTCATCAATACGTTTGCTCACCTACATTCGCCCTTGCTCCTCTCACTGCTTCGAACGGCAAACGGGCTGCTGTTGGGATCCGCTCTCGGGTTTCTGGCGGTCATAATCTACCGGAGGTTTGGTAAAGTTGAGCGGCGTTAAAAGGATTGCTATCTCAGGTTATTTCGGCTTTGGGAATCTAGGCGACGAAGCAATTCTCGAAACATTGATCGACAGGATCAGAACCCGCTTTGGGGGGGACGGAGACCTTGAGGTAACCGTATTCAGCAATTCTCCCGCGGAGACCAGCACCAATTACCAGGTAAAAGCCGTTCCGCGTTGGAATTTTTTCAAGATGTTGCGCTCCATCTTCAGAGCAGACCTGTTGATCAGCGGTGGAGGAGGTTTACTTCAGGACCAAACAAGCAGCCTTTCTCTCTGGTA
Source organism: Candidatus Acetothermia bacterium (assembly GCA_046543285.1). Classification (GTDB taxonomy): domain Bacteria; phylum Bipolaricaulota; class Bipolaricaulia; order M55B111; family M55B111; genus JBKGZS01. The sequence continues at coordinate 26,603 of JBKGZS010000014.1, read as the reverse complement.
CTATCTAGGAGTTATGATTTTGGCCATTCTGGTTCGGACTCCGGTCTATATACTTGGACAGGGAATTGGGCCTATTGACAATCGGGTTAATAAGTGGCTGACCAGCGTAGTACTTCGCCGGGTTCAAGGCGCACTGGTACGGGATCCGGAAAGTTTTGATTTTGTCCACGCCCTCACCGGAGAGGAAAGAACCCGGGAGGCGGTGGACTTGGCAACACTTTACCCGGGCGTCGATCGGGCCTTCCAGGAGGTCTTTCCCACTGATGACAAACCGGTAGTTGCAGCAGCATTGAAGGACGTCGAAGAGTACCGGACGGGAATCGCCGAAACAGTTGGAGCTGGGATGGAGGGGTTGGCGGACAGATACGATGCCAACCTGGTCTTCTTCTCCACTCACTCCAGGGCCGACCGTCGGATGGCTTCGGAGCTCAACCGTTCTATGAACGCCCGGTGTCGGGTCATTGATACCCGGGACATTCGCCCTGCGGAACTGATTGGAATGGTTCGGGAGGCGGATTTGCTAATTGGCGGGCGCCTCCACGCCCTGGAATTTGCGTTATTGGCCAACACTTCTGTAATCGGGATAAGTTACGATCCAAAAATGGACCATCTCGTCCAGGCGTTCAACAACTGTAATTCAAATTGTAAACTGAAACTCTGGCATCCCGAAGAACTCGACCAACGAGAAGCTTTTGTAGAAGATTTAATGGACCTTTACCAATCTCGAGAATCTTTCGAAGAATCAATTCCCTCCGCCCTTTCCCGATTGCAAGACAGAACGGAAGAGGAACTACAGATCGTTTTCCAGTGGATGGAAAACGGGTTGCAACATGAAAGCAAATGACGATCAGACCTTTCACACTCCTGTAATGCCCGAAGAGGTCCTGGATTATTTGAGCGTCAGTGCAAATCCAAGAGGGACCTTCCTCGACGCTACCATCGGTACGGGCGGCCACGCGCGTCAAATCGTAGATGAATTGAGTGCTAGTGGTACACTGATCGGGCTGGACGTGGACCACGAAGCTTTGAACGTGGCTCAACAGCGGCTGAAAGACGCTTCCCCTGAAATTCGCCTCTATCACCTAAACTACGTTCGTATCGACGAGCTGGTCCAGCAGGAGAGTATTGAAGGCCTACAGGGAGTCTTGTTCGACTTCGGACTCTCCTCTCCCCAGCTGGATGACCCCCGTCGGGGCTTTTCTTTTCTCCGCGAAGGGCCTCTGGACATGAGAATGGACCGGGAAGCCGATAAGACGGCCCGGGATCTGGTGAACGGGGCCTCCTGGCAAGAACTGGTAGAGTTGCTCCGAAAATACGGCGAGGAGCGGTGGGCCACCCGAATTGCTCAATCCATCATCAGCAACAGGCAAGACGGGGAAATCACAAAAACCACGGAACTGGCGGACATCGTAGAGGAAGCCATCCCTGCTAAATCGCGGTACTCTCGCTCCAGCCACCCCGCAACCAGAACTTTTCAGGCCCTGCGGATCGCAGTAAATGAAGAGCTGAAAAATGTGAAGGAAGGCCTGAATTCGGCCTTTCCGGCTTTGAATCCCGGGGGAGCACTTGTTGCTTTATCCTACCACTCCCTGGAGGACAGAATCGTCAAAAGGTTCATCAGGGAAAAAGAAAAAACGTGTGTCTGTCCGCCGGAACTTCCCGTATGTAGATGCGACAAGGAGAAGGAAGCCCAAAGTTTAACCGGAGGCCCCCTCCGGGCCTCTTCGGAAGAGGTCAAAAACAATTCCAGGGCCAGAAGCGCAAAACTCCGGGCAGCCGAGAAGTTATAAGAAGGAGCTCTCAGAAAACCGTCCCCATCCTTTACACATGTCCTTTACAGTTTTCAGGATAGCGAATAGAGTTTTGTTAAAGGAGAAACCAATGTTGACGTTTCGCGACAAGCTCCTCATCCTTGGCTTGCTTTTGCTGGTCACATTCCTAATCATGCTGTACCTCTGGCAATCCTGGCAGGAAATTCACCTCAACAGGGAAATTGCCCGAGTCAAAGAGGAAATAGCGCCAATCCGAGAGAAAAACCGAGACCTGCGGATCAAGGTCTCCAGAAACTTTTCGCCAGCCCGAATCGAGAGAATAGCAAAAGAGAAACTGGATATGAAAGAGCCGACGGTCACCGATGAAGAAAGCGAGGACGATTCCGGCAACTGAAGAGGCCTTGCGCGGGGAGGTACCTCCAGGTTGGGACGAGGAAATTCTTTTGGAGATAGAACATGCGTAAACGCCTGCTAGCAATTGCTTTCGCGTTTGTGCTTATACTGGGACTAATTCTCTGGCGCCTGGTAGGGGTACAAATCCTGGAGCACAAGCAGTGGCTCTCTCAGGCCAAATCAGCTCAAGAACGGACCGTAGAAATACCATCTCGCAGAGGGAGGATTTACGACCGGAACGGGAATCTTCTGGCCCTGAATAAAAAGGCCTATTCCATCGCCATTGATTCCTACAACATGACCAAACCTGAAATTTTAATCGAGATTCTTCAACAGCACCTGGACAGAGAGAGCCAGGAATTAGAGGAGCTGGTGTACCGCCAGTCTTATTTCACCTGGATCGAACGCCAGGTGGAATACGAAGTGGCCATGGATATCAAAGACGCGGCCGAGGAGGCCGAAGCCCGTGGTCTCATTTTCGTAGATGGATGGAAGAGGGTTTATCCTTACCAGGACCTGGCAGGTCATATACTCGGTTTCACGGGCCTTGACGGGCAGGGGCTGGCCGGCCTGGAATATTCCATGAACCAGGAATTGAGCGGCGAACCCGAGATTAAAAAGATGATCTATGGAGCCGATCAAGTTCCCTATCGAGAAACAATCATTCAACAAAGCACTCCGGGGGCCGACGTTCATTTGACCATTGATTCCACAATACAACATGTAACAGAAACCGAAATAAAGGAAGGGGTCGAAAAGTTTGAGGCAAAACAGGGGTGGGCCATAGTAATGGATCCCCGAAACGGCGAAGTGCTGGCGATGGCTCAGGACGAGACTTACGATCCCAACAGATACAAGGAGAGCCCCCCTGAGAGGCAATCTAATCTGCCCCTTTCCACTACCTTTGAACCGGGCTCAATCCTGAAGGTATTCACGGCCCTGGCAGCCCTCGAGGAGGGCGTGGCCTCTCCTCAGACTGTGGTAAACGGAGATTCCCCAATTCAAATCAGCAATCACAACGTCCACAATTCCCAATACAAGGACTGGGGCCAGGTGACTCTGGAAGAGGTGATAACCCATTCCATCAATACGGGCATGATCCGGATAGCTCAACGACTGGGCCAGGCAAATCTCTACGATTTTCTGAATAAGGCAGGTTTTGGAAGCAAAACAGGCATAGAACTCTCTGGAGAGGAAAGCGGAAATCTCCGCCCCCTTCGCTCCTGGTCGGACCTTGCGATCGGAGCAGTCTCTATTGGACAATCCCTCTCAGTGACAGCTATTCAGCTCATCTCCCGGATGGCTGCCGTAGCCAACGGGGGAGAGTTAATTGAACCCACGGTCGTTAAAAGTTTGGAAAAAGGAGGAAACAAAATCGACAATCCGAGAACGGATTCCTACCAAGGGAGACTGGCTAGCCAAAAAACAGTGGAGGAAGTAAAAACCATGTTGCGCCAGGTGGTGGTAGAGGGAACCGGCCAAACTGCCGACATTCCCGGTTTCGAAGTCTGCAGCAAATCAGGCACCGCACAAAAAGCACAGCCCGGTGGCGGATATTATTCGGATAGATACATCTCCTCCTTTGCCGGATTTTTTCCCAAAGAATCACCGCGTTTCTTAATCCTGGTAGTACTGGACGAAGTTGGAACCAAGCCAGTTTGGGGTGGAGAGACGGCGGGAGAAGTCTTTCGTCAGATTGCAGTTAGAATTGGCAAGTCGGACCGCAATCCAGACTAATGATAGCACGTTTTTCCAACTGGCCGGAGGCTCCGCCTTTGATTCACACAAAATCCCATTAATCAGCTGGAGGTAATTTGATGAATGAACTTCTGTCTACTCAAGCGAGATCAACCGGTGCTTCAGTAATCAAGGAGATATTGCAACTAACGAAGCAGCCGGAGATCATCTCCTTTGCGGGAGGCATGCCCAACCCGCAGACCTTTCCTGCCCGGGAATTGGCCCAAATAGCCAGCGACGTCATTTTGAACCATCACCACCAGGCACTGCAATACGGCCCAACCGAGGGAGTCGAAATGTTCCGCTCTGAGATGCTGGAATGGCTGTCGGACTTTGGCTTGAACCGAGGACTCCGGGAAACCGCTGTTACCACAGCCTCCCAGCAGGCCATAGATTTAGCCGGTCGGACGCTTCTGGATCCCGGCGACGTGGTCTTCTGCGGGCTACCAACTTACCTGGGAGCAGTTCAGGCCTTTCAGGGGTTGAGGGCCGATTGCAGGGGCATTCCCCTTGAAGAAAACGGAATGGACCTGGAAACCCTGCGAAGCGAAATTCGTGAGGCGAGAAAAGAAGGCAAACAACCCAAATTCATCTACGTGATTCCCGACTTTCAGAACCCGACCGGTATCACTATGTGCGAAGACAAGCGGAAGCAATTGGTCCGGATCGCCGAGCAAGAAGGTATATATGTATTCGAAGATTCCCCCTACATGGGGCTCCGCTACCACGGTGATCATTTACCCCCTATTCAAACGTACGACCAGGACGGTTACGTCTTCACCGTATTTTCTTTGTCCAAGATCCTTGCCGCCGGGATGCGACTGGGGTTACTGGTAGGGGAGGAAGAAGTGATCGGACAAATGGTGAAGATAAAAAGGGGAGTTGACGTTTGCACTTCTCCTCTGACTCAGCACATAGCGGGAAACTGGCTTCACCAGGTGGACATTTATGATCACCTAAGCCGGTTGCGGGGAACCTATGTAGAAAACCTGGAGGCAATGCTGGAAGCACTGGACAAATATTTGCCGAATGGGGAAGGAGTTACGTGGACCAGTCCCAATGGGGGCCTGTTTATTTGGGTAGAGCTGCCGAAACACCTCGATACTTCAGAGCTATTCTACCGGGCAACCGAAGAGAAAGTGGCCTTTGTTCCCGGAGAACACTTCTTCGTTGATGGCTCGGGAAGTCATACCATGCGGCTCTGTTTTTCCGAGGGTAATCCGAAAAAGATCGATGAAGGAATACACAGGCTGGGGAATTTACTGGCAGATTGCCTTTAGCTGACCCCTACATCCCGGGGTGAGTCAAAATACAGCGGTCCGGAAAGACCGGTCCCGGCCCCGCTATCAGAGGAATACCCCCCGACGTTGGGCCGGCAGACGAGGCATTGACTAACCGGCCTGCTATGCTCGGGCGTCGGGAGGTTTCCTCTAATCTGGATCGAACCAGCCCTCATCTCCAACCGCCCAATAACCATCTTCAGCGAGTTAAGTGACTTATGTGCTTCCACTTTCACCCCGGCCGCATTAGTATATTTACGATCATCCCTCGCTCAGCAACGCAGCACGCCGGGGCATCGCCCTGTTCAAGGAGGTTCTCCAAGTGACCGATTGCAAATCTGCGGACCGGACCAAACAGGAGCTTGAAGAGAAAATCGATCAACTAGAAAGCGAAAACGAAACACTTAAAAAGGAAAACGCCTTCCTCCAGCGGGAACTGGAGAAGGAAAATGAAATGTTAGAGCCTTATAGACCGGACAAATCAAAAGGACATCTGAATCTCTTCAAGCGTCTCATCCACAGTCTATATTGCTAGAATAGACGTTAGGTAGGCCCGTTTAACTTTTTAAACTGACCACCATTTCGACCTCCACGGGAATATTACGAGGCAGTTCCGAGGTTCCCAGAGCAGCACGGGCGTGTCTGCCTCTTTCCCCAAAGACCTCCTGCAACAGCTCCGAAGCCCCGTTCACCACTTCGGGCTGATTGCCGAAATCCTCCGCGCTTCTCACAAAACCCCTGACCTTGATCACCTTTTCAATCTTCTCCAGAGAACCTATCAAATATTTGATCTCCGCCAGACAGTTGATCGCACAAATTCGAGCCGCCTGGTAGCCCTCTTCGACGGACAGGTCGTCACCAACTCTGCCGATGTACTGGAATTCTCCGTCTTTAAGAGGACCCTGGCCAGAACAAAATACCATGTTTCCGGACTGGCGGGCAGGGATGTAAGCACCTTCAGGTTCCGGCGGCGTGGGAATTTCTATACCCTTTTCTTTCAAACGGGATTCGATAGTGGACATCTTTTATCAAAACCTCCTGGTCTTTAAAAAATGCGACAAAAACCAAAACTCAATTCGATTAACCGTATACCGCGATGAAATTTCAGCTCTGGCAGAAGCTTCTATCCTATCCATCTTAGCCGTGAAGGCGGCCTTCATCAAATTGTCTCGGAGAAAGATACCGATCTTTTACTCGATCCACTGGACCATTTAAAGGAGGACCCAAGGGTTGGATATTTACTGACCCGGAGGGCCTCTGTATTGCCCTCGAACTCCAACTGATCCAAAATTAGTCCAGCTGATCGTAAGGGGGTTGGACCCCTTCCGGCAGAGGAGGGGCATACGATTTACTCCCCATTTCCTCCTCGAATTCTTCCCGGGCATCAGCTATCAACTGTGACTCAGTATACAGATCGACCATTGTAGTGGCCAGCGTTTGAGCGGCAAAGAACATCCCCTTTAAACCGATCTCCGACCCAGAGGAAGCCGTGGCCTGCCAGCTGTGACCCGCAGTCCCCAGTGGTTGGGTTGCCGCGGTAAATTGAGCCAGCGGCACGATGCGGCTCACGTCGCCAACATCAGTAGATCCAAAGGAGACCTCGCCCAGATCGTAGTGCTCTTCGATTACCTCCTGATGGAGAGTCAGGTCAGTCACTTCTTCCGGCAAATTGGACTCTTTCAGTTTTCGTTTCTGGCTTTCCTCGAAGGTTTCCTCGATCTGGCGGGCAAAATCCAGATCCGCCTCTTCAAACCCTGGTCCCCCAAGTTGAACCATGTTTTCCAGCAGACGATCAGCCAGCACCCGGTTTGACAAAGTAGGGTAACAGCCGGACAAAAATCTCTCTTCCATCTCCACCCGAGTCATGGCTGCAGCAGCCTCTGCTATGTCACAAAGCCACTCGTAGATAAAATCTACCTCCTCTCGCTCCGGAGCGCGAACGTAGTACCAGGCCACTGCTTTATCGGGTACGATATTTGGTTCATGCCCCCCTTCCGGAATGGAGTAGTGAACCCGGGCTTTGTCCGAAATATGCTCCCTCATGTATTCCGTACCCACGTTCATCAACTCCACCGCATCCAGGGCACTCCTGCCTTGTTCAGGACTGGCTGCCGCATGGGCAGAGGCACCTTTAAAAGTAAAACGGACCGAATTCATGCCCAGCGAACTGGCGTTCCAGGTGGCGTTTACGTCCCCGGGGTGCCACGTCAAACAACCGTCCAGATCATCAAAGACGCCGTCCCGGGCCATAAATACCTTTCCTACCAGGGTCTCCTCCGCAGGGCATCCGTAGTACCGAACCGTCCCTTCAAGCTCCCCGTTTTCAATCCTGTTTTTGATCCCCAAAACAGCCCCCACGCCGGCAGTACCCAGAAGATTGTGCCCACAGCCGTGTCCCGGCCGGCCATCAGCTAAAGGCTCGCGTTGAGGCTTCACTTTCTGCGACAATCCCGGCAGCGCATCGTATTCTCCGAGGATTCCGATTACTGGATCGGCCTCGCCGTACTCGGCGACAAAAGCAGTGTCCATCCCGCCGATTCCCGACCGGATGCTGAACCCCTCACTGCTCAATTTGGAAGCCTGTAAATCCGCGGCGTATTCCTCTTTCAACCCTACTTCCGGGTTCTCCCAGATGTCTCTGGCCATCTCCTTCAACGGGGATCGGTTTTGATCCAACCAACTCAATACTTCTTGCTTGGCTTTTTTCATCCGCGCAACTCACCTTCTTTATGTACAAATCTCCATTCAATGTAGGTAATTTTGGAGGATAGTTGCAAGAAACGGGGGCGTTGAACATAATACCAACATCGACGTCACGGTGGGGGTCACTGACCAGAATTTAATTTCCTCAGCGGTTAAATTGACAAATTAAAGTTTCCCCGTGACAATTTCGAGTACTGGTTTCTACGAATTAAACCCCTTAGTGGGGACAGAGTTGAACACAGACCACCCTAGAGGTGAATTCAGCATGGACGTTTCCCAGTTCGAAAGTTTTATTTTTGACAAAATGTCAGATACCAACCTGCCCGGCGTGAGTGCAGCCCTTACTGACGACCAACAAATCATCTACTCCAACGGCTTTGGCTTCAGAGATCTCGAGGGCGGGCTGCCTTCCACCGAAAAGACTCTTTACGGGATCGGTTCCATTACCAAATCTTTCACTGCCTTGTCCATCATGCAACTTCAAGAACGAGAGAAGCTTGATACGGATGATCCGGTAAAAGATTATCTCCCGTTGAAAATAGACCCAAAAGGTCAGCCCGTACTCATCAAACATCTCCTAACTCACTCCTCGGGCATTCCAGCTCTGGCTTACGCGGAGAGTTCCATCAGAAGAGCCATAGGAGCTGGGGAGAACTGGACTCCCATAGCAAACGTAGATGATATGTTTACTTTCTTGAACGGTGCTGGGGATTGGACCTATTCGGAGCCCGGGGAACGATGGTTCTACCTCAACGAGGGATACGTCCTCTTGGGAGCCATCATCGAGCAATGTTCTGATCTGCCCTACGAAGAATACGTAAAACAGAACATACTCTCCCCGCTGGAAATGAACAGGACCTTCTTCAGCAAAAAAGAAGTGGAAGAGGACCAGGATGCCGCCACTCCTCACATCTTGAGCAAAGACGGTGAGCAAATTCCATCGGACTACCCCTGGGGCGGGATATCTGCAGACGGAGCGTTGATCAGCAGCGTGGAAGACCTCTCCCGATATATTCAGATGTATCTCAAGGGAGGAAAAGTCGGGGATACTCGAATAGTAAGCGAAGAAAGTATGGAGCAGATGAAAACTCCCGGCGTACCCACTCCGGCTATTGAAGGACCTTTCGGGGACTCGGGATATGGATTCGGACTGCGTATAACCGAAGATTTCTTCGGCCGAGAGCTGGTCAGTCACGGAGGATCTGTTCTGGTTTCCACCGGGTATCTGGGCTTCATTCCCGAAGAAAACCTCGGAGTTGCCTTACTGGCAAACGGAAACGGGTATCCTCTCTCCAATTTCGGGATGCTGGGCCTGGCGCTGATGATGGGTAAAGACGTCGAGGACTGCCCATTCATCTCCAGAGAGAGAACCCTGGAAGAGCTTGAAGGGATTTACGAAACCTACAAAGGCACCATGCAGGCGGAAGTAAAGAAAATCGGCGACCTACTTCAGGTCAAAGTAGAAGACAAATTCACTAAAAATACCACTCAGCTGATACCTGAACAACTCGACGAACGGCGACGTCAGTTCTTTTACCTGGACGGTGGCAATAAGATGCCCGCAACTTTCGAAGTGACTGACGGCGAGGTAGATTTGCTGTTCGAGCGATACCGCCTGAAAAAGACCAGAAGGTGATCGAATGATGAAAGTAACTGAAAGTGGTTGCTACGACCTGGTAATCAAGAACGCCAAAATCGTCGACGGAACCGGCAACCCCTGGTTCAAAGCCGACATTGGGGTATCCGACGACACTATATCCAAAATTGGCCAGCTGGAACCCCGGGAGGAGAATGCGGATCGGGTAATCGACGCCGACGGGAAGATCGTGGCTCCGGGGTTTATTGACCCGCACGGCCATTCGGATCTGTCCATCCTGGTCGATCATCTGACCGAAAGCAAAGTACATCAGGGCGTGACCACGGAGGTAATTGGAAACTGCGGGTCGAGCGCTTTTCCAATCAGGGATGAACATCTAGAGGATCTGAAAAAGCAGTACAGCTTTATGGGCGAACTTGATATCGAGTGGGACTGGAGAACTGCGGAAGAATACATCCGCAAAGTAGAATCCGGAGGAATTTCCATGAACGTAGCCCCCCTGGTGGGTCACGGGACAGTCAGAATAGCGGCGATGGGCTTCGACGACAGATCGCCCGACGAAGACGAATTGGAGGCCATGAAGGCGATGGTACGGCAAGGCATGCAGGCGGGCGCCTTTGGCCTATCCACGGGATTAATTTATCCCCCCGGATCTTATTCCTCCACTCAGGAGCTGATCGACCTGACCCGGGAAATCTCTGAATTTCAAGGTATCTACTGCTCACACGTCAGGGGGGAAAGCGACGATGTCCTGCAGGCCATCGAAGAGGCCATAAACATCGGCAAAGCAGCAGAGGTCGGGGTACAGATCTCCCACCACAAAGTAGCCGGCAAACAGAACTGGGGAATGAGCGAGGACACTCTGTCCCTCTTAGAAAGCGCAAGGGAGGACGGAATCGACGTGACCAGCGATCAATACCCGTATACTGCGGGAAGCACCGGCCTCAGCTCTCTACTGCCGGACTGGGTTCACGAAGGGGGAGTGGAAGACCTGCTAGACAGACTCCGCGACGAACAAACCCGAGAACAGATCAGAACGGACATCAAAGAGGATCGAATTGAAGGGTGGTGGAACCCGCTCAAATCAAGCGGCTGGGACAGGGTCATGGTCGTGGGATTCGACACTGAGAAAAACCAGCAATTCGAAGGCAAGACACTTGCCGAAATATCGGAGAAACGGGACCAGGAGGAATATCAGACCCTGTTTGACCTGCTTCTCGAAGAGAAAGCGGGGGTTCGAATGATACTCTTTATGATTGATTCCGACGACGTCGAAACTATCCTTCGACACCCCACAACTATGGTTGGTACAGACGGCAGAGCTCTGTCACCCACCGGAGTTTTCGCCCAGGGAAAAACCCATCCGCGCGCTTACGGGACATATCCGAGAATTCTCGGAAAATACGTCAGGGAAAACCAAGTCCTTTCTCTGAGCGAAGCAATCCGAAAAATGACCTCTCTCCCCGCCCAGAAACTGGGGTTAAAAAACAGGGGCTGCTTGAAGGAAGGATTCAAAGCGGACCTGGTAATCTTCAACCCTTCCACGGTAATGGACAGTTCAACCTATCAGGATCCACATCGCCTGCCCCAAGGAATTTCTCAGGTAATAGTAAATGGAAAAAGGGTAGTGAAAGACTCTATCCACACCGGAGAAAAGCCCGGCCGGGTAATCAAGAATTGCTAAAGGCTAAAGGAAAGAAAGCTTTAGTATATTGGCCTAGTAATTATTTCTCCCCAAGAGCAGGCTAATGAGATGGTCTGCCGCTTGGCGTTCCCTTGAAATGGCAGGAAAAAATTGATAAGGTGAGCTCAACGTGGAAACTGAAGGTTCAGGAACGTGAATTATTAAACATAGAACCTATGACGAATAACTTTAATGTAACAACGCATCTCATATGACCACATATATAATTCGCAGACTATTGGTCCTTATACCGGTTGTGATCGGGGTAAGCATCATAGTTTTTTTTATCATGCGCATAGGACCCGGAGATCCCGCCCGCCTGATGCTGGGCCCCCGGGCCTCCCGAGAAGCTGTTAAGAGCATGAGAAAGGATCTTGGCCTGGACAAACCGATTTACCAGCAGTACGCAACCTACTTTCTCGATCTCCTTCAGGGCAATCTGGGGGAATCGATACGGTCGAAAACCCCCGTTACCCAGAGGATAGTTTCTCGGTTACCGGCAACCCTGGAACTCACTATTTCGGCCTTTCTGATCACAGTCCTGCTGGGTATCACTGCCGGAGTCATCTCCGCCGTGTGGCAGTATTCGATCGTAGATCACATTACCATGGTCGCGGCTATGTTCTGGATATCCATGCCCTTTTTCTGGCTGGGAATCGTCTTGATCCTGGTGTTTTCGGTGCAGCTTAACCTGCTTCCGGTAGCTGGAAGGGGTGGACCAGTCTGGACTATTGCTGGACTGAGGCACCTGGCCCTGCCGGCATTCACTCTGGGTGCACCTTTCATTGCCTTCGTGACCAGACTTACCAGGTCCAACATGCTGGAAGTTTTAAACGAAGACTACATAAGGACTGCACGAAGCAAAGGGTTGAAAGAACGGGTGGTAATTTCGAAACACGCCTTTCGAAACGCCATGCTGGCTTTAATAACTTTCCTGGGCATGAGGCTCCCCTGGCTGTTCGGGGGCGCAGTTGTTACTGAAACCGTATTTGCCTGGCCCGGGATGGGGAGACTGATGGTGCAGGCCGTGTTTAAACGCGATTACCCTGTGGTGCAGGGCGTGGTACTTTTGATCGCAGTTATGGTAGTGCTTTCCAATTTGGCCGTCGACATAAGTTACGCCTTCGTGGATCCACGGATAAGGTATGATTAACCCAGAACGGTCCAGTCAGGAGAATTGAAACTGACCATACCATGAAAAGAAAAGGTCAACTAGCTAGAGTTATCCGAGAGTTCAAAAAGAGCGTCCTAGCTGTATTTGGAATTTTCATCATTCTGGGAGTGATCGTCACCGCCATTTTCGCCCCTTTTCTGGCACCCGAAGACCCGCTGGAACAGGACTACCTGAAGCGGCTTGAGCCTCCGTCCCCCAACAACCTCCTGGGTACCGACCGACTGGGGAGAGACTTGCTATCCAGGTTGATCTACGGAACTCGATACGCCCTGCTGGTCGGTTTGGGCATCATCTCTATTCAGGCCGTAGTGGGGATCACCCTGGGGCTGATAGCCGGTTACGAAGGCGGCATACTGGATGCCCTGATCATGCGCCTGGTAGACATAATGCTTTCCATGCCCATCGTGGTAATCGGTTTAGCAATTGCTGGGGTACTGGGAGGCGGGCTGTTGAACGTAATTATCGCCATCGGGTTTATTGGCTGGCGAGGATTTACTCGATTAGTTCGGGGAGAGGTGATGTCAGTAAAGGAGAACGAATATATCGAAGCGGCTCGAGCCAATGGGGGTAGTGACCCTTATATAGTCATGCGCCACATCCTCCCCAATACTGCCGCTTCCATGATCGTGTTTTCCACGCTCAAGATTCCGAGCGCGATACTGACCGCAGCCGCTTTGAGTTTCCTTGGCATCGGGGCACAGCCGCCTACGCCCGAGTGGGGTTTGATTTTATCCACCGGTCGTGACTTCCTCAGTTCCGCCTGGTGGATCGCGACCTTTCCAGGACTAGCAATTATGCTCACTATTCTGGGCTTCAACTTCGTGGGCGACGGGCTCCGAGATGCCCTGGACCCGAAACTTCAAAGGCCCACGGGCTGATTTGAACTCATTAACAACCAAATAGTAACAAGACCAGCTTTAGTAGCACCTGGGGGTGATAGCTTCCAGAGTTGCCTGCCGATCCAATGAGCTGATATCTGACCCGTTCAAACTTGAGGAGGGTTGGACTTTCGGCCCACCACATTGATTGAATAACATGTACCAAGGAGGGTTTTTATGAAAAAAATTTCTCTTGGCCTGGTTTTACTGCTAAGTTGCCTACTAATCACAGTTTCGTTAAGCGCGGTCGCAGAGGAGCGGGGCTCAAAATACGGCGGCACTCTTGTTCAAGCTCTAAGAGAAGAGCCGGATAACCTCAATCCCCAGGTGACCACTCGTGCTTTTTCCTTCATGATCTTTACTCACGTCATGGAACCGCTGCTCGTTCACAACGACGACCTGGAATTGGAAGGGTTGCTGGCCGAAGACTGGGAAAGCGAAAATAACAAAGAATGGTTCGTCCATCTTAAAGAAGGGGTAGAATTTCATAACGGGGAAGAGCTTACAGCCGAGGCCGTAGAGTTTACCTACTCCGACGAGATGTTTTTGAGCGACAGCAATCCCAACAACTGGGTGCTCGAAAACTTAAAAGAAGTCGAAGCAGTCGACAAGTACACCGCCAAGTTCGTTCTGAAGAAGAAATCACCCCTGTTCCCCCAGCATCTGGCAGACGGGTATACCGCAATTTTTCCCCCCAAAGCAACTGAGGAATACGGCGACAACTTCGGTACGGAGACCCTAATCGGAACCGGTCCTTACCAGCTGGAAGAATGGAAACACGGCGAAGAGATAGTACTTAGCCGCTACGAGGACTACGATCACGGGCCGGATTTTCTGCGATCGGGACCCGCCTACATCGAGGAAAAGATATTTAGAGTTATTCCCGAAGCCACGACTCGCGTGGAGAGTCTAATCGCCGGTGACGTGGACCTGGAACTCAGCTTTGACCCCAAATTCGCCACTCGACTGGAAAATGCCAACGACGTCCGCGTAGAAATCAAGCCGGACTACGGCGTACAGTTCATGCACTTCAACCAGGATACCGAAATTCTTCAGGACAAGAAGGTCCGACGGTCCATCGCTCACACGGTCAACAAAGAAGCCATTCTCGAGGCAGCATGGGACGGCATCGGCTTCGTGGCCAAAGGCCTGTTCCCCTCGGCCACTGTGGGCTACGACCCCGCCGTAAAAGAGGCCGCCTACGAATTCGATCCCGAAAAAGGGGAAGAATTGCTGGAAGAAGCCGGCTGGGTCGACGAAGACGGGGACGGGGTAAGAGAAAAAGACGGCGAGAAGCTGGAACTAAACTTAATCACCTTTGCTAACCTCGACCAGTGGGCCACCGCCGGTGAAATGATCAAGCCCATGCTGGAAGATATCGGATTCAGCATAAACCTCAACACCTACGAGGTCGGAGCAGCCTATGATATCATCGAAGGTGGCGAAGAAGAATACGACATTGGAATAACCAAAATTCTCTGGAATCTGGGCCCCGGCTACCTCGATCTCCTCTGCAAGAGTGGGAGATCCTTGAACTATCCGGGCTACTCCAACGAAGAACTGGACCAATTAATCGAGACCGCCCAACTCGGCGAGACCCAAGAAGAACGAGAAGAGGCGCTTTTGGAAGCACATAAAATGGCTATAGATACGGCCGTCTGGGTCCCCTTGGTAATCAGGACTCAGAGAATGGCAGTGGGACAACGGATCGGCGGCGTGGACGATTTGCTCAAGCATCCGTGGACTTCAGAGATTCCGCAGGCACTTCGTCTCTACGTTGAAAACTAGGGAAGATTCTGAATTTCGAAACTAGCACATCACGCAATACAGAAAGGAGCAGAGCAAGCGCTCTGCTCCTTTTTTATTTTCTCCGATTCCTATCTTTTTGAGTCTTATCGTCAATGAAGCATGTTGGCAGGGTAACTTAAAGAAGAATCAGGCCTGAACCTGCAATTGTTCGGAAAAGTCAAACTGCTCGTTGACACAAAAGAGCGCAGGAAACCCGCCGGTGTGGACGAACACTATCTCCTCATCCGCTTTGAAACGACCTTCCTCGATCATGTCTATCAGGCCGGCCATCGCCTTTCCAGTATAGACGGGATCCAGGAGGAAGCCTTCAGTATTCGCCACCAATTTGATCGCTTCCAGAGCTTCAGCAGTAGGAACTCCATAGGCGGATCCCAGGTATCTAGCGGTATTTGTAATTGCTGAAGGAGGAACTTCTATATCCAATCCGAGGGTCTCTGCCGCTTGGCCGGCGATTCCGGATATTCGGCGGCGTACATCCTCCAGCCAGTCCACGGGATTCAAACCAACGATTTCCCAGTCCGCGTCCATAGCCCGAGAAAAGAGAAGTAGTCCGGCCTGAGTAGCCCCTTCGGAGGCCAGGACGATATAATCGGGATCGATTTCCCGCTCTTGCAGCTGGTGGTGTAGTTCCAGCCCGCAGCCTACGTAGGATACTGCACTGAGATTCTCGTCGTCAAAGCCGGTGACGTACGGCGTCCGTCCTTCTTTTCGATATTCCTCGGCCCGTTCCCTGATCATCTCCTCCTGACGCTCAAAGGTAGTTTGGACCACGTCGACCCTGGCTCCAGCCAGCAGGTCAATTAACAGGTTCCCCTGAGGTTGGATTTCACTTCCTTCAGAGGTATCCCTGAGAATCAGATGAACGTCCAGCCCAAATTTTCTGGCCGCCACCGTAATCTGACGGGCGTGGTTGGACTGTAGCCCAAAGCCCGTCACCACCACGTCCGCATCCTTCTCCAGGATTGGAGGAATTCGATACTCCATCATCCGGGTTTTGTTCCCTCCAAAAGCGATGCCCGTCAGGTCATCCCTTTTGATGTAAATCTCCGGACCGCCCAGATGGTCAGAAAGTCGATCAAGTTTCTGCAAAGGGGTAGGCAGGTTGGCCAGCTCGACTCGGGGCAGTTCGTTAAGTCGATCTTCCAGCTCTTTCCTCATGGCGCAATCACTCCTCTATTTGGTAAATCGGTCTATGGGCGATGAACTCCGAGGTCGTTTAACTGTTACATATTTCCAGGGCAAGCAACAGGTATACTTTTACTGCTTCACTCAGCTGCTCAATGTTTACGTATTCCTGCGGCCCGTGAGCCTGGTCGATGCTTCCCGGACCCAGGACGACAGAAGGGATGTCTGCGCCATCAGAGAGAAGCGCGGCGTCCGACCAGTAAGTCACGCCGGAAACCGTGATGTCTCTCCCCAGATCCTCCAAGATAGCCTGACAGGTCTTGACCAGAGGGTGATCGGGGTCGGTATCCAGTGGAGTATGAGTGAAGTTGCCCACTTCCTCCATTTGTTCCATACTAAATTTAAACTCCGGCAAATCATCGCTTAGATCGTCCAGAATCTGTTCCACTTCTCGATAAATGGATGACAGGCTCTCCCCAGGAATCCATCGTCGGTCGATTTCTAACCGGCATTGATCCGGAACTATATTGGGGTAACTGCCACCTCGAATCACTCCCACATTAAACGTCGGAGCGCCCAGGAGTTCGTCGTGCTTTTCCTCCAGCAGGGGGATCAGCTTTTTCCGCAAGGCCTGTACCACTTCCGTCGCCCGGTAAACTGCGTTGATACCTTCGTGGGGAACGCTGGCATGGGCCGACTTGCCCTCCACCTCTATCCGAAGCCACTCTATGCCCTTGTGCGCCACGCCCACCTTGAGCTCCGTGGGCTCCCCCACCACTGCCAGATCAGCCCTTGGGCCGTGCTCAGTAATGTAATGTG
Source organism: Candidatus Acetothermia bacterium (assembly GCA_046543285.1). Lineage (GTDB taxonomy): Bacteria > Bipolaricaulota > Bipolaricaulia > M55B111 > M55B111 > JBKGZS01. The sequence continues at coordinate 9,632 of JBKGZS010000014.1, read as the reverse complement.
TTCCCGGACTGCCAGATTCCTCGCCGACAACCCCGGCAATCAACAATTGGCCATCCAGATCAATCCCGCTTTCCTGGATGATTTCCGCAGCGTAAACCATGGCTCCCAGGGCTCCTTTCATATCCACGGCTCCCCTCCCGTACAGTCGACCGTTTTTCCTCCGCGGAGTAAAAGGGCCGGACATATTTCCAGGAGGCACAGTATCCATATGACCGTTCAACATCAGAGTTTTACCCGGACCTCCTTGCCCCACCCTTCCAAAAACATTTGCCCTGTTGTCAGCAACCTCCTGTAGTTCGGTCTCGATCCCTGCGGCTTCCAGTCGGTCGCGGAGAAAATGAGCCAGCTCCTTTTCTTCGTCTTCGACGTTCTGATGGCTGGGTATTTTGACCATTTCCTCAACCAGAGCCAGGATCTCCTCTTCTTCAACGTTTTGGACGACGTCTTTATGCTCCTCTATCATCGTAAGTCCTCCTTTCCAATTCGCACCTCAACCGCTCCCGGATGAGGCAAAAATGTGGCTCAACTGCTCTCTCGTTTTCTCCATTGGTAAAAGGCGACCATACCTCCGATAATAATTCCCTGAATTATTCTTTTGATCGGCTCACCCATCCTCATAATGATCAACAGGTTCCCCAGGAACTGCATAATTAACGTGCCACCTACAGTCCCTAACAACCCCCCATGGCCGCCGGCGAAGGTGGTGCCTCCAATTACCGAAGCAGCGATGGGGTTAAGCGTAAAGTCCTGCCCCAGTTCCATGGTTCCCACTCCGACGTATCCCACCAGCAACAGACCGGCTATAACGGCGGCACAGGAGCTGATGACGTAAGAGGTTATGGTAATCTTGTTCACGGAAACCCCGGACAGGTCGGCCGCCTGGGGATTACTTCCCACCAGGTAAAGGGATTGACCGAAAACCGTCCGACGCAGGACGAAGATCCCGGAACCGGCCAGTAAAAACCAGACCAGCAGAGGCGTGGGGAACAACCCCCCTATTTCTCCGGAGCCAATAAACCTCAAAAAAGGAGGTGCCCTGCCGGTCGGGGCCCCGCCGGTATACAGTAGATATCCTCCCTGGATAACTGAAGACATAGCAAAAGTCATAATCAACGGAGGGATATTGGTCAACGCGATCACGGTCCCGTTAATCGCGCCTATTACAGCCGCCATCCCCAAAAGCAACAGGACCACCCAGAGAATGTTCGCGTTTTGCCCTGCCATTAGATCCGCGGCCAGCACCTCGGACATGATGAGAACCTGGCCGATAGAGAGGTCAATACCCCCGGTGAGCATAACCACCGTTTGACCCATGGCCGCAACTCCGAGAACGGAAGCCTGTTTAGCTATTCGCAACATCTGGTTAACAGTTACACAGGCAGGACAAATAATTGCTGTGAGAGATATAAGAAATATTAGACCGAGACTGATGATAGCGGTGCTGGTAAACTGAATTTCACCAAGGATAGAACGGATGCGTTTTATCGAGCCGTTTTGATTATGCATAATTATCGCCCTGTCTAGCTTCCATCGGTTTGGAGATTATAGGCCAGAATAGCAGCAACCAGTATCAACCCTTTGAACACGTGCTGCCAGTAGGTATGAATTCCCAGGAAATTAAATACGTTTTTCAACAGCAGCAAAATAAACACCCCAGCGATGGTCCCTCCTATTCCGCCCCGACCCCCGGCGAAAGTGGTACCTCCCATCAACACAGCGGTCAGGGAATCCAGAGTGTAGGCAGAACCTGCCGTGGGGTCCCCAGAGGCAATTCGAACGGAAAGAAACAAGCCACCAATAGCGGCAAATAGGCCACACAGAGTGAAGGCTTTAATTTTGATCCAGTCCACGGCCAGGCCGGAAACCCTTGCGCTCTGTTCATCTCCCCCTACTGCATATAGATGTCTGCCGAAAGAGGTGTGATGAAGCAGTAAATACAGGAGAACTGCAGATAGGAGAAAGAAAAGGAAGGGCACGGAAAACGGCCCCAGCTTGGCAGACAACAATTGAACGAAATCGTAAGGGATGTAACCGCCGGGTCTGGGCAAAATAAGTAAAGCTAAACCTTCGGCAACTGCCATGGTACTCAAGGTGGCAATCAAGGGATGAATCTTCAATTTACTAATCCCTACTCCGTTTACAAAGCCAAATCCAGTACCCGCCGCCAGCACCAAGAACAGGCCCAGCAGAATGGAAGCAGGTCCGGCCTCCATGGTCACCGCGGCAATCACTGTGGTCAGGCTGGCCACCGGTCCCACCGAAAGGTCAAGGCCCGTAAGTAAGACCGCCAGCGTCTGCCCCAAGCTGATCATCAACAAAGGTGCTGCACGGTGGAGAAGATTGGAAATATTGCCCATGGATCTGAAAGTGGGAGAAAGGTAAGCCGAAATGACAGCAATTATCGCAAGTACCGAATAGATAATAACCAGCTTTTTGCTCTTACGCAGGCTGTTCAACAAGGTCGTCTTCATGATAATCTCTCCTAGCCGCCCGCCTGGCCGGTCATGGCCCTCATTAGCTTCTCCTTGCTGGCTTCGGCTTTGCTAAAACTGGCCGTGACTCGGCCCCTGAACATCACCAGTATTCGATCGCTTACCTGAAGCAACTCGGGTAATTCCGAAGAAACCATTACGATTCCCACCCCGGATTTTTCGTTGAGCTCATTCATCAATTGATACACTTCCACCTTGGCCCCCACGTCGATCCCCCGGGTGGGTTCGTTCATCAGAATCACCGAAGCACCGGTCTTGAGACACTTCGCAAGAACGGTTTTTTGCTTGTTGCCGCCCGAGAGATTGTTGATGATCTGATGGATACTGGGAGCTACAATCCCCAGCTGGTCCACCAGTTGCTGGACGCGCCTGGACTGAATCTTTAGATTAATAACTCCCAATCGGGACTCCTGGGTCAGGCTCGCAGCGGCGATATTGGAGCGGAGCGGTTGATTCAAAAATAAACCCTTTCTCTGGCGATCCTCGGGGAGATAAGTAATGCCTCCTTCAATTGCAGTAGCCGGAGAGGCCAGGGAAACTTCGTTGCCTTCCACTCTGACCCGTCCCCCGCTGACCGACCGGGCTCCGTAGAGGCCTTCCAGAAGTTCCGTTCTCCCTGAGCCCTGTAGACCAGCTATTCCCAGGATTTCTCCCTTTTTTAACTCGAAATTCACCTCTTCGACTTTCCCCTCGGTAGCAAAGCCCTCCACCTCCAGGAGAACCTGCCGCTCCCTGGCCTCGCGCCGGATGTACCGCTGATCAACTTCTTCACCGACCATCATTTCCACCACCCGATCCCGACTTATTTCCTCCAGACTTCTGGTGCCCACATACTTTCCGTTTCGGAGCACAGTTACTCGGTCCCCGATCTCAAAGACCTCTTCAAGGCGGTGGGATATATAAACGACGGAGTGACCGGTCTTCTTTAACCGCCGAACAACGTCAAACAGCCGCTCCGTCTCCTCGGTGGTGAGCGAAGAAGTCGGTTCATCCAGAACCAGGATTTTCGATTCCAGGTAGAGGGCTTTGGCAATTTCCACCATCTGTTGTTCGGCTACGCTTAGGTCCTCCACGGGCCTCGTCAGAGGCAGTTCAAGTTCCAGGCGGGCGAGGGTTTTGCGGGCCTGCTCCTGGGCTCGAGTCCAGTCGATCAAAGAGGGGTTGTATTCCCTACGGGGTTCGTGGCCGAGAAGAATGTTCTCGGTCACTGAAAGAGGGGGAATCAAATTTAACTCCTGATGAACAAAAGCAATCCCTAACTCCTGGGCCCGGGAAGGGGAGGTGATTTTCCGCTCCTCACCGCGGAACAATATTATTCCCGCATCGGGTAAATTCACTCCGTTCAAGACGTTCATCAAAGTGGTTTTTCCCGCTCCATTTTCCCCGACCAGGGCGTGAACTTCTCCCTCTTCCAATTCGAAATTCACTCCGTCAAGGGCCTGAACCCCGGGAAAGGATTTATCGATATCCCGCATTTCCAGCAGCAAACCTTCAGGCAATCATACCTCCCGTCAGAAAACGAGCCAAATCGATTGACGAAAAAGGACACTGCACTTCCAATGCCGGAAGTGCAGTGTCCTCTCAGATTATCGGTTTAATCAAACAGTTCCTCTATCTTTTCCCTGCTCAATCTGGATCTGGCCCAGAAACTGTCAGGGAGCTCCGGCCTGACGAACTCTTCCAAATTTTCGTCGGTAATAGTAGGTACACTGTAAAATTTCTTCCTCGGTACCGGGATACCCTGCAAGGTTTCCACGGCGACTTTGAGGGACTCCGCAGATAACCAGGTGGGTTTGGACAGGGCGATAGAGTCCATTTCATCCCGATGCTCGTACCAAAGCTTCAGAAAACCGTTCTGATCCTCACCGGTCATGGGTACCAGGGCTTTGTCAGCTTCCAGGAAGGCTTCGATAGCCCCGGCGGTCATCGACCCGCCTCCTGACCAGACGGCATCAATCTGTGGATGAGCAGGCAACAGACTGGCAACCACCTGTTTGGCTTTGGGCCTGGACCAGTTGGCGTATTCGTGTGCCAGGATTTCGATCCCCTGGTGCTCATCAAAAACTTCCTTGGCACCCTGCCAGCGATCTTCGGACACGGCAATACCTGCTTTCCCAGATAAGGCCAACACTTTGCCTTCGCCGTCCAGCTTTTCTACCAGCCACTCCGCTCCTTTCCGCCCAAAGTCCACGTCGTCAACGCTCAGAAAGGAAGTGTAGGGACCTCTTTCCACGATGCTCGAGTTCATAATAACTGGAATTCCCGCTTCTTCAGCCCTCCGCAGGACTGGTTCAAATCCTGTCGGAGAATTAGGGGTCACGATAATAGCATCTACGCCCCGGGAGATGAGGTCCTCGATGTTTGAGATTTGAGTTTCCGTACTACCGTCCGAACTGGTGTAAATAACTTCGTCGATTAGACCAGAATAGAGTTCCGCGGCTCTTTTAAACTCCGCGTCAAACTGAACCGACCAGGCGTTTCCCAGCCAGTAAGTGTCGTATCCGATCGTGTAGGGCGGCTCTTTAGCATACTTGGTGGTATCTACGCATAAATCGTCCTGCCCAAAAACAACCCCAGCAGCCAGTACACCGATTAACAAAACGGCAATCGCAAATACAGTGATTTTTCTGGTAATCATTTTAACACCTCTTGTTAAAAAAGAGTTGAAAATTACCACTCCTTTCCGGGGATTATCACCTCCTCGATCACAGATTTCGGGCCACCTCGTTGCCTTGTTGGATGGCTTGGTAAAGTCGCTTCGGTTCTTTGCAGTCTCCGACCTGAAATAAGCGGGAGCTCTCCAGGCCACTCCGCCCTTTCAACAGTTCCAACAGCTGGTCATTGGGTTCAAAGCCGGCGGCAAGGACGAAGCTGGAGAAGTCAATGGTTTCCTCCCCGGCCGGGGTTACCAGCTCGCCCCGGCCCGGCTCAATTTTCTCCAGGGTTGAAGCGGGATGGAGGGAAACGTTCTTTTGGTCAAGCAGGTGAAGAAGAGCCGCCCGATTGGTGGGATGTTCGGCCTTCAATATCTCCTCTCGGGGCAACAGATCCACGAGGACCACCTCTCGGCCCTCCTGGGCCAGATAAGCCGCAGTTTCGCTCCCTACCAAACCCGCGCCCAGAATCAGGATGGGGGATGGAGGGTAAGACTCCTCAAGTAAAAGCTGATGGGCAAACCGGTAATCGAGAGCCTCCAGGCCGTCAATTTCAGGTTTGAGAGGTCGAGATCCGGTGGCCAAAATAACCGCTCCCCACGCCGAAGATTCCAGGGAGTCCTCGGTGACCTTGCAGTTCAGTTTCAAGTTCAGATCAGAGCAACGCTCAACTCGCCACCGATAGTGATCCAGTAACCTGCGGACGTCTTCCTTAAAGGGGGGGACCACTGCAGGCTTCATCAACCCGCCCAGCTGACCTTCTGATTCGTAAAGGGTCACCTCGTGCCCCTGTTCAACAGCTGTCAACGCTGCCTCCATGCCTGCAGGCCCTCCTCCCACCACGGCAACCTTCTTGCCGTCAGCAGAAGAGACTTTGGAATTAAGGAACTCGGTCTCCCGGCCGGCCGCGGGATTGACAGTACACCTGACGGGCTTTTCCTCGAATACTTCCTTGCGGTGACATTCATTGCAACGGATACACGGTCTCAGGGGAGTTCCATTTCTAGTCTTTTCGACCCATTGAGGGTCGGCGATAAAGCCTCGCCCCACCGCGATAATATCCGCTTGATCCTCTGCCAGTAGTTCTTCGGCCACTTGAGGGCGAGTAATACCCCCTGTCCCAATAACTGGAATATCTACTCTTTTTTTGACCCCGGAAGCGAGTTCCATCAACGGAGCCCTGCTGGCATAAAGGGAGGGAACGGAGGGAAACTTGCAGTAATCCTCCTGAGCGGCCAGAGTCGAAGAGGTCGAGGATACGTGAAGGTAGTCGACACCCAGATCTTCCATGTACTCGGCAATCCTTAATGCTTGGGGGAGGTCAATCCCGTTGGGAACGTGCTCGTGAGCCGAAAACTTAAACCCCATGGGAAATTCATCGCCAACTTTTCGCCGAATCCCCTTTACAATTTCCGTCACGAACTTCATCCTGCCCTGAAACTCTCCCCCGTATTCGTCTTCACGCCGGTTTGTATGGGGGGACATGAACTGGCCGAGCAGATACGTATGGGCCCCATGAACCTCCACACCATCAAAATCGGCTTTTCGTGCTCTGTCGGCAGCCTCGACGAAATCCTCGATCAGTTGCTCCACCTCTTCGGTCGTGAGCTCGTGAGGGATTTCGGGGTACAGTTCGCTTTTTATTGCGGAAGGAGCGACCGGATCCTTTTCGTATTTCCCACCCAGGTGGGCTATCTGCAGAAAGATTTTGCCGTCTTCAGCGTGAACTGCCTGGCACAATTCCCGCAGTCCCGGGAGTAACTCGTCAGAGTAAACACCAAAGGTAGGAAGTCCTGAACGAACCGCTGCGAAAGGAGATATTATCATCTCTACACCGCCCCGGGCTCTCTCCCGGAAGTAGCTAATCAATTCTTCAGTTACTGCCCCCGAGGGGTCCTGGAGATGATTTCCCATGGGGGCCATGGCAACCCTGCTGGACAACCGAAGGTCTCCTATTTGGATCGGAGAAAACAGACGTGTAAATTCCATGAGTATTCTCCTTTGAGGTGCTTCAAACCGCATTCCGCTACTCTACACGGAGATGGAGCTCAGGTCTAACGACTGATTCTCACTCGCCCCCCACCCTCCGCCAGGCTTTGAACTTCTTCCAGGGTGCACCAGTTTATGTCTCCCGGGTTGGTCTGCTTGACGGCGGAAGTTGCATTTCCAAACTCAACAGCCTTCTGGACGTCCCCGATCAAATAGCCGTACAAAAATCCCGCAGTAAAAGAGTCTCCCCCGCCGACTCTATCCACCAGCTCCAGCTCGTAGGTCATGTCGTCATAAATCTTGCCGTCTTTGTAGGCAATGGCTGTCCAGTCGTTGCGCCACATGGAGATGTTATCCCGCAGGGTAATGGCCACCACCTCAAAATCGAACTCCGAGGATAGGAGCTCAGCAACTTCTGCATAGTCTTCACCGCTTATATCGAAGACCCGCTCCGTATCTTCCTCGGTGGTCACCAGAATATCGGTATAGTCCATTAACGGGGTCATGCAGCGTTTGGCCTCCTCTTGAGACCATAGCTTTGAACGATAATTGAGATCGACGCTGACCTTCAAACCGTTCTCCTGGGCGGCCTTCATAGCTTCTGCAGTCACCTGCTCGGCCGACTTGCTGAGAGCGGGGGTGATCCCGCTGGTATGAAACAGCTCCGCTCCGTCAAAGACTTCCTGCCAGTTGACGGTATCCGGCTGAATCTGGCTGATCGCGGAATTGGCTCTATCGTAGATCACCGAACTGGGGCGGGGATTGGCCCCAAATTCGAGGAAATACTTGCCCACTCTGTCCTCGTCGGTCCACAAAATGTGAGAGGTATCTACACCGTGTTCCCTGATCTTGTTTTCGATCATTCGGCCGAAGGGATTATTCTTTAACCTGGTCACAAAAGAAGTATCCAGACCTAGCCTTGCTATAGCGACCGCCACGTTTGACTCACTGCCACCTACGTTGACGTCAAGACTCTGGGCCTGCTCCAGCCGCTTAGTGTCGGGTGCAGATAATCTGATCATGGTTTCGCCAAAAGTTACTACTTGTCCGTTCATCGATCGTACCTCCTCGGAGATAGAAAATGAAACAGGACGAGAAGAGGTTTGGGTTTTCTCCCTCGTCCCCCGATCACGCATTCTCTCGTAAAAATTGACCTTTGGGAATGCTGACCCCCACCTCTCGGAGAGCTGTCTCTATTCCGTAAAGTAGGGGCAATACCGAATCCCAGTTTGCAGAGGGCCCCATGTGACCAATCCGGAAGATTTCACCCTCCACCTCGCCTAAACCTCCCGCGATTTTGATCGCGCACTCTTTCTCCAGATAATCCCTCAACCTATCCACACTTATTCGCGAATCAGACATCACCGAGGTTACAGTGTGGGAGCAAATATGGTCCTCTACAAACAGATCGAAGCGCATATTCCGCAAGCCAGTCCTGAGCAACCGGGTGATCTTCTCGTGCCTGCGGAAGCGTTCTTTCAATCCTTCATCAAGCACATCTCTCAGGCTACGCCGGAGGGCCAGGACATTGTTTACGGCCATGGTGATTGGGTAGGGATGCCAATCGCCCCAATCTTTGGCGTACCTCCTCCAAGTCTTCAGGTTCAAGTACCATCCGCAATCGTCCGCGGAATCGATAAAATTCCAGGCCTTGCTGCCAACCCCCACCAAAGCAAGTCCTGGCGGAGCGGCCACTGCCTTCTGGGAGGCAGTGACACAGATTCCAACGTCCCAATCGTCCATTTTCAGATCCATTCCACCCAGAGAGGAGACAGCATCAGCGACCAAGAGGGTCGAATGGTCTCGACAAACCTCCCCAATCTCTTTCAGAGGGTTGGCAATGCCATTTGAAGTTTCACAATGGGTAACAGCGACTACGTCAATTTCCCGGTGATTCTTCAGAAAATCGTCGAGCCGATTCGGATCAACTGCTTCACCCGGATCAAATTTTAAAGTAGACACATCTGAGGTATGAGTCTGCCCGATGTTGCGCAGTCTCTTCCCAAACCAACCGTTGATCGGGACCAGCAAAGATTTATCCTTATCCAGAGTGCTACCGAGAGCGGCGTCCAGACCGGCACTGCCGCTCCCGGGGATTAGAAACAGATCTCCCTTTTTAGTCTGAAAAACTCGCTTGGCCAGCTCCACGGTCTCACGGTATATCTCAACCCACTCTTCCCCGTAATGGGCCATCATGGGAGAAGCCATCTCGGAGAGAACCTGGGGAGCAACTTCAACGGGACCGGGAATCATCAATTTTTCTCGGTCAGTCATGGCTTCTTAATTTTCCTCCTCGCGTCCCCGCTCCACAGCCGCGATCAGCTCCCGCGCGTTTTCGGTAAGCTTCTCGTAATTCCCCTCGGCGATGGCTTGTTTATCGATAAGAGCCGAGCCCACACAGAGAACCTCGGCGCCGGCCCGGATGAAATCAGCAGCATTGTCTTTGCTTACGCCCCCAGTAGGCATCAAAGACACCTGGGGAAGCGGGGCCCTCACG
>JBKGZS010000078.1:0-6772 GCA_046543285.1 Candidatus Acetothermia bacterium | reverse complement strand
TATCTACCCAGAGCAAAAAGTCCCTCTCTTGTACGGACGCCCTTCTTTCAAGCCAATTCACGGCTTCTCTCGCAACTCTGGGGGCACAATAATCTTCTTCCTTCTCCTGGACGCTTTTGTTTTTTAAATACTGGTTGTACCTCTCTCTCCACAGTTCATCCCTTTCTCGTCCGCTCCCATGTTTTAGTCTGTGAATAGGAGATTCCTCGACGGCAGGAACATCTTCCGCTTTCTTGACCCAGGGGTCATATTCCTGCCCTCTGATAAAAGCGCTGGTATCGAAACCCCTCCCACAATTGTAGACGGGTTTATGCATGTGATAAGTGTCAGTAATCAATGCCGAGTTAAAACCTTGGTCCCAAAGTACTTCTGCAAGAAGGTAATCGTCGGACGTAAAAGGTTGCCATCCCGCTTCGTGGAAGTGATACTTGCCAGTCCACCAGGAACGACGCATGGGTAAGGTAGGAAGGTTTTCAGCGTAGGCCTGGTTGAACTGTACACCCCGAGAAGCCAGGCTATCTATATTCGGTGTCTCAACTTCAGATCCATAAGAACCAACGTAATCGGTTCGCAAACTATCCGCCACTATAACTACTATATTCATCGGCTACCCCTCCAGTTTTTCATCATTCTTGACTAAAACCTGGGTCAACTAATTACCAATTTGGGAGATAATCAAACCAGCTTTTCCGCCTTTCAAGTAGAAAATTGATAAAATCTTCCTGGTCCAATTTTCGATTACGCCTAACCATGGGAGCGGTCTTTTCTCTCTTCAGCTTATTAGAGCCTACTCTTTTGTAAATATAACGCCGGCTACTTCCCAACTGAAGTAGCCGGCGTGAAAAACCCAGAAATTTACTTCCTGTTGTTAACTAGAAAGAGTATCCACTGGAATATTCGTCCTCGTTATTTTCCTGTAGCTGCACGAGTTCTTCCGCGGTCTTCTCCACGTTTCGGTCCGACACGAATTGCATTAGAATGTCCTCGTATTCCGTACCAAGGTCTGACGGAATGATCAGGTCGAAGGTCGGAACGACCACATCGGCTGACTGTAACTGGTTTATCTGATACAGAGTGCCTGCAGAAGCTTCGTCTTCGGGAACGTCAACGTCAGTACGCGCAGGAGCTGCCTGTTTGGTTAGAGCCATCTCCTTCTGGACCTCGGGTAACAGGGAAGTATATACCATGGCTTTAGCGTTACTCGGTTGCTCTGACGTAGCACCTATCCAGTAGGAAGAGACCATTGCGTAAAGGGTATCGCGGCTCGGACCCGGCATCGGCGCGTAGTCCCAGACTTCGCCCCTTTCTCCGGCCTCGTTAAATATGGGGACGAACCAGGTACCACCGTTAGTAAATGCTGCATCTCCTGCGGCCGTCCTCTGTTGAGGACCGAAACCCGATTTCAGCGTCGAGATGTCTTCGTTGGCGTATGAGAATAGTTCCTTTGCCTGGTTGAGTACCGTGGTCCAGTCCTCCATCGTGGCCGTTCCGTTCGCTACCCTGGCGTAGCCTTCAGGGCCAATGGCACCAACTATTAGCTTCCCGAACAGCCACCGAGCGGCGTTCGGTTCCTTAACACCCAGGACAATCGGGGTCGCATCCGTGTTTTCTTCGACCTTCTCGAGAACGGAGAAGAACTTATTGTAGCTTTCGTAAGGTGGCAAGTCCGCTCCAGCTTCCTCAAGTACTTCAACATTGTAGAACAACATGCTGTGGTCCTCGATTACCTGAGGGAATCCGTAATAATTGCCATTTGCCTTGTACAGGCTCTCAAGAGAGTCCGTGATGACATCAGGTAATCCGTAATCTTCCCAGAGGTCGGTAACATCCATGAAGACACCCTGGCTTGCAAGGCTCTGTGTTTCGCTCGTCGGCGGTATCCTGACAAGAGAAACGGGCTTACCTCCTGCAACCCTGCTCGCGACAACCTGGGGTAATTGACCGCTGGTCCCTTCTTCGATCTCAACTTCGAAATCCCATAACTGATTGGCTACATCGGCGATCTTCTGTCGCGTATCTCTTCCGGTGCCTGACACCCAGCCAGTCAGTATGTCCAAACTGGATTCACCAACTTCAGTTCCTGCCTCGGGAACAGGCATCATGCTTTCCGGTATCTCGGGTTCATCCATTTGCTCGGATGCCGCGGCGAAAATGGACATACCCGTCAACAGTAAAGTAAATACCAAAACACCGACAATTCCTTTATGGAGCTTGAATAAATGTTTGCTCATTGGTTTCACCCCTGTGGGGAAAAGTTTTTAGTTCTGAAGAAATAAAATTACCGGTACTAGCTCAAAGAACGCTCCAGTACCACCCCCGGCGATATTCAGATATGTTCTAAACACTCGAAAACCCGAAAGACTGTTCATCTTTGCGCTCATTTTGAAATACTCACCCGCTTATCGCACCTTCCGTCCAGCCCTTTACGATTTGTTCCTGCATAATGACGTAAATAATTACGACTGGAATCATTGCAAACAGGGCGCCCGAAAGTTGTAAGTTCCAAACCCCTATCTCCCATGCGGATGCCCGTGACATCAGGTCAACTTGAGCCATAATCGGCCTGCCCTCGCTACCGGAAGTCAAAACCAGCGGAAGGATCAGGTTATTCCAGCCGACGGTAAACCCGATAATTCCGGCCGATACAGCCGCTGTTTTCGAGAGCGGAAACATTACATGGAGAAAGATCTGCCAGTGGGAGGCGCCGGATATTTCCGCTGCCTCAACCAGCGAATCAGGAACTCTGTTATAAAACTCGCGAAATATAAAGACGACCACCGGTAGTTGCCCCCCTCCAATCGCCAGACCGATATATTCCGGTACGCCAAATAGGTGAAGTGTATTTGCTACCTGGACCAGCGGCACAAGTCGCATTGTAGCAGGAAGGTAAATTCCTACTGAGAGTGTAATTACAGTTAAGAACGTGTATCGCGCCCTGACTTTGCTTAAATAGTATCCCCCGATAGAACCTACGATAATACTAATTGCCATTGAAGTTAATGCGATCCGCAAAGAAGTGATGTAAGACCCATTTACCATGCTCCAAGCCGTCTTTGCGTAAGATACAACTAGCTCGGAACCGGGAATCAGGGGGTTCGTCGTCCTGATTTCCAGCGGCGGCTTGGTCGCCGTGATAATGGCGGTCCAATATGGAAACAGGAAAAAGGCACCCAGAATTACAGCCAGAAATCCCCCGACAACGTATCGCAGTTTGATTTTAGGCAACTAGAATTCACCTTCCCTGTACTGGAAATAGATATACGGAACTGCAAACAACATGATTATCGCAAGGAATATCAGCGCGGCAGCTGCGCCCTGAGCGAAATTGAATTCGGAAAACATCCTTCTGTATATGAGAACAGGAAAAATCATGGAGGAAACTCCAGGACCTCCACCGGTCATAGTCCAGATAATCCCAAAGGTCTTGATAACCATCATGCTCAACAGCAGAGAAAACATTAGAATAATGCCCCTTATTTCCGGGAAAAGCACGTAACGATAAATTTGGAAGATGGAAGCTCCATCTATACGTGCTGCTTCCCTGTGCGATTTGGGGACGGAACTGATTGCGCCGTAGAATACAACCCCGGTATAACCGCTGAACCTCCAGATAAGAGTGATCAAAATCGCCAGAATAACCAGATACGGATCCGTCAGGAAGGACTGAGACAGGTTTCCAAGCCCAATTGACTCCAGAACGCTATTTATTACTCCCTGTGATGGGTTAAATATCCAGCCCCAGAGGACACCGGTAATTGCCTGAGCCAGCCCAAAGGACAGAATTGCGACCGTCTTCATTATTGAGCTGGCTTTTTCCTGTGGTAAAAGGTCAATTGTAACGGCAACCAGTAGCCCGGAAGCGATTAAAAGCGGTACTCCCGCACCGACAAAAACCAATGTGTTTACGGAAGCTCTCTGAAAACCGGAACTTCCAATTACCCCTTCGTAAGCCGATATTCCGGCGAAACTGTAGGAAGGAAAGACGCCCACCCAATCGGTAAACGACACACCGGCTGTCCAGACGAGGAAGAAAACGAGGAATATGAAGATCATCGCAAAGAACGGGAAAAAGAGCACGTAATCAGTTTTCTTCATCCTGCCTCCCTGATTTCGACCGGAAAACGTATTGTAACTTATCTATGCCTTGACTATTTATCATGATTTGAGACCCTGATTTAGATGATTAACCTTCGACTAAACTCTCTTCTGGATATAGCAAACTCGTAGACGAAATTGAATCACTGTATATCGATGATGTTGACCCTTATCTCGTGGCTACCATCTTTCCTGGTAAACTCGTAGTAGTAATAGATTTTTTCCTCATGAACCAAGGCATCCATGTACCTTACGGAACCATAAGGGCTCTTTACCCATGGCCCGTCCCGAGTAACCCGCTTCCAGTTTTCCAGGTCGAAGCTGATGGCAACACCAGCCCACTCTTCGAAGTTGTCGTAAAAGGTATCTCCACCATCAAAGAACCCTACGAAGAGAGGAGGCAACCAGATTATCGAATTGAGCCTGGCCTTGTATCCCCCCCGCTCACCCTGAGCACTTTTGCCGGATTCCAAAACGTACCTAAAGTCCCGCCAATACTTTCCATCAGGGCTGGTCAAGAGCCCGGAGGAGTCAAAACTCAGCGGTCTCCGGACTTCCTTTCCGTTTCTCTCTACGACCTCGTAATCCCCCTCCTGGTCGACAGAAACGTAAGCATAATACTGTCCCCCGACGATGAAAACGCTCGGATCCTTTAGAGAGAATAGCCCGTAATCATCGGGAAGCATAACAGTTCTATGCTCCCAGAAATCGAAACCTCCCGGAGAATCGCTCTCCACCATTCCAACCCGCCAGCTATTATGCCCGGTGGGTTGATAGCTCACGTAAAGGCGCCATTTGCCGCTATCCGGGTCTTTTATAATTGAACCAGCTTCCAGACTATCCGCGTTCAGCTGTTCCTTTGTCCCCTCGCAGATTACGTCGAATTCTTTTCCATCCGAACTTTCCGCAATTCTCGCCTTTACGCCACGCCCCTTCCCCAGAGGCTTCCGAACTCGGTGATACATGTAGAACTTTTCTTCTCCACTATCGAAGACGACCTTGGGAGCCCCAACCCAGTTGCCCGGACCCTTACCATCGGGCTCAAGAACCGCCTTACCTTTTTTTGGATCCGGCTTAGGGGGTGTCGCAAATCTCTTTTCGGCCATTCCATCCGATAACATTTCATAACCTCCTCATCAATAAAATGAATCGAACGCACTATTGAAAACCTTCTTTTTCTACTTACGTCAGCAGTCGCTAGAGTTATTACCTGCCTCACAGCTACAGGAGTTTCTAACAATAAGATCTCCCGGTATAACAACTTTTGGACGGTCCCGTCCGGCTCCTTCTATCTCCTGAATTAATCTTTTAGCAGCCCAGTTGCCGAGCCAGTACTCGTGAAGATCGACGGTGGTAATTGATGGATCAAAGTGCTTCGTCAGCTGGCTGTTACACACGGAAACCAGTGAAACGTCTCCGGGGACTTCCTTACCCAGATCCCTCAAAGCATGTACTACCCCTACAGCCTGTACATCACCAGAAACAAATATCCCACCGAACTGGTGTGCTTGAGCTTTTTCATAGACAACGTCGTAAGCTGCCGATTCCACCAGCTCGGAATTCCACACGAGTTCCTCGTCGTACGAGATGCCCGCGTTCTCCAGAGCGGATTGGTAACCGTTAAGTCGATCCTCGGTATAGGTGAATTTGGAAGGACCAGAGAGAAAAGCTACTCTACCCCTGGCATGTTTAATAAGATGCCTGGTGGCTATTTCACCCACCTCTACGTTATCGTTGTCCACGTAAAGCGCTCCGTTTTTGGGCCTCCCCAGTACGACATATGGCAAACCGCTTCTTTCCAGTAGTTCTATTAAATCCGAATCTTCAGTCGGATGCGTAAGTATCAATCCACCCAAAGTTCGGGAATCCAGGACTGAACGGAGCTTCGGCTTAGCGTCGGATTCCGTTTCCGACATCCTGAGAGAAAGGCTGAAGTCAGTTCCATCCACCGCTTCGTGTATCCCCTGAACGAGTTTGTTGAAGAAACCCGTGGAAGAAAATACGTGTTTTCGAGAGGCCGGGATAAATAAACCCAATTGCTGGGCTACGCCGCTCGAAAGGTGCCTGGCACCAGGGTGAGGCTTATAATCCAGCTCCTCAGCTGCCCTTACTACTTTTAACCTCGTATCCTCTGCCACGTGGGATTTACCGTTCAAAGCATCGGAAGCCGTCGAGGCAGCTACTCCAGCCTGGTCAGCCACGTCCCGAATCGTTACTGAGTTATTCATATCGAATCGATTCTATAATATAATAGATTTACCGTTCTGTCAAGTCACACTTTACCCGCTTTAACCCCTTATTAAGGTAAAACTTATTAACAAATTTTTAAAATTAACATCGAATGGTTTCGATTCTACTTGAAAAATAAAACTCACTGGGATATTCTAGACTGAGATAGGAAGCTAGGAATGGGGTGAATTGGACAAAAAACACCAATTCCCTATGGAAAATCTATACACTAAATACTTTAATTAAAACCCGTAAATTGAATAGGGCCAAAAAGTGATCGGGAGGAAGCCGGTAGCGATTTTTATCCTAATGTAACCTTTGATTTCAGGAGGCATGAATGAAACGTGGTAGAGAAAAACGCGTCAATGATACGGAAAACAGATTAAAGAACCTTATAGTCTCGGAACAAAAAGGGTTAGAGCAAATTTCTTTTTACAAAAGTCAGGAC
>JBKGZS010000013.1:0-27179 GCA_046543285.1 Candidatus Acetothermia bacterium | reverse complement strand
GGTTTGACCTGCCCGTTCTGCTATCGAATTTCGTTCCTTCGATAGGGCGGGGGCAGTTGCAGTTCCTTCAAGGGATAAACCCATGGCTTCAGTGATGCAACTCATGGTATTAGCCGTAAACATTCCGGCGCAGGACCCGGGTCCCGGGCACGCCACATTTTCAAGCTCCTGAAAGGATTCCTTGCTTAGCCTACCCTCATCCAGTTGGGGGATGGCCTCGAATATACTCGCCAGGTCCACTGCATCACCCTGGAACGAACCCGACTTCATCGGTCCTCCGGTCATTACCACAGTAGGAAGGTTTAGTCTGGCAGCACCCATCAACATGCCGGGGAGTATCTTGTCACAGGAACACAGCAGTACCAGTCCATCTACTTGGTGAGCATTTGCGACTAGCTCAATTGAATTCGCGATGGTCTCTCGTGAAGGCAGAGAGGTAAACATCCCTTCGTGACCCATGGCCAGCCCGTCACCAACAGCGATAGTATTAAATTCAAAAGGTATCCCACCGGCCTCTTTGATTCCGGTTTTGATAGATTTCCCCAACTTGTCGAGATGAACGTGTCCTGGAACAAATTCGTTATAAGAATTGGCGACCGCCACGAACGGCTTGTCAAAATCGCGGGTCGAAAGCCCAGCGGCCCGCAGCAAAGATCGATGGGGCGCTCGATCTACGCCTTGAGTTAATTCGTCACTTCTCAAGATAATTCTCCTTTCAGTGTTTGATTAAGCATATTAAAAGTGGGTCTCACGAGCTGCTTTATTAACCTGTGGACTAGTCCCATTGAAGTTTTCTATAGGTTTTGTACCTGCAGTTCTCAGTCGGACACTTCCAGGCTTCAAGTACCGGTGCGGGGTAAGATGATATCACCTGAGCACCACCTTCCGGTTTTAGCGGTCGGTCACAGCGCGGACAGGTAAACTTTCCCTGGAGCAAATCATTACCTTCTTTTCGGTTGCATCTTTGCGTGTTCATGAATAGACATTTCACCTCCCTGCTGGGAACCTTTTACAATGGACCAACGACGTTGACCTACTGCAAGCCGCCGATAAGAGACTACCGGTGGATTAGTCTAACCAGAATCAAGGCCTGCATCTGTACACTGGAACAGGCGAACAATTTGTAAAAAGTGTGATAAGTGTAATTGCCCCTAAAGGGGCAGGATAATGGAGACCAGCAGGACTGATAGTGAAGGGAGGAATGAAGGAGTGAAAGAGGAGCTCAAGTTAAGGAGTGAAAAGGAGTTAGAACTATAAAAGTTAGTTTGAGATTTCATAGCTTTGACCACCTCGGGCCAAGTTGTTGGACCATGATAATCAATCATATTGGGTATGTCAAGGGGCAATAATTGCTTGGAGGGAAAAGATGGTCAATAAGAGGCTGGACAAGGAGAGGGTGCCATTTTCTCCTCCCCGGTGTTAAATCGAAGAAGAGTGAGCGGGTATGCCCGAGGCGGCCTGCTAACCCATTTCCGGAAAAAAATCCACAGAATTCTATTTTCATTGGCTGCACCGGCACAATCTCCCGCGGTTCTATCCATGGAACTTCCGGGGACTTTCAGGTGATAGGGTAGTTATTAATGTGCTTCGGGGTAGGAGCCGAGGATTTGTAGAAATTGGACCCTTTCCTCCAATTCGTCGAGAGCTTCAGCCACTTTGCGCTCGCGGCGGTGGCCTTGGAGGTCGAGGTAAAAAAGGTATTCCCAATTTTTCCCTTTGTGGGGTCGGGAGTGGATTAGGGTCAGGTTAATTTCCCTGCCCGCAAAGACTTCAAGACAACGGTAAAGGGCCCCTGGGGAGTCCGAAGCCTTGAAGGACAGCGAAGTTTTATACCCCTCCTTGGCCTCTCCGTTTCCCTCTCCACTCAAGTAGATAATTAAGAAACGGGTAACATTGTCCTCGAAGGTCTGAATTCTTCGGTCCAGTATTTTCAAATCGTACTTATCGGCCGCTAAACTGCTCGCTACTGCAGCCTTAGCGGGGTTGTTTTTGTTTGAGATCAGTTTAGCAGCCCCCGCCGTATCATAAGTTGGCTCAAGTTGAAATCCGTGATCGTGCAGATACTGATGGCATTGCCGAAGGGCCTGAGGATGAGAATAGGCGTATTTTATAGTGGAGAGGCGGGCCTCTGGTACAGCTAAGAGGCAATGGTCGATAGGAAGGTAGGTTTCACCTGCAATTTTTAACTGATGCTCCAAGAGCAGATCATAGGAATCATCAATGCTACCGCCGATAGAATTTTCAATGGGAACCACGCCCCTCTCCACTTCTCCTTTTTCGACCTTTTCGAAAACCTCTTTTAAGGAGCGACAAGGAACTGCTAGACACTCACTACCCAGAGCCTGGTAAGCTGCCCCTTCGCTGTAGGCTCCAGGCTCTCCTTGAAATGCAATTTTCATTTGAATGCCACCTTTTCTCAGAATCGACTAGATTTTTGAAAGGACCATCTACGGGTCGAGGATCCGCGCTTTACGGGAGCGGTTGAAAGGCCCTTGAATTTAGTTATAGGTTCTAAAGAGTTTCTCAGTGGTCTTTGCAGCTCTGGAAAAGGGCGAATTTTTGCAGTCCGGTTAGGGGTATTATATAACAGTTTCATTTCCCGGGGAAGACCTGGGAAACATTTGTTCTTGCTCTCAGCTCCGTTTTTCCAGGGCAAAAGACCCGTGTTTATTTAGATGCTTTACCAGCCCTCCGTCGCTTAGAATTTGTCGCATGGCAGATGGAAGTGGAGAGATGGATATCTTCTTGTCTCGGTCCAAGTTCCTTATCTGGTCCTGCTCCGGATCGATTTTTAATCTGTCGCCATGGTTTATGCCCTCAGTCCGGCACTCGATAATTGGCAGTCCGATATTTACGGCGTTACGAAAGAAAATCCGCGCGAAAGATTGGGCCAGAACGGCTCCGATGCCGGCATGTTTTATAACCGCTGGCGCTTCTTCCCTGGAGGATCCGCAGCCAAAATTGTCACCGGCAACTATGACGTCTCCCGGCTCCATTTTCTGGTAAAAGTCGGGGTCAACTCCTTCCATCACGTGTTTTGCCAGTTCATCGGGGTCCAGTACGTTCATCAAATATTTCCCGGGTATGATATAGTCGGTGTTAATGTCATCCCCTACTTTTCTCGCGGTGCCTTCGATAGTGCTTATGGTCATTGTTCCTCCTCTGTTGTGCTAGGCCTTACTCGCCCGTGATTAACTACGAGGATCCGTGATCTCGCCGGCCAGGACGGACTTCATCACAGTGGCTGGGGAGGCCAAAAAGATGGCGGCTTTCTCATTGCCCATACGTCCCTTGAAATTCCGGTTGGCGGTAGAAATAACATTTTCTCCATCACCGGGTACTCCATTATGAGTCCCTAGGCATGGACCACACCCGGGAGTAATAACTGAAGCCCCCGCCTCGATCAGCGTCCCCAAAGCTCCGTTCTCTAAAGCCTGGCGGTAAATCTCCCGCGAAGCCGGAGCTACGATCAACCGCTTGTCTTTGGGGATCTTCTGTCCCTTCGCAATTTCAGCAGCCACCGTCAGATCCTCGAGCCTCCCGTTGGTGCAGGTTCCTATTACGCCCTGATCTACGGGAGTTCCTTCCACTTCATTTACCGACGCAACGTTATCTACCTGGTGTGGAGAGGCGACCATAGGTTCGATCTGGGATAGCTTGACATCAATGACGGTATCGTAATTCGCCTCCGGGTCCGGTTCCACGAAGCGTGGCGAACTTACTCCATGGTTTTTGACCCAGTTTTCGGTCCGCGAGTCGGCCTCCATTACCCCTGCTTTTCCTCCCAGCTCGATGGCCATGTTGGAAACCGTAAATCTAGCGGATATGGACAGTGACTCCAGCCCTTCTCCTCCAAATTCCAGGGTTTTGTAAGTGGCGCCATCTGCGCCCAGTTTCCCCGCGAGCCAGAGTATCAAATCTTTTGAGTATACGCCTGGATTGAGCTCGCCCTCTAGATTGATCCGAATTGTCTCTGGAACCTTGAACCACAGTTTGCCCGTGGCTAGCCCCGCTGCGAGATCTGTAGCCCCCACACCTGTGGAAAAGGCGTTGAGAGCTCCATAGGTCACCGTATGGGAATCTGCACCGATTACCAGGTCTCCGGGAGCAACTTCACCCTTTTCAGGCAGTAATTGATGGCATATCCCTTCTCCTACGTCGTAGTATCCGATCCCTTGTTCATCGGCAAATCTTCGCAGCCTCTGATGGAGGTGAGCCGTCCCGTCGTTAGGGGCGGGGGCACTGTGATCGATCACCAGAACGACCTTGCTCGGATCCGCTACGCGAGAACTGTCCAACTCCTCCCAGGATTCCATTACCAGGTTAAAGGTACCATCGTGGAACATTGCGAGATCCAGGTCGGCCACTACCATATCACCGGCGGATGCAGTATTTTCAGCATGTTGGCTGAAGATTTTTTCAGAAATCGTCAGGTTGTCGTCAGTAGGCACCTTAGCCCTCCTTTTGGGAACTTCGGCTCAGTAGTACTTTCATGCTTTCCCGGTCCAAGTGAGCGATGAGTCATCTGCTTAACGTTTTTACCAGAATGCCTGCACAGAATCAACTCCACTAGTCCCCCAGTCTTTCCGCGAGGCCCCAAACAGGGTGAGTCAATTGTTTTGGACCCGAGGTTTATCCAGCTTTTCCCCGAATCAGCCAATGAAAAAGATTTTGACTCAAGGAACTTCTGGCGATTTCACTTGACATGGCCTTCGTTTTGCTTTATCGTTCTCTCGTTATGCTAATAATATCTACCTTTGATTCATCTGTAAATCTGAAGGAATTTATGTGTCCCCCGGCACGTTACTACTCCTATTTCCTTTCCCGTATCAGGCGGGGGATGTTTTCCCTCTAATATTTCTCATATTTCTACATTCTGAGCAGTGTAATATTCTGAGC
This sequence comes from Candidatus Acetothermia bacterium, assembly GCA_046543285.1. Lineage (GTDB taxonomy): Bacteria > Bipolaricaulota > Bipolaricaulia > M55B111 > M55B111 > JBKGZS01. The sequence continues at coordinate 22,280 of JBKGZS010000013.1, read as the reverse complement.
AGTGTAACCGAAACTCCTCACTTACTCTGAGTGTGGATTGAGGAGTTTCACATCTTCACCACCAGATATATTTTTATCTCCCAGAGGTGATGAAATTGGGAAGGCGAGTAACACTAATTTAGGTAAAGAAGAGACGTCCAAAACCAAACTAAACGACAAACTAGACCACGTGCTATTGATGTATTCAGGAGGACTGGATACATCGGTGATTCTCAAATGGATTCAGGAGAACTATGATTCCGAGGTAAGCACATTGACGGTTGATTTGGGTCAGCAGGAAGCACACCTGGATCAGGTACGAGAAAAAGCGCTCTCACTTGGGGCTCAAAATGCCTTTGTTGACGACTTGAAAGAGGAATTTGCTGGAGAGTTTATCAGTAGAGCTATCAAAGCCAATGCCCTCTATCAAGGACAATACCCCTTAAGCACGGCTATTGGCCGGCCGCTAATGAGTCAAGCTGCGGTAAACTATGCCCAAAAGCGAGGGTTTGATGCCATTGCCCATGGAAGTACCGGCAAGGGCAACGATCAAGTGCGCTTTGAAGCTTCTATCAATGCGTTGGCTCCGGAAATAGAAGTGTTGGCTCCTGTTCGGACTATGCAAATGAACCGCGACGAGGAGATTGCCTACGCAGAAGAAAATGAAATCCAGATTCCCGTTGACATAAACTCCCCCTACTCCATTGACGAAAACCTGTGGGGGAGAAGTATAGAGTGTGGAGTCCTGGAGGATCCCTCTTCTGAACCGCCGGAGGAAGTCTACCAGTTAACGGAACCCATATCTCAAACCCCTGATGAACCCGCTTACGTCGAACTGGTCTTTGAGGATGGGCTGCCGGTAAAAATGAATGGTAAGTCGCAAGATCTGGTAGATTTAATCCTTAGCCTGAACCAGCTAGCCGGAAGTCACGGAGTGGGGCAAATCGATATGGTGGAGGATCGGGTGGTGGGGCTTAAATCTAGGGAGGTATACGAATGTCCTGCTGCCGTGGCCATCATCACCGCTCACAAGGATCTCGAAAAATATTGTTCAACCATTCACGAAAACGGCTTTAAGCCTTTGGTCGATCAGCGCTGGTCGGAGATGGCTTACAAGGGGCTAATGTTCGACCCTTTGGTGGACGAATTGGACGCTTACCTGGATGCAGTTAATAGAAAGGTGGAGGGGACTGTCAGACTCAAATTTTTCAAGGGTCAAGCCAAGGTCGTCGGGCGAGAATCTAAGAACGCGATTTACTCAAAATCCCTTGCCACCTACGATCAAGGAAGCACTTTCGACCAGACTTCTTCGGAAGGGTTCATTGATATCTGGGGCTTGCCAACCCGTGTTGCAAACTCGATCCACACCAATTCGGAGCCTGGCGAAATATGAAATTGTGGGAAACAGAAGAAGCAAATGACCAGAGGACCGAGCTGGAAAGAGAGATAGCGCAGTTTACCGCTGGTGACGACGTCAAATACGATCAAAACCTGGTCAAGTACGATTTGCTTGGCTCCATGGCACATATCGAGGCTTTGCAGGAGTCGAGCATATTGACGGAAAAGGAGACTGAGACCCTGCATAGTGCTCTCGTCGACCTTCTCGACCGAGAAATTACCCTCACTCCGGAGGACGAAGACGTCCATACCAAGATAGAAAGCCTACTGGTCGATGAACTCGGCACTCTGGGAGAAAAAGTTCACGCTGCCCGCTCTCGAAACGATCAAGTACTGGTCGATCTCAGACTTTATGCCAAAGATCGAATTTATGAGGTCGCGCGCCTGGTTATCGAACTGGCGAGTTCTTTGACTTCTACTGCAGCCGGGCATGAGGATACTCCCATGCCCGGCTTTACTCATACCCGACAGGCCATGCCCGCCTCGGTCGCCCTGTGGGCTGCCTCGTTTGCGGAAAGCCTTCTTGACGATTTGCTCTGGTTGAAGGCAGGGTTTCGGTTGGTCGATCAAAACCCCCTCGGTGCTGCAGCCGGCTACGGCGTCCCCTTTGGCCTAGATCGTGGCCTTACCGCTAACCTTTTGGGCTTTTCGCGGGTACAAAAGAACACCCTGTATGTAGTCAACAGTCGGGGAAAGTTTGAATTGGCAATCCTGATGCATCTGCTCGCCATCCAACTTACCTTGAATAAATTGTCCTCGGATCTGATCCTCTTAAGCGGAGGAGAATATAACTTTTTCAATTTGCCAGAGCAATTCACAACTGGTTCTTCGATCATGCCCCACAAACAAAATCCAGACGTATTGGAATTAATCAGATCCAGAAGTTCCCTGCTCTCCGGGCAGGTTAACGCTGTTTTTGGAACCATAAATTCGCTCAGATCCGGCTATAATCGTGATTCCCAGCCCAGCAAAGCCTCTCTCATGGAAGGTTTCAAAGATACAAAATCGTCTCTCAGTTTGATGGCCTCTCTCATTGAGGAACTGAAGGTAAATGAAGATAATTTGTGGGAAAGTCTTAAACCGGACTTATTTGCTACAGATCGAGTTTTTGCCCTGGTTCGAGAAGGGGTGCCGTTTAGAAAAGCCTATCGAAAAGTCAAACGAGGTCTGGAGGACGAGACCCGAGCTCCGAGCAAAGGACAGGTCTTGGAATTCCTCCAGGAGAGGAATCACCTTGGGGGAACAGGAAATATTGGATTGAATCAAATTCGGGCCACAATCAGTGAAGAGAGGTCTTACTGGCGCTCACGGGAGCGCGAATTCACTCGGATGATCAATGAGTTGATTGAGCTGAGATAAGTGCCCTTGCAAGCCTGAAAGCTTACCGTGGCAATCCTTTTGAACTGGCAATCTGACTAACCGACACTCCCTCTTGGCCGGTTGAAGGGCCGTAAGAGGATAATATCCAGAAAACGTCCATCAGCTAGGCACTCCGGGGACTTCATTTTCAACATGTTTCATTTGTAAAGTTCTCGTTTCGATGGGTATTATTATCTAGGTTCAGGACAAAATGTCTACGAAAAAAAACCACTCGTCCCTTTGGCGACAAGTTCAAAAACAGTTGAGGCAGGAGCTGCCCCAGGCCAGCTATGAGGTATGGCTTGGGCGGGTAAACCTGTGCTCTTCAGATAACGGAACCCTGCGACTTGGGGTACCCAGTGGTTTCATTAAGCGGGGCCTGGAGCGTCAATATCTTGATCTGATCCACGAATGTTTGGCCGAACAAGGAGGCGATGAACTTGAGATCGAGATTGAGGTCCAGGAAAGTGAACAACGCGGCGATACCCCGGCGGGGAGAGAAGACGTGAACCTATCCGGAAACGGTCTTGGAACGGGTCTAAATTCCGCCGAACCTACAGAAAATGAAGGAAAAATTCCCCTTAATCTCCAGTATACTTTTGAAAATTTTGTCCAGGGCAAAAACAACCAACTAGCTACTGCCGCTAGCCAGGCAGTGGCCGAGTCTCCCGGCCAAGCATATAATCCCTTGTTTCTATATTCCGACGTGGGGTTGGGCAAAACACACCTGCTTCATGCAGTTGGAAATTATCTTAAACAACACAGCCCCAACGGGGGTCGAAATCTCGTTTATACCTCCTCGGAACGGTTCGCCATCGACATGATCCAGGCTATAAGGAACAATAAAACAGAAGAATTTCGCAGTCGTTACCGGAACGTGGACGGATTTCTCCTCGATGACGTACATTTTCTGGAGAATAAGGAAGGGACTCAGGAGGAACTTTTTCACACTTTTAACGAGCTTTACGAAAATGGGAAGCAGATCGTGTTTACCTCCGACCGTTCGCCTGATCAACTATCTGATCTCCAGGACCGATTGATCTCCCGTTTCAGGTGGGGTCTGGTAGCCGATATCCAGCCCCCCAATTTCGAGACACGTGTTGCTATATTGCGAAAAAAAGCCAACCAGAAAGGTATTACTATCGGGGACGAAATACTCGAATTGATAGCTTCTCGTATTTCTACCAACGTCAGGGCTCTAGAAGGTGCTTTAATTAAGGTTGTTGCCCGAGAAAATCTGTCGGGAGATAGTTTGAAACCGGCAGACCTGGAACAAGTTTTACCCCAGTCGACTGGCATAAACCAAAAAAATACCCTCACCGTAGAAGCGATAAAACGAGAATTGGCGGACCATTATGATCTCTCTGTCCAAGATTTGGAAGGAAGCAGTCGAAAGCAGCGTACTGCCCGCGCCCGGCACATTGCAATCTACCTCTCCCGAGAACTAACGGATAGCTCTTTCCCCGCTCTTGGTGAAAAGTTTGGAAACCGGGATCACAGCACGGTTATGCATTCTCACAAAAAGATACAGAATATGATCGATGAAACCCCGCTCTTCTACGAGGAGATAAAGGAGATCGAGGAAGACCTCCTTTCCAAATACGACTCCCCTAATGATTCTGGCTGAGGACCTCCCCCGGGTTTTTTAACCACTTGTCTTTCTTGATTGAATCATTTTGACTATTACTGGGTTTACCTCGGACATTCCCTCTTTAGAAAGGAGCCCCAGATTCTCAATGGTCTTCTCCGGCGTTTCTGCTACGATACCGGTATCAGGGGGGAGTACGTTACCTGTCAGAGATCGCTTGCTTGAGTGCAGGGCTGCTACGGTACCGGTATAAACTTTCCTGGAACAACTTAAACTTGCTCCATCGCATATTATGCCGGGTACGTTTCCCGCCATGTTGATCAAGGACCCGAGGATTGCCGATCTCTCGCCGTTCTGCATGTAAGTTATCCCCGCACTCGCTCCCGAACTTGCAGCAACCACAGCGCCGCAGAGAGGAGACAGGGTTCCAGTATGGGATTTTATGTAAAGTGTGGTCAGAAAACTAAGTGCAAGGGATCTGATCAATTGCTCTTTGTCCACTCCAGAGGCGTTAGCGGCAGCCGCGACAGGAAGGCTGGCAGCTATTCCATGACTTCCGCTCCCCGCTATTGACATTGCTGGTTTGGATGCACCGGTCAGGCGAGCGGATACCGCGCTTTCGGAAAGAAGAGCTCCGGAGATGGATTCCTCTGGAAAATCCTCCGGACCAAGCACTGCCCCATGGCAACTGTCAATCTTTTCTTCGGCCAGATTTTTATTCATGGCAACTGCGTCCAGCAGGAATTCAAACTGAGTGGGGTTCAACTTATCCGTGTAATCTACGAGGTCCATCAGTTCCAGCTCGTTCCAGGGATCCGATTGACCATTGTTATTCTTGTGCCGGAGGGACTGGACTTCTCCGTCCACGCTCACTTTTACGAGGTTGGTGTGTGAGTTTTCTACGCTGGCCGAGGCCTTGTGGTCATCGGTAAAGACTGTGGTCGAGATGAAAATATCGTCTTTTGTGCCATCCACTTCCAGATTAACTTTACCATTTTGGCACATCTCGGTACCTTTTTTTACTTGCTCTTGATCGAGCCGACTGTAGATTTCCAGACCTAGTTCCGGGGCTTCTAACAATCCTCCCAGGCAGGCCGCCAGTTTTGGCCCCGATTTCCCCGTACCGGGAATAATTACTGAGCTGGAATTCTTGTAGGTTCCAGGATCCAGTCTCAGTTCGATGCGCTTGATCTGACCCGGAATTTCCGATTTAGCCCGTGCTGCTGCGTAGGAAATAGCGGTGGGGTCCGTACATCCAAAAGATGGTTTGAGCGAGTCTTCTAACAGCTCCTTAAAGGAAGAATCCATTATTTGTACACTCCTTTCATTTTCACCTAGGTTGGTAAAAATTGCCTCCTGGCTTCACCCCAGGGGTGGCTTTAGTGGGCATCAAGCTCAAGTGTCGGGCAAATGGTAGCAAAGATACTGATTTGGTACAAAAAAAGCTGAGATGAAATCACACTTTGACTTTGCGATCTTCAGGATTTGGTTTTACAATAATCCCGGATTATAACATGCCTGAACGAGGTACGGAGGGGTTATTTTGAACCTAGCTAACTTAGACGATCTGTTTAACCAGGTAGTGGTTGAGCATCCCAAAAGCGAGCTTAAAACCAGGAGTAGTTCGCGAGAAGCCTCAAAAGAGTACCAGGTAGCGACGTTTGAGAGATTGCAAGAGAAGGTCGCTCGTGTCAGTCAGTCCTTTCACGACCACGGCCTTCGAAAGGGAGATAAGGTCGCTATCGTTGGAAAACCGTCGACTAGATGGGTCATAGCCTTTTTTGCGGCTCAGCGATTGGGGGCTATTGTTGTCCCACTGGCAGCGGACCTCACTTCCCAGGAAATTCGGCGGATCCTCCAGGAATCGCGGTCCAAGTTCGCTGTTCTAGATCCTGGCGGACAGAGAAAATTGCTGACCGTCACTGATTTGCTTTCAAATCTCGAGTTAATTGCGGTGTACGGTACGGAAGCCGAGAACGATTTCTTATCCTGGGAGAACCTGCTTTCTCGAGGCCAGTACTCAGGCAGCGCTTACTCTGACTCCGACGACACAGCAGTGTTAATGTACACTTCTGGTACTATGGGCGATGCTAAGGGTGTCATGCTTTCCCACCGCAATCTTCTGACAAATGTGGCCGACCTGTGTGATATTCTGAATCTGGGATCCGGCGATACCGTGGCTTCAATTTTACCCTGGTTCCACATCTACGGCCTGACCACGGGGTTGCTTACACCCCTTGCCATTGGTGCTTCCACTATCTTTACTGATAATTATCGCCAGTTGCCCTCGGTTTTGAAAGAAAATGGTGCCACGATACTCTTAGGTGTCCCCAAACTTTACAACGTTCTGTACAGAGAACTTAAAGCCAAAGTCCATTCCAGCTGGATTACCAGAGCCATCTCTAGATATCTGCCAGAAGTCTTGAAATGGAAAATCAAGCGCGAGTTGGCCGGTAGTCAATTTAGATTTGCCGTATCAGGAGGGGCTCCCCTGGATCCCAAAGTTGCCCAGGGCCTTAAAGATCTCGGCATAGGAATTTACGAAGGATATGGATTAACCGAAACTTCTCCTGTCCTTACCTGGACGGAGGACCCTCACAAGGACAACCAGGGCAGCGTAGGGACTCCACTGCCTAGCGTTCAATTAAAAATCGATTCCCCGGATGATAGCGGAGCTGGGGAGGTGTTGGTAAAAGGACCAGTAGTCATGCAGGGGTATTATAAGAACCCAGAAAAGACGGATGAGGCAATCGATGATGACGGCTGGTTTCACACGGGGGATTTGGGTTACTTTCGTGATGATCGTTGGCTTCACTTGTATGGGAGAAAGAAAAACCTGATTGTGTTACCCTCAGGCAAGAACGTTTACCCCGAGGAGGTTGAATGGGAACTGGCCCGACTTCCCTATATTGAAGAAGTTCTCGTGCAAGAAAAGCAGCGTGATGGACAGCCTGTGGTGGCGGCCTCTATTTACCCTGACTACGGGGAGCTGGAAAAGGACGGATACAAAACTGCTTCCCAAATCAAGTCCAAAATCTGGCAACTGGTTAAGGAAACTGGTCGTAATCTGGCCCCGTATAAACGCATTAAGAGCAAAAGTGATCTCAGCTTAATGGACCACCCTTTTGAGAAGACCCCGACCTTGAAAGTGAAACGCCACCTTTACAAGGATGAACAAGTCGCCGAGCACTAATCGCTTTTCTGGACAGGGGCTCGTGTTGAAAAAGTCGGCGCCGTTCAAGCCACAGGAGAGGTCAACCACTCCTTCACGTGGTCCCAAAAAGTTTTAGCAGATTTTGGACTCTCACTTTGCCTCTGGGCCGGCAATAACCTCTGGATGTGTTCTGTCTTCTGCTGCAGTTGGTGGTCTTTGGCGCGTAACTGTTCTCGGAGAAACTCAATTTCCTCGCCAAGAATGTCCACTGCTTGATTCAAGCCAGAATCTTCCAGCGTCGCGCCGTCTTGCTCTACCTGCTGTTGGTTCTTGCTTAGCTCTTCCTCAATGACCTTCATTCCTGCTTCTAGAGAGTAACCTTGTTCTTCCAGCTCTTTGAGACGCCACAGAAGTGTCAGACCATTGTCTGTGACCAGGGTCTTATTTCTTTTGCCAGTTTCAGCTACCCCCTCGAAACTATCGCTAAGCTTGTTGACTCTTCTTCGAATCTGCTCATAAGACTGTCCAAGGGTTCCTTCCAAACTCTTCAGCGAATGCACTTTCCGATCACCTCCACGTTTAATTTACGTTCCTCTAATTCTGATGTGAAGGTTAAAGCTCTGCTACTTGAGTTACAGGTGTCTGATATATTTGGGAGAAAGGTGGGGCCCGGCGGCAAAACGAACTAAAACCCCAGGGACTTGTTCAATCTGATTGATGAACAACCATCTGCTTGAGGTCTGTCCAGAGGTTCTCAGCCCGCTTGGCGTCTTCGGAACTGGCCTGCATTCCGTACCGTGCCTTATTGTATATTTCAGTTAGGGTGGCCAATTCCTCTTCCGCTCCTGTAAAGTTTTCTCGATCCTGAAATCCTCGAAGATAGTCTCTAGGGGTCGTCGAGGGGTGGAAAGGTAAAGTTTCTTTCATCTCAGTAGCGAAGTTGTAGTAGGTTCTCCGAATCGTGGCAATGGGGCTGTCTCCCAGATGTAGCTTGCGGCGATCTGTGAATCCACCACCGGTTAATGTCTCCTGCAGCGATCGAACTTGCCTCTTGAATCTGTTAGCAAGCTCCCTGGCCGAAAAGATCGATTCGCTTTCCTGAGTCATTCCTCCCTCGCCTCCTTCTGTTTCCCCGTAATCCGCAAGCTTTCTGGCAATCCAGACTACCAATAGGATCAGAAGCAGACACAGGACCCCCCAGAAGATATAGGGTGCAAACGGGAAGGATATACCACCGGGTTCCTGCGCCCCCTGTTCGAGCTCAGCAGGGGGTTGGGGCAACTCTCGCTCCCCTGGTTCCGGCGGTTCGCCAAGATTCAGGTTCTCCAAAAAATTCATCAAGGGTCTCAGCAACCACAAGAGTGGATAAAGGAGAAACACTAGAAGATTCGCGAACAGAAGGTACGCTCGACGAAACAGCTCGACGGCAGTGCGGACCAAGGTCTGTCCGAAGGGAGATCCGACGACAAACGCTGCCACTATCACCAATCCTCCGGATAAGAGGAGCAAAAAGTAGGAGAGTCTGAATTGGGGATCGAACCCTTTCTCTCTCAATTCTAAGAGGTGGAAAAATAGGCTCAGACTCAAAGCTGCCATAAAGAAGACGATTATCTCGACCGTTCCGATCCCGGCAGTTATCCCCGCTCTCATTGCCAGCAAATTCAGGAGCATAAGTACCGTTCCCAGGGCAAGGTCGGTTCTGATATCGATCGTGGTAAAATATAGACGGAACCTTAGACCAAAGAAAACGGAGATTAGGGTGAAGGGGACGTATATTGAAAGGGGCCAATTGAGCAGGTGAAGCAACAGCAGGCTCACTCCGATGTAGGAAATGAGAACCAGGATCCGGCATTTACCCTCTAATTCGGCCAATCGCCGCCCCAGTAAGGCCGAAAGCGAAGTGAGGGCGACTATCCACAGGGGGAAGACATTTGAGGCCGTGGAATCTACTAACCCTGCCGACAAAGATCCAAACCAGGGTTTTATCAGGATGAACACTGTGACCGAAAACAAAAGTACTGGCAGCAGATTACTTAGTGAGTTCCAGGTTTTCGATCTCATTCCAGGGCTCATCTCCTTTTAAATAGAAGCAATCAACCCCTCGGGGGACCGACCCTCTTTCTCCCTTGCCCACCTGGATGATCGTCACCCGATAGTTTCTGGCATAATCGGAAAGGAGGGGGCCAATATCGTCCTCTCTCGTAGTGTTGATTAGGACTACTTTGTTTCCGGGCCTTAGTTGCTGTTTTACGTCTCGCATTAGTTTAGTTATCGGACCGAGGCTGAAAGGACGGAGGAGGGCTAATGTCGTCAGGATTCGCTGTTGGGCACCGCGCTGGGGTCTGACAATTCCCCGCCCTCGTCTTCCTTCTCCCTTGGCGTTAGTGTAGAAACCTACTCGATGCCCTTTTTTCAACGTTTGATCGACTATAGAAGCCGCACAGATCACCGCCAGTTCAAAACGGTTCTCCATCTCCTGTTTCCACCAGGCTTCACCCCTGACTGCGGACAGAAATATGTGAATTTCGGGGTCGAAGGAAGGGTTGTAGATGTGAGACTCAAGTTGCTGGTGACGAGCTGAAGCCTTCCAGTTGATTTGCCTTATATCATCGGTGATCTGATAGGGTCTAACCCCCACGGGGTTCAGGGGATCGGTAAAGATCCAGCCGTTACGAGGCCGGCTCCCAAATAGAAATTGGGGCTCGATGTCGCTTCCGGAAAAGGGAAGCCTCCGGGGATAGACCACGAGCTCGCTGCTTATATCATAGTGTTTCTGGTTGTTGAACAATCCCAAAGGGCCCTTGTAATACAGTTCCGCGGGGCCCAACTTGAAGAATCCACGTTTTTGGGGCTCCACTTCGTAGCGTCTTCGAATTCGCTCAAACCATTTAAGGTTGAAATAGTCGGTGAATGTATTTTTTTCCTGGCCGATTGGCTTTCTCAGAACTCCTTCTTTCACGAAGTCCAGACCTTCTGTGATTGCCTCTTCAACTTTTAGCCAGAGAGCGGGAAGAAACTTTCTGTTTTCAAAAGTAAGTTCGTATTCTACTGTTTCCCCTAACTCGACTTTTGGCTGACTCAATTCCTTGGTCAGTGTAAGGTGGCGAAACACTCGCTTTTGCCAGAAGTAGGAGAGATACACCAGGGCAATGACTAATACGCCGGTGAACAGGGCCAAAAAGAGCTGCAATAGGCCGCCGATAAAAGCTGCTAGTCCGACGATAAACAGGAAAAGCTTGACGTTACCCGACATCCAGCTCCTCCTCGGCATCATTCCTGATCCCGTCTTCTACAGGGACTTCCACGGCAGAGATGATCTCCTCTATCACCTCGGCTTTGTCGGTCCCCGCGGCTTCGTGCTCGTAGGTCAAGATCAACCTATGCTCCGCTACGTAGGGAAAGAGATATTTGATATCATCGGGGAGTACAAAATCACGCCCCTTGACAAAAGCATAGGCGAGGCTTGCTTTCATTAAGGAAAGAGAGGCCCGGGGGCTTAATCCCAGACGCAGGTAATCGCTTTCCCTGGAAACCTCGCTAAGCTTGGTAATGTACTTCAGTAACTCTTCAGTGATGGTCACTTCTTCCAGTGCCTTTCGAGAGGCGACGATCTGTTCTGCATTCACGACCGGTTCGAGATCCTCTAGGGGGTCTTGGGATTTAAAACGTTTGAGAATCGTAACTTCTTCTTCATCGGTAGGGTATCCCAGACTGACTTTCAACAAAAATCGATCAAGTTGAGCTTCCGGTAAGGGGAAGGTCCCTTCCAGTTCGATGGGGTTTTGAGTTGCCAGGATCATGAAAGGTTCCTGAATGGGATAGATATCCCCTTCTATACTGACTTGTCGTTCCTGCATGGCTTCCAGCAAGCTGGACTGGGTTCTGGGAACCGCCCTGTTGATCTCATCCGCCAGCAAGATATTGGTAAGGACCGGTCCCTGGCGAAAGACGAAATCCCCTTCTTTTTGGTTGAAGTAATAGATTCCGGTAATATCCGCTGGTTGAAGGTCGGGAGTAAATTGTATCCTTTTGAAATCAGCTCCTATACTTTTAGCCAAAGTGTTTGCCAATTTGGTTTTGCCAATTCCCGGCACGTCATCGATTAGGACATGCCCCTCCGCAAACAGGGCTGTCAACAGCAGGTCGATGACTTCCTCGTTTCCGACGATGACTCGGCCGACATTTTCTTTAATTAGCTGTATTTGCTGGCTATTTAGCACAGAGATCATCTCCACCTTGAATAAGTCGCTGTTTCGGGGGAGTAATTTCTATCCGTAGTGGGCACGCCCCCACTATAATTTTAATCTGGAATGGATTTTCCGATGGTCTGGACAATTATCCAGCAAACAAGCAAAAACTGCAACCGTAATTGTCTGCCCTCTTTATCAGGAACGGCATTAGAGCTCACAGCTTTGCTGGCGGCACTGGAAGACGTGTAAGGTACAGCCCTTGTAGGGATTTTTGAGGGCTCATATACTTTATGGTACTTCTGGATGAATATTTGACTGCTCGGTTGAGGGTTTGATCAATCGAATGTGTGGGAGGTTGTGATGGAACGCGTGGGCGTCGACGTTGGTGGGACGTTCACAGATTTGGTCGGAGTCCTGGACGGAAAACTTCTTACCCGTAAGACTCTCTCTACGAGAAAAAATCCGGCGGTGGGAGTTGGTACTGCCCTGCAGCAAATGGTTTCAGGGGAACCTGAATTTGCCCGACAGCTGGATAAAATTCACCATGGCACCACAGTAGCCACCAATGCATTGCTGGAAGGAGAGACCGCTGAAACTGCTTTAATCACCACTGCGGGTTTTCGGGACGTGCTGGAAATAGGTAGACAGGTCAGACCCGACCTATATGACTTGAACTTTTCCCGTCCCAGTCCTATCGTTCCCAGAAACTTACGTTTCACCGTTTCCGAGCGTCTCGCCCCCGGCGGGAGGGTAATCAGAGCTCTTGACGAGGAAGAACTTCGAAAAGTGGTGAAAAAAATTCCTGATACAGTAAGTATCGTGGCTGTAAGCACCCTATTTTCATTTGTAAACCCCATTCACGAACAGAAGATCAAAAAATATCTTCTCAATCACGGATTCCAGGACGTAGTCCTCTCCTCGGAGGTACTCCCTGAGTTTCGAGAATACGAGAGAACCTCTACCACTGTTCTTAATGCCTCTTTAAGACCTGTTCTCCGTAAGTATCTAACCCAACTTGAAAAGCGGGCTAAGGATCTGGAGATCGATGCTCGCTGGTTCGTAATGCAGTCAAACGGCGGGGTAATAGACCCCAATATTGCTGAACGTCAGCCGGTCCGAACCATTTTGTCCGGGCCAGCCGGGGGAGTCAAAGGGTCCCAGTTCATTGCAAGGTCGGCGGGTTATGAAGACGTGTTGACATTTGACATGGGAGGTACGAGTGCCGACGTTTGCCTCATAAAAGACGGCGAGCCCGCAGTATCCAGTGATTGGTCCATTGAAGGACATCCGGTTGGGGTCTCGTCTCTCGACGTTCACACCATTGGTGCCGGAGGTGGATCAATTGCCTGGATTGATGAGGGTGGTGTGTTAAAAGTGGGGCCTCAGTCGGCTGGAGCATGCCCCGGTCCCGCTTCTTACCTGAAAGGGGGCAACCAGCCGACGGTCACTGACGCGCATCTAGTACTGGGCAGGCTGGATCCAGCTTTTCCTCTAGCCGATGGCCTGCAGCTGGATAAACGTGTCGCGAGAGAAGTGTTGGAAAGGGAAATTGCCAGACCTCTCGGGCTGAGCCTCTCAGAAGCCGCCCAGGGAATTTTGGATGTAGCCAACTCAAACATGAAGCAGGCCCTGAGGTTAGTTAGCGTCCAGCAGGGTCACGACCCTCGTTCTTTTGTCCTCTTGGCCTACGGTGGCGCAGGACCTCTGCATGCTACCAGACTGGCGAAGGAAATGTCGATTCCCCGGGTGATCATCCCGCCTGCCGCCGGGGTGCTTTCGGCACTCGGCCTGCTGACTTCCAATATCAGAAGGGAGTTTGTTTCCTCCGTATTGAAGCTCTTGGGTGATTTGGAAGCTGAGGAACTGGAGGGACGTTATAGTGAGTTTGTCCAAAAGGTGAGCGAGTCTATTGATGACAGGACCAGGCTCCACCCTTTCCTCCACATGAGATATCAGGGACAATCCTACGATTTACGAGTACCCCTTTCTACAGTGAAGGTCAACGGGCAAGATCTGAAACAGGCCCGCGGTATGTTTGACAGGTTGCACCGACAAAAATATGGTCATGCCAGGCCTGACGAGCCCGTGGAAGTTGTAAACCAGAGGCTGGTAATCGTCCGAGAAACCGAAGATGTCAAGATCTCCCGGGGGTCCCGAGGGGGCAAAGGCCCTGCTCATCTGGGTAGTCGAATGGTAACTTTTCCCAGCGGCGAACGGGAAACTGATGTATACAGATTCGAAAGTCTAAAAGTGGACGAACCCCTTGTCGGCCCAGCAGTGGTTCATTCAGCTGACTCTACAATAACTATCCTTCCTGATCAGCAGGGGAAATTAAATCACGACGGCGCTATGCTTATAGAGGTCTAGAAAGATGAAATCAACTTCTTTTTCCGCAGACCCCGTCACGCTGGAGGTACTTCGTAACGCTCTCCAGATGATTGCCGAGGAAATGAGTGCCAATCTGGTTCGGACCAGTTATTCACCAAACATTAAAGAGCGGAGGGATTCCTCCTGTGCTCTTTTCGACCCCCACGGAGCTCTTGTAGCTCAAGCAGAAAATATTCCAGTTCACTTGGGGGCTATGCCTCGAGCTGTCGGCGCGGTGTTGAAGCAGTACGACCTCGAACAGCTGTCGCCTGGCGATGCCCTCATACATAATGTTCCCTATGGAGGGGGCGTCCATCTTCCGGACATTACCATGGTCAGTCCCGTTTACGGCGAAGAGGGAGATTTGATAGGATTCGTTGCCAATCGAGCTCACCACGCAGATATCGGAGGGACTTATCCCGGTAGCCTCTCCGCAGAAAGCAGAAGTATCTTTGCGGAAGGGTTACAGATACCCCCGGTCAAGCTGGTCAGTGGAGGGGACATCAACGAAGAAGTGCTAAACCTTATTCTGACCAATGTTCGAACGCCCGGGGAGCGCGAAGGCGATCTCAGGGCCCAGCTTGCCGCAAACTTCACGGGGAAGAAAAGATTGGAGAAGCTGGTGCAAAAACATGGCAGAGAAAAGATCCTCTCTATCTATGAGGATCTTATAACCTACAGCGAGAAGAGGATGAGAAAAAGGATAACAGACTTACCTTCAGGCACGTACACGGCAAATGATCTAATGGATGGAGATGGGCTGGGAAATGAGGATTTGAAAATTCAGGTGAAAATCCGAATTGAGGAAAGTGAGATCTATATTGACTTTAAAGGTACCTGTTCACAGTCTGAAGGACCCGTTAATGCAACCATTGCAGTGACGGAAAGTGCAACCTATTATGCCCTTCGTGCTACAACCGACCCCACGATCCCTCCAAATCAGGGATGCTATAGGCCTTTGAATATAGAGGTTCCGGAGGGCAGTTTGTTGAACCCTTCAAAGCCCGCCCCCGTTGTAGGTGGAAACCTGGAAACTTCTCAGCGGATCGTAGACGTGATCCTTTCTGCACTCGCCCAAGCCGATTTATCCGGGGTACCAGCCTGCTCCCACGGTTCGATGAACAACATTACCTTTGGCCGGGCGGCGGCTAAATCCTCCTCCAGTTTTGCTTTCTACGAAACTATAGGTGGTGGATTGGGTGCCCGCCCGGCTCAGGACGGAGTAGACGGGATACACTGCCACATGACCAATACAAGAAATACTCCTGTTGAAGCCATCGAACAGTCTTACCCCCTGCGCGTCGAATGTTATGAGTTGAGAAAGGATTCAGGTGGGGCGGGCAAGTATCGCGGGGGAATGGGGTTGCGAAGAGATATTCGGGTGTTGGAAAATGGAACGGAGTTTTCCCTGCTCTCCGAGAGAAGGACTCATCGCCCCCAGGGTCTGAACGGGGGGGAATCGGGTAAGTCGGGGATAGATCAGGTCACCAGAGAGGGCCGGAAGCAAACCATCCCGGGCAAAGCAGTCTTGGAACTGGATCAGGGAGACCTAGTCAGCATCAGAACGCCGGGCGGTGGCGGTTACGGTGCCCCGACACTTCGGTGCTTAGAAGCCATAAAACGTGACGTAAAAGAAGGAAGATTGAGTGAAGAGGAAGCGCGCAAGCGTTATCCTCAATACAGGGAAGAAGCAGGATGAGCTGAGCTGTGGACATTCTTTTGGCAGGAAATCGTTTTCCTAGACTATGCTACAGAAAAGAAAACCGGTACTTGATACCTACGTGACTGAGCCATCCCTCAAAGCCTCCCTCGGCTGTACTCACGAAGTCGCCCCCTGCAAAGGCCGAAAGGGGCAAAAATCCTATCGGAATCTCAAATTCTAATCCCCCGAATGCCCGGGATCGCTCATAGCCCTGATCGGAGAACTGGTTGGCAAAACCAAGGTAGGGCGAGAGGCCCATGACCTCCAGGGGATAAACCTTTCCTGCCACGGAGAAAAGCAACGACCCTTCTCTGTGTTCTCCGGAGTAGGGATTTGAGTTATCTAACCCCACTGCAAGCTCAGCTGCAAATATCCAGACCTTTGCTTCACTGAAGATATATGGCGATGTGCCTACCAGCTTCCCCCCCGCACCAAATTCCTGGGCAGAGATCGGTAGGGCGGAACCAAACAAAAAACAGGACAAAATTGCTGCCAGGACAACAAGCTTGATTTTTCGGTTGGGCATGGTCGCCTCCGTTCGTTTACAGGTTTGATAATTTTTCAACCAATGATTCATTTACAGTTGAATGGCACAAATTTTGCAGCTGGCTGAAGTATGTTTATGGTACCCGGACATCACCAGAAATCCAAAATGAACATGGCACTATAATTTCGAAAGATCGGTGAACAGACTGAGCAGGTTTGCCTGACAGAAATGCTCATGTTAAAATAATACACCGTTCACTAAGTTGCAGGGATCGTATATGGGCTCTTTTAGACTTCTCCTGGGGGAAGCGCCCTAAATTACAACAGAGGTGATAATTCCAAGCCGAGGCGGTAAAGCACAACTACTGAAACAACAATTAATTCTTTTCGAAGTGCGAGGAGGTAATGATGTGTCAGTGGAATTTTAAAAAGTTTCAAGGAATGGCTTTGGTGTCAATTTTCGTATTGGTTTTCCTGTTTGCCGGCGTGCTCTTAGCCACAGCGCAACAAGAAGAAAGCGAGGGTCCAATCGTAATCGGTATGACCGAAGAGCCTAAGGACCTCAACCCTATCAGTTACCCGGACGTCTATTCTGATTTCGTCTTGACCCAACTCTACGATCCTCTGTTGAGAAACAATCCCGGTGGAGAAATCAACACCGGCGGCCGAGCTGTAGCAAAAGATTTCTCCGTCAGTGAAGACGGTTTGACTTACGTATTTGAGTTGCAAAAGGGTATCCAGTTTCACCACGGCGAAGAGATGGACGCCGAGGACGTGGCCTACACCATAAATACTTTGCGAAACGACGAAGCTCCTGTTTCTCCGCGAAAACAGGATTACGAGGCAATCGAGAGCGTGGAAGTAACCGGAGAATACGAGGTCACAGTCAAGTTAGATGAAGCTTTTACCCCCTTTCTTGCAGATGCTATGACCGCGGTCTATCCGGTACCAAAAGATTACATTGAGGAACATGGTTGGGAAGAGTACGATAAGGAGCATTTCGGCACCGGACCCTACGAATTCGAGGAGTATAAGTCCGGCTCTCATATCCTCGTTAAGCGGAACGAAAGCTACTGGGGTGACCATTCTGCTAACACTGAAAAACTGAAATTTGCTTTCTACGGTGAATCCAGTACTGCTGTAATGGCCCTCCGTCGAGGCGAAATTCACTTCTTGGAGAGAATGGATATCAATCAATGGTTTGACCTCAAGGACGCCGAAGAGGTAGTTCCTCAGTCATATCCTAAACTCGCATTTATAGAAATCGGCTTTAACCAGAAAGAACCTCCCTTCGACGATCCGAGGGTCAGAAAAGCCTTTGCCTATGCTATCGACTCAAAAGAGGTCATTGCTGCGGAAAGAACTGAAGAGCTAGCCGACGATACACGTTCTCCCCTCACTCCATCTATGCCGGCCCATGCCGCGGTAAACCAGTACGAACAGGATATTGAAAAAGCCCGAGAGTTACTTCAAGAGGCGGGCCACGACGAGATAAATACCAAGCTGTATACCACTGAGGGCAAGGCTTTAGAAGAGCAGGTAGTTCAGCAACAGGTGAAAGCTGCAGGATTTAATGTCGAATTGGAGAAACTCGAATGGGGTTCTTTCCTCGACGCAGTAGAAGGGGGAGAGGCTCCTTTATGGACATCCGGTTGGACCACTGGTAGTGGGACACCTTATGCCTTGCTTGAATTATTCCACTCTGAATCAAATTGGAATTACTACGTTGGCTGGTATGAAAATGAAGAATTTGACAAAGCACTGGATGAAGCTATCAAAACAACAGATGCAGACGAGAGGACGGAACTGTACAAGAAATGTCAGAGAATTCTAGTTGATGAAGACATGGGTGCATTTATTCAGTACACTCGACATGCTTTTCCCGCGTATCACGAATCCCTGAACGTGCCCGATGACGCCTGGAACCCGTACATGGGAATGGGGCCTATCAAAAGAGCCTACGAGTGGTCGCTGGAAAATTAGGGAGTTAGGGATATTTGTGCTTATTTAAAAACTAGGGATTTGCCTAGGCTCTTAACTGCCAGGCAAATCCCTAGTTTTTCTGCCATCCAGCTAAGTTCGCACGATACTTGCGCTAGATTCTAACTAGATTCAATGGATCAGCTGTTTTGGTTTAACTGGTCTGAACACATTTTGAGAATAGTCTTAGTGAATACTTGCTCCGGACGGGGGTTCTTCTTCAGACGGAATGCTTTCAGAGAGAAACACCTGCAGGGGGGATCTAAATGCTCGAGAAGTTCGTGGAAAGTGAGAGAAAGAGGTTCATCATCAAACGGCTTATCAGGGCCATACCCATAATCCTTTTCGCTACAATTATTGTCTTCTCCATTTTACACTTTTCACCCGGCAATCCTGCCCGGATAATGCTCGGGCCCAAAGCTACTGAGGAAGTTGTTCAACACCTGGAAAGGGAAATGGGTCTGGACCGCCCACTTCCTGTACAGTATATCACCTGGGTGGCGAACTTCGTTCGCGGGGACTGGGGAACTTCTATCAGATTTGATCAACCTGTGAGATCGTTAATATTGAGTCGGCTCCCGGTTACCTTGATTATAATGTCCCTCTCCTTGACTCTTTCGACTATACTAGGTATCACAATGGGGGTTCTGGGGGCACTTAAGCAGAATTCCATTTTTGACTATTCAAGCACAGTAGCTGCGCTATTTTGGAGATCTATTCCCTCTTTCTGGCTGGGTATCCTGTTTTTGTATTTTTTCTCTCTGAGGCTGGGATGGTTTCCGGTCGGAGGATGGGAGGGTCTTATCACCGCCGTTCTGCCGGTGCTGGTGCTCGGTCTGAGGCTTCAGGCCATAATTGCCCGACTAACCCGTTCCAGTATGTTGAACGTTTTAAACAAAGAATACATCAAGACTGCCAAAACCAAAGGATTAAAAAACCGAACTGTGATAATCAAACACGCCCTTCGAAACGCTTTGATACCGGTGACCACCATTGTGGCTATGAGACTACCATGGCTTTTCGGGGGTGCTATGGTAACTGAGCAAGTTTTTAATCTTCCCGGCATGGGTCGGTTGATCGTGAGCGGAGTCATGGCCCGGGACTATCCTGTGGTGCAGGGAGCGGTGTTGTTAATTGCGATGATGGTTGTCGTCGCAAATCTTGCTGCGGATATTATATACACTTTTGTCGATCCGCGAATCAAGCTCGGTTCCAGTAAAGGGGTCTAAAATGAATCTGGAAGAGCAAGACATCGATCTGGAAGAAGAATTGGCGGACCTAAAGCAAAAGCAAACCAGTCAACTGGCCCTGGCCTGGATGCGGTTTAAAAGGAGCAAGCTAGCTCTCTTCGGCGCCGGGATTGTGTTAGGCGTTATAATAATCGCAATATTCGCTCCCTATATTGCCCCCTACCCTCCACTGGAGATTGACATCCTCAACAAATCCCAGCCTCCGTCTGGCGCCCACATCCTGGGAACGGATATGTTAGGACGAGATATCTTTTCCAGAATGGTGTTTGGGTCGAGAATAGCGCTACAGATAGGTTTGCTCATAGTGGCTGTTAGCGGAGGGATAGGAGTAACCTTAGGTCTGCTTGCAGGGGCAGTTGGAGGTTGGGTGGATGAACTAATCATGCGACTGGTGGACACCTTTCTCTCTTTTCCCACCCTTATCCTGGCTCTGGCCATAGCCGGTGCCCTGGGCCCTGGCCTTTACAACGTTATCATTGCGGTAGGTATGATCGTTTGGACTCGCTTCGCTCGTGTTACAAGGGGCGAGATATTAAGCATAAAAGAAGAAAAGTACATTGAAGCTGCCCGGGCTTCGGGCGAGAGCAGATTCAATATTGCTCTACGCTATCTCTTGCCCAACGTATTACCTTCCATAGTTGTTGTGGCCACGTTGCAGTTACCCGCGGCCCTACTTGCTTCTGCAGCTTTAAGTTTCCTGGGTGTCGGGGCTCAACCCCCTCAGCCTTCTTGGGGGTACATGGTATCGGCGGGCCGTGGCTATCTTCTGGAGGCTCCCTGGATTTCTACATTTCCTGGCTTAGCCGTTATGATAACGGTACTGGGGTTTAATTTTATGGGGGACGGTTTAAGGGATGCCCTGAATCCCATGACGAGGAGTGGATCGTAGTGGAATGTAAAACAGGAGAATCTTTACTAGAAATAACGGATCTGAAAGTACATTTCGATACGGAAGAGGGGACTGTTGAAGCGCTGGACAATATCTCCGTATCAATTTCCGACGGCAGCATTCACGGCCTCATTGGCGAAACCGGGTGTGGAAAATCGGTGACAAGTTTGACCATCCTGCAGTTGCTCGATCAAAACGCTCGCATCGTACAAGGCCATATTTTATACAAAGGAGAAGATCTACTGCAACTTAGGGAAAAGGAGATAAGGGGAAGGGTAAGGGGAGGCCAAATCAGCATGATATTTCAGGACCCCAGTGCCTCCCTGAACCCCGTTTATACAGCCGGCGATCAAGTCCAAGAAGCCGTCAACCTTTACCAGACGAAAGATGCCATGAAGGCCAAAGAGATCGTTCTGGAACAATTTGATCAGGTAGATCTTCCTGACCCGGCCGACGTCTATCAGAAGTTCCCCTACGAACTCAGCGGAGGTATGAAACAACGGGTGATGATCGCGGTGATGCTTGCCTGTAATTCCTCTCTACTGATTGCTGATGAACCTACCACTGCTTTGGACGTCTCCGTTCAGGCTCAGTTTCTGAAAGTACTTCAAGAACTTCAGGATCAGCTTGGATTGTCCCTGTTATACATTACTCACGATATGGCAGTCGTTTCTGAAATCTGTGACAGGGTAACCGTTATGTATGCCGGGCAGATCGTGGAAAGCGGTTCAGTCCGAGCTATATTCAATAATCCCAAACATCCCTACTCAATTGGACTGATCCGCTCTGTGCCGGGTATTCAGCAAAGTATTGAAGACTTCAAAACCATAAAAGGAACAGTCCCGAGGTTGATCAACCCCCCATCAGGCTGTAGATTTCATCCTCGGTGCGATTACAGTGAGAATATATGTTCGGAACAGAAACCTAACTTAGTAACCACGGAAAACGGGCATCGAGTCGCCTGTCATAAATGGGAGGACATTCATGGAGACGGTAGTTGAATCTAAAGATCTCAAGAAGTACTTCGTTGCTCCGGAGAGAACGTCAAAACCTTTGCGCGCAGTCGACGGCGTAACTTTGCGGGTGAGGGAAGGAGAAACTCTCGGACTGGTAGGAGAAAGTGGCTGTGGGAAAACTACTTTTGGGCGAACTATACTGAGATTGATCGAACCGACTGAGGGCAAAGCGTTTTTTCGAGGCCAGGAGATCGCAGAATTTGATCGAAGAGAATTAACCAAACGGATGAACATTGTCTTTCAGGATCCTACTGCTTCTCTCAACCCCCAGATGACTGTGGCCGATCACCTGCGACGACCCCTCCAGATCCACGGGATGGCCAAGGGGGAAGAGGTAATCCATATCATCATCAAAACCCTCAATACCATGGGGCTGAAGTCGGAACACATGATCAGATACCCCCATGAACTGAGTGGAGGGCAGAAACAGAGGGTTGCTATAGCAAGAGCTACCTCCGTAGAGCCTGACTTTCTGGCGTTGGACGAACCGACTTCCAACCTTGACGTTTCGGTTCAGTCGAAGATTTTGAAATTGCTGCACCAAGCCCAGCAGGAGAGCACTATGTCCTATCTGTTTATCTCTCATGATATCAATCTGGTCAGGTCTATAAGCGACAGAATTGCCGTCATGTATCTGGGCGTGCTGGTGGAGGTCGGGGATACTGATCAGGTCTTTCGGGACCCTCTCCACCCATATACCAAAGCTTTGTTTTCTTCAGTTCCTCAACCGGACCCGGACGAGAAGGTAGAAGATCCACTTAGCGGCGAGGTTCCCAGCCCAGTCAATCTACCGGAGGGTTGCCGATTTGCTTCTAGATGCAAGGAAAAAACAAGCTCCATATGCGATCACGACCAGCCTCAGCTGGTGGAAACCCGTGGAAGACGGGTGGCCTGTTATAAGTACGACAACTAGAATCGGGTA
>JBKGZS010000077.1:0-6867 GCA_046543285.1 Candidatus Acetothermia bacterium | reverse complement strand
TGGTCCAGGAATATCAGGACCGTGAGAAAACACTGGGCCATACTGAGTATTTGACAGTGGTGTTAACCCTGGAGGACGGGGAAGAACCAGCTACGGAAGAAGAAAAAGATAAACTCCTTCAAGTAGCGGAGGATCTGCAGGAGGTACTCCTAGCTGAAAATGAAATCGAATCCGCAAACTACAGGCAGGAACGGGACATTCCCCCAGAATACTCCTTCTTATATGCACTCAAAGATGACCAGCTAGGCAGACTGGAAGATCTGGGAGCGGGGCTCCAAAATTGGTCTTCAATCATTCCTTTTGCTTCAGAAAGCGACCGAACAATTGCCGAGATTTACCATGGAGTAAACAAGGAGTTCGAAGACAGTATTGGGGATGAGTCGGACCAGAGCAAACAAGAAGTTCGAGACATACAAAAAGAGCTTCGGGATTTTAAAGAACTCAACTCCCGGATCCGGGAAACCTTAACCGGCCTCTCCAAGCTAAGCTCCCTCAACACCGATTTAGAGGATTTGCCGACCAGTTCATCAGAAGCTCCCCCGGAGTTGGCAGACTCCGATTCCAAGGCTTTCTTTTCCTCCGACGGACGAATGTTACTCCTCAACGCGA
Organism: Candidatus Acetothermia bacterium; assembly: GCA_046543285.1. Lineage (GTDB taxonomy): Bacteria > Bipolaricaulota > Bipolaricaulia > M55B111 > M55B111 > JBKGZS01. The sequence continues at coordinate 6,258 of JBKGZS010000077.1, read as the reverse complement.
AACCGCGCTTTCCCTCCGCTCGAGGAGTTAGCTATTGCAAGAAAATTACTTCAATGGCCAGAAATAAGGTGGCAGCGTTCCAGGAGAACAATCGGGTCGATGAGGGGATCCAGATCGACCTGACTGGACCCTACGTGACGACAACGGATAACGACACTGCCCTGAAACAGGACACGCTGAAAACCACCATCATCTCCTCCGTAGGTATTCTGGTAGTCTTCTTTTTCGGCCTGGGATCCAAACTGTATTCCCTGCTTATCATTATCCCGCTGGGGATCGCCCTGTTGTTTACCATTGCCTGGGCAAAATTTGCAACAGGGGGGTTCAACCTCATCACCTCCTTCCTGCCAGCCCTTGTTCTGGGACTAGGTATCGACTACGGAATACACCTGCTGGTAAGGTTCTCCGAGGAACGTTCAAAATCAAAATCGGTCAGCCAGGCTCTGAAGACCACAGTTTTGCGAAAAGGAAAAGGAACTTTGATGGCGGCTTTAACCACCGCTCTGGTATTTCTGTCCCTCTTATTAGCCTATTCAAACGGGTTTATCGAGATGGGGGTTATCACTAGCGTGGGGATAATGATTTCCTTCTTGGTATACGTGATGGTTTTACCCGCACTTTTAATCGTGTACCAACGTTGGATGGGAAGAAAAAAAGAAGTAGAACTGTTCGATTATCGGGCTCGTCTGGAAAGAATGGTAAAAGCTATCCTACGCAGAAAACGGTTGATAGTAATCCTTGTAAGCATTCTGACCCTTCTAGCAGCTGTGCAAGCGGTACGAATAGATTTTCAGTTCGTCAGCAGTGGCCTTGCTCCGGACGTCAAAAGCTCTCAGATATCCAGGAAGATCCAGGAAATATACGGCTCTCAGGCCACTGTGGTGGGCCCAAAATTTATCTTCTTTCCCGACTCGGAAGAAGAGCTCCGGAACGTGTCCCGACAATTAGAACAGCTTCCAGAAGTTAGAGCTACGGAGTCTGTCCAAAACTATTTACCAGCTAATCTAGATCGCAAACTTGAATCGCTCTCCAACCTCGAAGGTATAGACGAGTTCAATGCAGGCGTTGAAGATCTCACCCAAAACCTGGAAAATCGAGAAGAAATCCTGCGAGAAATTGAAAACCTGATTCCCGCGCTGAGCTCCCTGCAGTTTTCTTCCACGATGTCCAGTCAGGGCGATATCACCAAAGAAACGAGCGAGCTTCTCGACCAACTGGCGAGTATACATCAAGAGCTTGAAAATCTGGACGCCGAAGCTCAACTAAGACAATTGCGTTCCCTTTCCTCGTCACTTACAACTCTCAAGTCGATTCGCACAAAAATCGATGAACTTCCTGGCGACTCCGAGAAACTCAAGGACATGATCCGTCTTCTTCCAGAGACAATTCAAAACATGTTCTTGACCTCAAGAAACGAGTACATAATCTATGCCAGGTTGGACGGTTCCATTTACCAACCGCAAAATCTGAAAGCTTTTGTGGACAAAATATCTGCATTCTCCGATGATTATTTTGGCACCCCCCTGATCCAGTACCGTCTTGAACAACTTATGCGCAGAGATTTCTGGCTTTCTACAATATGCGCCCTCCTGGTAATTTCGGTGATCCTAGCAGTGGGAATCGGAAGCTTAAAAGAGTCACTTCTAGCAGTTATCCCCCTGTTCTTGGGCTATGTATGGATGCTGGGGGGGATGAAAACTTTCGGGATGAACTTTAACTTCATCAATTTGACCATCTCGCCTTTATTGATAGGGATTGGCATAGACAACGGCCTCCACCTGCTCCACCGATGGAGAGAGGAAGATACGGAGGACGGGAAGAAAGAAAGCATAGAAGTGGTATTTTCCCGGACCGGCCTGGCAATTGCCACCACCTCCTTGACCACCATCGCCGTATTTGGTTCCCTTTTGATCGCCCGAACCCCCGGATTGCGGGTCTTGGGTTTCACGGCTTTAATGGGGGTGGGTTTCACTATGTTATTTTCCCTGACTGCCTTACCTGCGATCCTGGCTCTTGCATTCCCTGATCGAGACCAATATAATTCTCCACGCGATGACTGTTAGATTAAATGAAGAAAGATTAGAAGTTAACGAAAATCAAACCTTTGAAGAACTGGTGGAAGAGGTCAAAGAGAATTGTTATCAAAACGGAAAGGTTTTGGTTCAGATTAAGCTCAACGGGCAACCACTCAGCCAGGACGAGCTGGATAATTTAGCTTCACAACCTATTGGGGATAAAGAAGTTCAACTGATCTCTGAAACTCCGCAATCCTTGACCTCACAATTGGTACTTCAAGCCCTCAATTACCTGGATGAGCTGTCGGAATGGTTGAGTGAGATCGAGAACCTCCGGGAGGCCTCAGAAGAAGATGCTCGCAAATTTACTGAAGGCCTCAAGTGGTTAACTATCGCGATTGAGCAACTACGCTCCGCCGAGTGGAGCCCACTTATGGTCGGGGGGCGCTCCCTGGAAAAGTTCAACCAAGACGCTCGGATGACCGTCGCCGAGATCGACGCGGCCCTCGATAAACCCCAGGAGAACCAGGAGTTACTACAGTCCTTCACTAGTGGAGAACTCCAAACTCAAGTTGCCGGGTATCGAGCGGTCTTTACAGAACTCCGGGATAAAATGGGGGGCAACTATCTTGAGCGAAACTGAGGTTTTGATGGCAGCAGCGAGGTGTGATCAAGATGTCATGGATATATCTGATTTCAACCGGGATAATAACCTTTGCCTTAGGTATTGGATCCGGGGTGGCCTACCATCGAATTCAGCTGCGCAGAAGAAAAGAGGAAGCCAACACCATAATAGAAAACGCGAAGAGGGAAGCAAAAAATCTAAAGAGGGAAAAGGTGTTGGAAGGCCGCCAGAAAGTTCAGGAGGAAAGAGAGAAACTCGATCGGCGAATCAAGGACAGAGAAGAAGAACTGGAAAGGATGGAAAAGCGGCTAACCCGCAAGGAAGATAGATTAGGAAAGAAGAGTAATTACCTGGAAAAGATAGAGGATTCGCTTCGAGAGGACGAGAAGGAAATCCAGGAATTGAAGGAGGAAGGCCAGGAATTAATTGAAAGGGAGCAACAATACCTGGAAAAGATCTCCGGCCTTACCACCCAGGAAGCAAAAGAAAAGTTGACGCAGAGAGTGGAAAAGGAAGCTGAGCGACACTTTGCCCGAAAGATAGAGGAGGTGGAAAAACGAACGAGAGAGATCGCAGATTCAAAGGCGCGGCGCATATTGGCTACGGCAGTCCAAAGATACGCTGCTGAACAGGCAGAAGAAAATAGCGTGACTTCAGTACCCCTTCCTTCTGACGATTACAAAGGACGAGTTATCGGTCGAAATGGGAGAAACATTAAAACCTTTGAGGCTTTGACGGGAGTAGAAGTACTAGTCGATGACACTCCGGAAATGGTTGTGCTTTCCTGTTTTCACCCCGTGCGACGTGAAATTGCACGGCTCGCTATGGAAGCTCTAGTAGAAGACGGTCGCATTCATCCCGTCCAGATAGAAGAGAAGGTGGAAAAAGCCCGTAGAAAAATGGTGGAACAGATCAAGGAAGAGGGACAGAAGGCCGCCCTGGACACTGGCGTAGAGCTCCCTTCAGAATTAATCCCCTTAGTAGGCAAGTTGAAATACAGAGATAGTTACGGCCAAAACCAGTTACGTCATTCTCTGGAAGTAAGTTTTATCGGTGGAATAATTGCAGAAGAACTGGATCTATCACAAAAGCTGGCTCGAAGGGCCGGTTTAATTCACGACATAGGGAAGGCAGTTGATCACGAAGTTCCTGGCTCACACGCGGAAATAGGTGCAGAACTTGCTCGGCGCTACGGGGAAAGTGAGCAGATCGTCAATGCTATTGAAGCACACCACGAGGACGTAGAACCGCAATCGATCCTACCCTTGATTATTCAGGCAGCTGACACCCTCTCCGCAACCAGACCAGGAGCACGCCAGGAGACCTATGAGCGCTATATTGAGCGACTGGAACGTCTGGAAGAAATCGGCCGATCGTTCGATGGTGTCAAAAAGGCCTTCGCCCTGCAGGCCGGTCGGGAGATACGGATAGTAGTAGAACCAGAGAAGATTTCCGATGAATCGGCTTCGAAACTGGCTTTTGACGTCGCTCGGGAAGTTGAGAAAGGCCTCGATTACCCGGGGGAAGTAAAGATCAACGTCATTCGAAAGGCCCAATTTGTGGAGTGCGCCCAGTAACCAACGAGCGGATATAATCAAAAAATTGCTCTTCCGGCACCCAACGCCAGTAATTAAAAATTAAATACTGGCTGAAGAGCCACAGAGGAGGTGTGCTGAGTTGAGTGAAATGCTTAAAGTATCATCAACTTCTGAACCATCCGCCACGGCCGGAGCTTTAGCTAACACCATCAGAGAAGACGGGCACGCCGAGTTACAAGCCATAGGTCCCAAAGCAGTCAATCAGGCCATCAAATCCATTACCATCGCCCGCGGTTACATGGCCCCCAGTGGAACCGATCTGGTATTTGTCCCCGCTTTTGTCGACGTCAAAATCAGCGGCGAAAAGAAAACCGCTATACGTCTGTTAGTCGATACACGCTTGCCTTACACCCCGAGCAAATCGCAGGACAGTAAAAGAAGGGAAGAATCCGAGGAATCTCCGGAGATCGAGCCAAGCAAGGAGGAACGGGGAATAGAAGAGTCCCAGAGGGAAGAAGAACGAGAAGACGAGCAAGAAAAAGACATCCTGGATTTTTAGAGAGGTTCTCGAGGCATCTTGGGCACCAGGCCATGCTGCTTCTAATTAATCTTAACCTTCTTTCTCTCAGTGGTTATGCCTAAAAGAAAGAAGGAGGACGGCGGAGAAGATCGGGGATGGAAAACCGCTCTTTCGACAGTCGCCGAGGTCGGCCAGCTTGGATTTACCTTCGCTGCAGCGATCTTGATTTGCGTGGGTTTCGGGTACTGGATGGATAATTTCATTGGAACCGAACGCCTGTTTAAGTTAATCTTTTTGGTGTTAGGTGTACTGGCGGGAGGATGGGCGGTATACGGTTCATTAAAAAGGTTTTTTCAACCAGATGACAGTTGTTGAGGAGATAAGGCTTAAACTTTAAGACAGCTAAACCAATTTCCCCTATAACAGCCGGGCGGAAATGGGTTTTTGTGCACTTAATCCAGTCTCTTAGAGGTGAAAATGGTGCGAAGGTTTTTTGATCGTTACAAAGTAATTATCGTTTGGATCATGGTCATCGGTTTCTTCTTGGGAGCCGCCGGGCTCGCTGCTTTTCAGTATATGCGCCCTTCAAGTTCCAGGGACTCGGCCACGGGAGGCGAAGATCAATCCGTCGCGATCAAGGTCGACGGGAATTCCATCAGTGAGAATCAATTCGACCAGGCTTACGAAAACGCTATTCGGCAACAAGAACAGGTTTACAGTCAGTACGACCGCGACTTCTCCAAGATGCTCGAGGGAGCCCAGGGGGCTTTGCAAAAATTGAGGATTAAGGCTTCAGTAGCGGAGTCCCTAATTCAAAACGAGTTAATGCGCCAGGAAGCCGAGACACGCGGCATTGAACCTTCTCAGGAGAAGGTCAACCAGCAATTCAATCAACAGGTTGACCAGCTTCTTGAAGAACGGGACTGGACCAGGGAAGACCTGGAAAACGCTCTGGCTAGTCAGGATCTATCTTACAGCGATTTCGAAAAGGAATCCAAGGAAAACATTCGACAGAATCTGCAGACGGAGGAGCTACAAAACCAAATCATCGGCGATGTCGATCCCAGCGATTCCGAACTGGAGACTTTCTTCCAGGATAACCTGAGCGATTATGCCCAAACCCCTTCTCAAGTCAAAGCCAGCCACGTAGTCCTGGAATCCCAGACCCAGGCGAATCAAATCCTCGAAAAAGTTGAGGGTGGGACCTCTTTCCAGGCTTTAGCAGAAGAGGAAATGGAAGATCCGGACCTAGGATGGTTTACTGAAGAGGATCAACCCGGCCCAATCGCCGAAACCGCCTTTAATTTGGAACCCGGGGAAGTAAGCGATCCGATTGAAACCCCAGATGGATGGGAGATACTCAAGGTGCTTGACAAAAAAGAACCCCAACATCCTCCGTTTGAAGAGATTAAAGACCAAGTACAGAGCGATTACAAGAAGGACAAGGAACAGGAAAGATTTCAAGAATGGTACGAGGAAGTACGAGAAGAAGCGAAAGTCGAAATCCAGCTACCTCTGGTAGATGCTCAAATGAAGGCCGAAGAAGACACCGACGAGGGT
>JBKGZS010000012.1:0-28030 GCA_046543285.1 Candidatus Acetothermia bacterium | reverse complement strand
GGTTTAGCGGCCTTTAAAGCACTTACTGATCAGGCCGACACTACTGATCCTTATCTTACCTATTATATCGGCCAACTATATGAACAAAAGATGCAATCCCTGAACGAAGAACTGGAAGAAGAGGGAGAAGAGGATTCCCAAACCCAGGAGCAAGTCGACGAATACCGCGAAAAAGCCGTGGATTACTACATGCAGGCGGTGGAGAACCAGCGCGATTCCGATCCAAAGTTGCTGGAAAACGTGGTAAATCTGACCCGAGGTTCAACGGAAGTAGATCCTGAAGTTCATTACCAGCTTGCTACCAACCTCGCCGAACAAAAGCGTTATCAACGGGCAATTACCCAATTTGAACAGGCGATAGAAAAAAACTCCGAGTACACTGAGGCGTACCTTGGATTTGGCGACGTGTTAAGTAAACTAGACAATTACTCCCAAGCTATTGAACAATACAAAAAGGCCCTCGAACTAAAGGAAGACGATCCCCAATTGCTGATCAAAATGGGACAGGCTTATTTACCGGACGGGCAATACAGCGAAGCTAGAGAGAGTTTCGAAAAGGCTCTAGAATTGCACGAAGATAATTTCGGTGCTCTGAAAGGATTGGGAGACCTCGCGGCAGAGCAAGGAGATTATGAAAAAGCGATAGAATACTATACCGAAGCTCTGGCTCAGAAAGATGACACCGAAACAAAGTTGAGCCTCGGTGACGCTTATCTTGAGGCTGAACAGTTCGACGATGCAAAAGAAACTTTCAAGCAGCTGACTGTCAACAGCCCGTACAACGGCAGAGCCTATCTCGGGCTGGGGAAGGTCTACCAGGCCGAGGGAGATAGTTCGCGAGCCCTGTCCAATTACAACGATGGCCTGGCACGGAGCGGAGACGAAAAGCTGCGAGAGCAACTGTCAAAAAGGATAGTAGAGCTGGATCCGGAAGATCTCGGAACTCGTTTCACACTGGCTCAAAGCTACCAGGACCAACACATTTACGACAGCGCCATCGAACAATATAGGACTATAATCGACAGGACGGACAACGAGACGAATCTGCGAGACGCCTTCCAAGGACTGGGAGACAGCTACATGAGCAAGACCGATTACAAAAAGGCTCAAGAATTCTATCAGAAAGGATTGGAACACGCGGGCCAGGCGAGGAACAAACTCCCCTTCTACGAAGGTATTTTAGAAGCGAACGAATCCATTCACGGAGAAGAGGAACTGACAGAGAACGGACTGGAGGCACTGTTCCAGATAGGGAAGATCCAGGTCCGTCAGGGAGAAACCGAAGAGGCCCGGGAAAAACTAACCAGACTGCAGGAACTGGACTCCGAATACCAAACTGAGGAAGTCGAGGAATTGCTATCCGAAATTGAACCAGAAGTTGAAGAAACAACTACCACGGTCGGTGATTGAAGATGGATAAGTCCTCACTGGATAAGTTAACGGAAGGTCTACCCAAACCTGAACCTGATACACTGGACCTGTTCGTGGAACTAGACCAGGAGGACTTACATTTTCTCGATGACATCGTAAAAAGCTATGACGGAATAGCAAATGTTAGACGAGAATACCGTCCCTACAAAGGGCAGAAGCAGTTTAAAATCCTCGTATCGCCAGATTTCCTCGTGGAGCTGAAAGCCGTTTTGCGAAATCTGAGACAGTACATATACATAGGAGAGATCACTGTAGAGGGGCCAAGCAATGGCTGTTAAAAGCTTCTTCGCGTCGCTGTTTCCCGACCAGGAAGCTGATTCCATCTTCGACATTAACTACGAAAGGTTTGCCCATCAGGGAAAAAAGGGACTGATCTTCGACCTGGACAATACTCTCGGCGCCTGGCAGAGAGATCACCTCGATGAGGAGGTCATGAACCTGCTGGACGAAGTTCGGGAACTGGATCTCAAAGTTGGAATTCTCTCTAACGGCAGGGGCAAAAACATCCGCTCTCTGCTCGAGGAGCTGCCTTATCCGGTTATTTTTAATGCTTCCAAACCTCGTAGACAGGGCTACCGGGAGATGCTGAAAAGACTGGGCCTCAAACCCGATGAAGTAGTAATGATAGGGGATCAGCTCTTAACAGATATCCTAGGCGCAAACAGAATGAACATGCACTCTATATTGGTCAGGCCCCTGGACCCCGGCTACGAATATCAATTAATTAAGCTCAACCGTCTGCTGGAATGGATGCTATTCTCCTGCAGGGATCTGTATTTCTACCTGAAACGTCTCTCGCCGGGAAGCAGGGAGTAAGGACTAATTCTGACCAACCATGAGCCCCACAACCCATACTATCGGCATTCCATCGTCCGACAGAAGGTTTAAAGTAAATCCCGGCACCAATCTACTAACGGCCCTACAAGATGCCGGCTTTCAGCTGCCCAGCTCTTGTGGTGGAAATGGGACCTGCGGAGAATGCAAAGTCCAAATCGAGAGGGGAAATCTTCCTCCCTCGGAGACCGAAAGGGCAAATTTCTCCACCAAAGAGCTGAAAAGAGGCTGGAGACTGGCCTGCCAGCAGCAGGTGAACACAGATCTGGCCATTCGCCTGCCGGAGCGCGCGGAAGCTCACGAGAGCAAAACACTGCTGGCACTGGGAATGGAAAACGTAGACCTGGATCCCGACATCCAACAATGCTTGCTCGATTGGCCCTCACCGGGCCGGAAAGATCAGCGCCCCGATACTCAGCGACTCGCAGACGCCTGTAATGCTGAGCTAGAGTTCCCCCTTTCGATCTTGAGAAAAATACCTTCGGAGACCCGTAAATCTGATCGACAGCTTACCCTGATAAAGGAATCCTCAGGGCGTGCAATTGACCTTTTGGCAGGAGATCATACCGATGCCTTTTACGGAATAGCCTTTGACATCGGTACCACTACTGTCGCAGGGTATCTCCTCAATTTGAGTGGTGGAAAACAAACTGATGTCCGGTCTCTTCCCAACCCTCAGCAGCGCTACGGCGCGGACGTCATATCACGTATAAAACACGCCCGGGAATGCGAAGGGGGGTTACGTGATCTACAGACCGCAATTGTCGATGCTTTAAACAAGATGATCGAGGGATTTCCCATTCCTGCCGAGAAAATTTTCAAAATTTCAGTGGTGGGAAATCCGACAATTCTCCATCTACTGGCGGGCATCGACCCCACAAACATCGATCAAAGCCCCTATATTCCAGTCCTCAAAAGTACAGTCTCTACCAGAGCTAACAACCTGGACCTCAACATCCCAGACCAGGCTCCTGTGCATTTACTTCCCGCCCTTTCCGGCTTCGTAGGCTCCGACAGCCTGGCCGGAGCGCTGGCCACGGGTGTCCATAGATCCGAGAGGGTACAACTTTTGATTGACTTTGGCACTAATGGCGAAATAATATTGGCCGATAGTAAACGGATCCTCGCCGCCTCTGCAGCGGCTGGACCCGCCTTCGAGGCAGCCAACGTTAAACAGGGAATGGTGGCAAGAAAAGGGGCCATTTCACACGTTCAGATGAGCAGATCAGAGGTGGAGGTTGAAATTATAGGTGACCAGGAGACACCTCAGGGCTTCTGTGGTTCGGGGCTGGTGGACGCGGTAGGGGAGCTCCTGAAACAGGGCCTGGTGGCAGCTGAAGGAAACTTCGTCAGAGAGAACTCTCATCCGCTCTCCAGGCGTTTAATCGAATATCAAGGGTCCACCGCTTTTATTTTGGAAGACTCCACCCCGCCAATTTTAGTTACTCAAAGCGACGTACGCGAACTTCAGCTGGCAAAAGCCGCAATAAGGGCCGGAGTTGAAACTTTAATGGACGAAATGAATGTTTCACATGATGATATCGACGATGTGTATCTGGCCGGTGCCTTTGGGAATGACCTCCGTAAAGAAAACGTACTGCGGCTGGGGGTTGTTCCAGTGCTATCTCCGGAAAAGATTTCCTCGGTGGGCAATGCCGCGGGTCAGGGATGCAAGCTATCCCTGGCAAGTAAACAAAAACACGCTGAGTTGGAGGAAATTGCCAGGAAAGCTCGGCATCTCGAGCTGTCTTTCCAATCCGATTTCTCGGAGCGATTTACGAAAGCAATGAGATTTCCATCCTCCTCCTGACGTAATTCAGAACCCCACCTATCTTGCGTTTTCCCCGTCCTCTGGCTAATATATTAAAGAGTTTCTCCTCTAATTTCTGAATTCTTTTGACCAACAATTGAGGTAACTTACCTATGGGTACTGTAGAAACTACTAACATCGAACAAGAAATGGAAGAATCTTATATAAATTACGCCATGAGCGTAATTCGCGGGCGGGCAATTCCGGATGTCAGGGATGGATTAAAGCCCGTCCAGCGCAGAATTCTTTACGGCCTCAACGATCTGGGGCTGACCTCCGACTCGGCTCACAAGAAATCGGCTAGGATTGTCGGGGAGGTCATGGGTAAATACCACCCACACGGCGACTCCGCAGTATATGATACCATGGCAAACATGGCTCAGGACTTCTCGTTCCGCTATCCGCTGGTCGACGGACAGGGCAATTTCGGGTCCATCGACGGCGACGAGCCCGCAGCTATGAGATACACCGAGGCTCGCCTGTCAGCATTAAGTGAGACCTTTCTCGAGGAATTAGATGAGGATGCCGTAGATTTCCAGCCAAACTTCGACGATTCGCTTGAAGAACCGATCGTTCTTCCTGCACAGCTTCCCGGAGTACTGCTTAATGGAGCCTGGGGAATTTCCGTGGGAATGACCACCAAAATTCCTCCTCACAATATCAGTGAAGTAATCGACGGAGTAATTCAACTGATAGACAACCCGGACCTGAACCTGGATTCCCTAATGGAATACATCAAAGGCCCTGATTTTCCTACCGGGGCAATTCTGTTGGGTCGAGAAGGTATAAAAGAAGCTTACCGCACAGGGAAAGGGAAAGTAAGGATGAGGGCTAAAACCAAGCTGGAGGGGGATCAGATAATCGTGACCGAAATTCCCTTCCAGGTCAAAAAATCCACCATCGTCGAGCGCATTGCTGATAAAGTAAAGAGCGGAACCATTGACGGGATCAGTGAAGTTCGCGATGAATCCGACCGAGAAGGCCTCAGAGTTGTAATCGGACTCAAGCGGGGAGCCGAACCGGAAGTGGTTGTCAACCAATTATTCAAATATACCCCACTGGAACGGACTTACGGGGCAAATTTTCTGGTTATAGTGGACGGGAACCCTCGACGATTGTCTCTGAAAGAAATTCTCAACAGTTTTATTGATTTCCGACGGCAGGTCGTTAGAAGGCGCACAGAGCATCGACTGGAGAAGGCCGAAGCCAGAGCTCACATCCTGGAAGGTTTGACAGTGGCCCTGGAAGACGCCCAGAGAATAATCGAGATAATTAGAAAATCACCCGACCGAAGTTCGGCCAGAGAAATGCTGATGGAAAGATATCAATTCACCGAAAAGCAAGCCAACGCAATCCTAAAAATGCAACTGGGACGCCTGACAAGTCTGGAAAGAGAAAAGATCACCAGCGAGCTGGAAGAAAAGCGTGAAGCGATCGAGAAATATACCACAATCCTGTCTTCGAGCCTTAAGTTAGACAAGATGATCAAAAAGGAACTGAAGCAGTTGAAGAAGGAATTCGGTGATCAGAGAAGATCCCTGATCACCGAACAACCCCGGGAGGTCGACGCCGATCAACTTATCCCCGACCATAGCCTAGTTGTGCAAATAACTGAAAACGGTCTGGTCAATGCACCCCGTTGTGAAAGTTACAAACTACAGAACAGGGCAGGCAAAGGCGTAATCTGCATGCGCGTGGAGGAAACCGATAGATTGCAACTGACCCTGGGGACGAACTCTCGAAATGACCTGTTCTTCTTCACTGACCAGGATCAAGTTTACAAGCTCAAAGGACATCAGCTCCCATCCCAACGTCGTGACTCTAAAGGTACATCTCTTCGGAATCACCTTGAACTGAGTGAGGACGAGAGTGTAACCGACATTTTCGATATCGGCGATCTGCCGCTGGCCGAATCATACTGCCTTTTAACCACCCAGCGTGGATACGTGAGCAAAAACCCCCTGGAAAACTTTAGCAGCGTCCACACCAGTGGGATTCAGGCATTAAATACCGAAAGCGGCGACAGCTTGAGCGCCGCCGTGACGACTTACGGCGAAGGAGATATCCTCCTTGCCACCAGAAACGGGAAGGTAATACGTTTTGACCAAGAAGAGCTCCGAAGCGCTCAGCGACCTTCCAAAGGTGTTATAGGCATGGAAGTCGCTCCAAATGATCAGATTATTGGAATTCAGACTTACGAATACGACGTTCCTTCCTACGAAAAACTAGTACTGTTTGTCACAGAGCTGGGGCTGGGGAAACTGGTTCCACTCGACGAATTCTCGGTCCAGGGACGTGGCGGGAAAGGTAACCTGGGCATCAAAATCGGCGATGAAGACGGGCTAAAAAAGATTCAAGTTGTGGACCGAGGCCCTGAAGAGGTATTTATCGTAAGCGAAGAAGGCAAGGGCATCCGTCTCGACCTGGACGAGATCAGCCAGTTCCAGCGCTATGCCCGGGGGGTCAAATTGATGGACCTGGAGTCCAAGGACCGCATCGCTGACGTGACCATAATCAATCCACACTAAGGTGTGATGTTAATGTCCAACCGTTGGAAGAGTGAACTCGACTTACTCAGGCGGGGAGCGGCCGATATAATCCCAGAAGATGAACTAAAGAAAAAACTCGAACTGGCAGAAAAAGAGGATCGGCAATTGAGGGTGAAGCTTGGCGTGGACCCTTCTTCTCCCGATCTGACTCTGGGGCATGGAGTGGTTCTCAGAAAGTTACGCCATTTTCAGGATCTGGGCCACCTGGCTGTTCTAGTGGTGGGAGACTTCACCAGGAGAATTGGCGACCCCTCCGGAAAGACAAAAACCAGAGAGATGATGAGCCTGGAAGAAATTCAGAGCAATATGGCCGATTACGAACAACAGGCCTTTCGCATCCTGGACCCCGAACTTACTGAATTCAGATACAACTCAGAGTGGCTGGGCAAGCTAACCTTCGAGGATATAATTGAGTTGAGCTCCAAGTATACGGTGTCGCGAATGCTGGAGCGCGAAGATTTCAGGAATCGCTACGAGCAAAATCAGCCCATCTCTATCATGGAGTTCTTATATCCTCTCGCTCAGGCCTACGATTCGATAGCTATTGACGCAGACGTGGAGCTGGGTGGAACTGACCAGCGATTTAATTTATTGATAGGTCGTCAGATACAACGTGAATACGGCCAACCCCCACAGATCATCCTTACCGTGCCGCTTCTGGAAGGCACCGATGGAGTTCATGCCATGAGCCAGACACGGGGTAACTACATAGGCCTTAACGAAAAACCGAAGGACGTCTACGGGAAAATTATGGCCGTTCCAGACCACCTGATGGACAAGTACTTTGGCCTCTTGACCGACCTGAATCCAGACCAATTTGATGATTTACATCCCAAAAAGAAGAAGAAAAGGCTCGCCCACCAGATAGTTGCAAATATCTACTCCTCGGTGGAAGCAGACCATGCCCAGAAAGAGTTCGAGAAGGTCTTTGAAGACGGCGAACAACCCTCCGAAATGGAGGAAATAGTACTGTACGAGGACGACGTCAAAGACGACGGAACGATTTGGATCGTCGATTTGCTGGAAAAGACCGATTTCGTTTCCAGTCGTTCTCAGGCACGAAGATTGATTGACCAAGGCGGGGTTCGCCTGGACCGGGAAAAAGTGGAGACGATCAACTGCGATCCTCGAATAGAGGACGACGTGGTCTTACAAGTAGGCAAAACCAAATACGCCCGAATCATCCCCGACTACTGAAACCGCAAACCATCAGGAGGAGAATATGGAAAACTGCATCTTCTGTAAGATCGTTTCAGGCAGTCAGGAGGCTCTAAAGGTGGTCGAAACCGACCACTCGGTTGCTTTTCTCGATATAAACCCCCTCACGGACGGACACACGGTAGTCATACCCAAAAGTCACTACCAGCACCTGTCCGACGTTCCCGATTCCGAACTGGCCGATTTAATTCAGACTACCCAAAAGGTCAACAAAGTCGTCCAAACTGCAATGGGCGCCGACGGTGCCAATATTGGATTGAATGATGGAGAACAGGCAGGCCAGGCCATCCCTCATACCCATTTCCACATCATACCTCGGTATACAGGAGACGGAGGAGGGTCTTTCCATTCAATTGTAAATATGGACACGAGAGAAGATCTGGAGAAAGTTCAAGAACAAATCGCCGTTAAACTGTAAAGCGAGCCTGCGGGCTCTCAAGTCGGTCCTCCACACATCGGGGCAATGTTTTATAGAAAGCACTTCAACCGAGAGTGGCGCCACTGGGAGCGAGCTTTGGAGTACAGCATTGCTGCCCCAAAGCTGTACTGCCCAAGCTGCAATCGCGAAATTAACAAGGACCATGCAGTTTGCCCCCATTGCCACAAGGACCTGAAAACAAATTGCCCTTACTGTGGTGCCATCATCCGCGTCGAATGGCGGCGCTGCCCGAAATGCAACAATTCTCTCCCAGACGAAAAAGAAGATCAGGAAATTTAGTTACGACGGGGGCGTCAATCCTCCAGTTTTTCCCATACTTTGTGAACCTTTTCTCCCGTTTTCTCCATAAGTTCCTGCATTTCATTTTCTGGCACCATGCCAACCTCGACTGCAGTTTTCATAATTGAGGTGTGAGCCGCGAAAACCTCGTCGTCCTTCTGATATACGACGAAGGAGCACGGCATAAGGGTCCCCGTCTCCAGTGATAAATCCAGCGCCATCTTGGCCAGCTCAGGTCCACAGGCCAGAATCACGGTATATTTAAGCGGATAGTCGGGTAATTCGAGATTAGTTTTGATAACTTCATCGATAGACTTGACCATCAAAACTGAAAACTCGTCCGAAACAGCTTCCTGGACCCGGGCTACAGCATCGTCAAAGGCCGCATCCAGCTTTTTTTTAAGAACTTCCACCATCGGCATCACCCCGTAAAAACTCATATTCCTTTCCCTCGGCTTTACAGTGCACCGAGGATGGCGAGCAGAAAAATATTCCCGGCTGAGTGAAAGCGGTATGTTCCGTTCTTTGTTGAGATTGAAAACGATTTAATAGTACAGTGACAGGTGAGACGATGTCAAAAACCTAACCTCAAACCAATTTCTCCATTATTACCTTGATCAAGGCCCCCACCTCTGGCACCAACCAAAAGTGACGATTGTTCAAACTATTTGCAGGTTTGGCGGGCTCCGGTTATTATCAAATGTTTCTCCACAACCCCCAAAGGAGGCAGTACGCAATGGTAGACCAGTTTAACCAAATCACAGACCGTAAAGATACAAACTCCGTCAAATGGGACCATCGCGAGGAGGTATTCGGAAAGGAAGAGCTGCTCCCCATGTGGGTGGCCGACGCAGATTGGCCCACCGCAAAACCCATAGTTAAAGGCCTGAAAAGCCGCGTCAACCACGGAATTTTTGGCTACACGCGGCCCGGAAAAGAACATGACCAGGCTATTATAAGCTGGCTGAAAAAAACTCAGGGACTGGAAGTCAAGAGCGATTGGATTGTGCACGGCAACGGGGTGGTGCCGTCGATCAGTATCGCAATACAGGCCTTCGCGGGAAAAGGGAAAGGAGTTATCCTTCAGCCGCCGGTCTACTATCCCTTTTACTCCACTGTAGAGAACAACGATGCGGAAGTCGTCAACAATCAGCTGATCTATCGTGATGGAATTTACGAAATGGACTTCTCGGATCTAAGGGAAAAGCTCAGTAAACGTGGAAAGGAAATCGATCTACTCGTGCTCTGCAGCCCCCACAATCCGGTAGGCAGAGTGTGGAAGAGAGAAGAGCTCAGCCAGCTCTTTACGATCTGCCATGAGAGAAAAGTGATCGTGATTTCCGACGAGATTCACGCCGATTTCGTCTTTTCAAATCACTCTCATACCCCCTTTTTCTCCCTGGGAGATGAGACGAAAAATAACTCGATTATCCTAAACTCCCCCAGCAAGACTTTCAACATCGCTGGCCTTCAGACCTCCTACGCCCTTATACCGAACGAAAAGATGAGGGAAGAGTTCCGGGAGGCAGGAGGGCGGTTGCTGAAAAGCGGCAACCTTCTGGGCCTGGAGGCTTTAAAGCTGGCCTACACCAATTCTGAGAAATGGTTTGAGAAACAGCATCAAACTCTACGGACAAATATCGAGTACGCGACCAATTATTTCGAACACCGGGTTCCCCTAATCAACCCCGTCCCACTGGAAGGAACGTATTTGTTATGGCTGGATTGTCGGAGGCTGAAAGAGTCAGTTCAGGACCTCAACCAATTTTTTGTCGAGCGAGCTCAAGTAGGATTGGATCCCGGGGAATGGTTCGGCCCCGGCGGAGAAGGTTTCATGCGCTTGAACGTGGCCTGTCCTCAATCACTGTTGCACAGAGGCTTGAATAGAATTAAAAAGGCTGTGGAACAGATAGCTTCTCAGAAACAAACTTGATCAGGAAAGATCTCAATAAAAAACGTCGATAACCCGACCCGACGACTAGATGGCGAAGAGTGTCTTTTTAGGCGTCTTCTGAGTTTCAAAATATCGCACCCAGGCGTAAAAAGAGACGAGAAGTTTGGTCAAGAAGTCCGTCGTTTGACCAGATAATAGAATTCGGAATCATCTTCCACTTCCCGGGCCAATTTTTCAAGGGGGCAGCCATCAGTCGAACTTGGGTTGACAATTGCCTCTACCTGGGTCTCGGAATAAAAAGGAACGTCTCGACACTTCAACAACTCTACTGCCACCTCTGAAATCAGGGGAGTGTACACCTCGCCTACCCCGGCAAAGACCATCAACCGCGCCGCAGCTCCTCCAACTACTTTATCCACCGCGGTAAAATCGGTGTAATCGAGGTTGACAGAACCGAGGAAAGTGAGCAAAGGCGTTAATCCCGACTCTTCTGAAGAAAATATGACCCTCTCGCCTTCAAGTACCACCAGAGTAAAGCCATCTTCTTCAACAAAGGGTATCAAGCGATCATAGCGCTTTGAAAGTTCTGTCATAGGTTATCTCATCCTAATGATAGCTTACCACAGCGCTATTACAAATAGACCGAGTTGCCAGTTATGCTCTCGTCTCGGTTCAAAGTATTTGAGATTAGGGCAACTCACCGTTAAATGAGAGCGTAAAAAGCCAACACTCGCTCGCAGTAGCTGTGATTATGTGGTTTCAAAAATCAAAATTTTTTAGATAACTAAACTGGCCGCGGCGACCATTTACGGCATTTACTTCCAGGATAATTCTCTCCTTTAGACGCAGGTTGCTGAACAAAATCGATTCCCGTAGATCAATTCCACTTCACCGGTTAGCCAGCGAAAGTCAACTTTCTGGGGTTCAAGCCCACCTGACATACTTCTTCTCCACTGGCAGTCATGGGAAGACGCTTTTTTCTCCAAAAGATCCCGTCCACCGTCGATTCCACAGTCTCCAGAGGACGGCCGAAAAGATCCGTAACCTTGAACAACCCGTCTCCGCTGGCAACCTCGCCCTGAAAATCTGCTTCGTACTCGACCAGCCCACCTCGACCGGCGTAAAATTTTTGAAAATCGTCCACAACGGTATAAGAGTCCGGCAGGAGGGGTTCGCCTTCCAAAAAACCGTAATAGCGTAAAACGTTCAGCACTCCCTGGACACCGAGTTCAATGGATTCGCTATCCCATCCTACACATCCGCCCAATTCGGGATCGATGGTCGGAACTCCTTGGTCCGGAGCCGCTCGTGCAAGTTGGCCATCCGGACCTCCTTTGTCGAGAATGTATTCAATTCCGAACACCTGGGCCAGTTCCAGACATTCCTGATGCAATTGGTGTTCCTCGTCCACCCGGACCCGAACTTCATTTATCATGCGCGAAGTTCCACCTTGATGCAGATCCAAAACGAGGTCGCTTTCCTTAGCGTACTCGAATACAGCGTGGGACAGCCGCTCGCTGATACTTCCTTCTTGCTTCCCCGGGAAAGTGCGGTTGATTTTTTCATTATCCAGTGGATTACGATGTTTGGCCAGCTGATAGCCGTGGAAATTAAGGGGGCTGACTATCAGAATACCGCCTCTAAGCTGCTGAGGATCAAGATCTGCCATCAGATTCCGCACCACGCCAATGCCGTTTAGTTCATTGCCATCACTTCCCGCCTGAATGTAGAGCAGGGGACCATCTTCCACGCCGTTTACGGCAGCAACGGGAAGACCAAATCCAGTTCCTTCCCGTAGCTCACCGATGTCCAAGCGTCCAACAGAAATTTGACCAGGTTCGGCCTTAGCATCACCTATCTTCAACATAAAATCCTCCTTTAAAAATACCGGGGCAGACAGGTTCTCCATTAACCTCCGAAGCCTCTAATTTGCCCCACTTCTCTCAAGTAATCGGGGTGAGGTAGTGTTTATAATGTCATATAATCCTACGTGAAAACAACGTTGGTCTTCTCACTCGTCTCCAGGATTGTCGAAAATGTCTGCGCAGCCAAGCTCCAGGCACTCACAAAAAACTGAGCGGGATTATTGACCAAAGTTATAATAGCCTAGAGTAGTAATTGAAAAAGTTTTCCGGGAGCATCTCCGCTTTGAATTACACCCTTCATAAGGTTATAGTCTATAGGCAAGTAATTGTGTTTGCTGAACGAGGTTTTCCACCTGGGAGGTATAGAATATGAGTGCTCTGGAGGGCAAAAAATTTGCTTTTCTGGTGGCGGACGGATACGAGGATCTGGAATGCTGGTATCC
The DNA here is from genome assembly GCA_046543285.1 of Candidatus Acetothermia bacterium. Taxonomy (GTDB): domain Bacteria; phylum Bipolaricaulota; class Bipolaricaulia; order M55B111; family M55B111; genus JBKGZS01. The sequence goes on along the minus strand of JBKGZS010000012.1, from coordinate 15,268 downwards.
AAAAATTAGACTGGAAGAAGAAGGGGCTGAAACGACGGTCGGCTCTTACAAGCAGGGTACATATGAAAGCAAGCACGGCCTGCCTATTGAAGCCACTCACGCGGCACAGGAAATGGACGTTGCAGATTTCGACGGATTAATCATTCCTGGTGGCACCGGATCCCCCGACAGGTTGCGCAGGTTTAAGGCCGTGACTAATTTTGTGAGATCTTTCGACGAGCAGGGCAAATTGATCGCAGCCATTTGCCATGCCGGATGGGTTCCCATTTCTGCGGGGATCCTCGAGGGTCGGACGATGACTTCTTACAAGGCTATCAAGGATGACATGATAAATGCGGGAGTAAATTACAAGGACCAGCCGGTGGTAGTGGACGAAAATATCGTCAGCTCCAGACATCCCGGCGATCTTCCTCAATTTTGTAAGGCGATAATTAAACACTTTTCTTAACCTAGCACAGCCCGAAAAGGTTGTACAATTCAATTCGTTTTCGGCTGCACATTTGATTCTTTTCTGAACTCAATTCAATTAGGGGATTGTAGAGAAAACTGATATGTTAGATATCAACAAAATTCGAAATAACCCCAACCAAATGGAACGGGAGCTGGGCAAGCGGGAACCGGGGCTTTCTCTGGACAGAATTCTGACTCTGGATGAACAAAGGCGGGAGCTGATCAAAGAAGTCGAGGATCTTAGACATCAACGGAATGAAGGGTCTCAAATAATTGGAGAGCTGAAGAAAAAGGGTAAAGATAGCGAAGCCGAAGACCTGATCGAAAATATGGCCCGGCTGGGAGAGGAAATCGATAACTTGGAGTCCCAAAAGGAGGAAGTAGAAAAAGAGCTAAAAGATCGTCTCGCCAGGCTGCCCAACGTTCCCCACTCCTCCGTTCCGGTAAGCGAAAACGAAGAAGACAAAGTGGTGCTGGATCAATACAAATCCCCGTCTGCTTTTGAATTTCAACCGCAAAACCACCTCGAACTGGGCGAAAATCTGGGATTGCTGGACTTTGAGAAGGGGGCCAAGATAGCAGGAGCACGGTTCCCTTATTACCAACAAGATGGAGCCCTGCTGGAAATGGCCCTGATTCAGTTTATGTTCTTTTATCAAGCCACCCGGGGCGGATACGAACCAGTCCTCCCTCCCTTCCTAGCAAACGAAGATAGTTACTTCAGTTCGGGGCATTTACCTAAATTTGAGGACGAGCTTTACCACTGCCCCGAAGATCAACTGTACTTAAACCCCACTGCCGAAAGCATGCTGGCCAATATCCATAGAGACGAGATACTTTCCTCCGCTGAATTGCCCAAAAAATACTCAGCCTACACTACTTGCTTTCGCCGGGAAGCCGGCAGCTACGGGGAGGAAGAGCGGGGATTGATTAGAACTCATCAGTTCAACAAAGTGGAATTATTCAAATTGGTAAAACCTGAAGAATCATACAGGCATCTCGACCTGATGGTCGAAGACGCAGAGGTAATACTCCAGGAGCTGGACTTGCATTACCGCAAAGTTCTACTACCCACATCCGATCTGGCCCAGCAATCCAGTAAAACAATCGACCTGGAAGTATGGCTTCCCGCTCAGGGCCAGTACTATGAAGTCTCCTCCTGCAGCAACTGCGAAACTTTCCAGGCCCGAAGAGGGAATATTAGATACCGACCCGAAGAAAACGCCAAACCCGAGTACATCCACACCCTAAACGGTTCAGCCCTGGCTACCTCCAGGCTGTTCGCGGCAATTCTGGAAAACAATCAAGCTCGAGATGGTTCGGTCACTATCCCCGAAGCCCTGAGGGACAAAATCGGAAAGGAGACATTTGTTCCAGATGGAACCAACAGTCAGGACTGAAAATCTTACCAAAACCTTTCACTCCCGAAAACAGGGGAGAATTAACGCCATCGACAAACTCTCCCTCGACTGTTTCCCGAGCGAGATCTACGGCTTGCTGGGGCCCAACGGGGCAGGCAAAACCACCACATTGAGAATTCTTGCCACACTGCTGAGCCCTACCCAGGGGAAGGCACGAGTTCTGGATTACGACGTAAGCAGATCTGCAAGTGAAGTAAGGGCTTGCGTCGGCTTTTTGGCGACGGAAACGGGGCTCTACGAGGGACTAACCCCTGTGGAGACGTTGAATTTCTTCGGTCAGATCAACGGTCTAAGGGGGACAGAACTGGAACAGAGACGGCAGACCGTTCTCGACATACTCGATATGGGGGAATTTGCCGACCGCAGAGTGGCTAAGCTGTCCACAGGAATGAAGCAAAAATTATCCCTGGCCAGGAGCATCATCCATGATCCCCCGGTGCTGATCTTCGACGAGCCCACCTATGGATTGGACGTAATGACCGCCAAAACTGTTCTAGATTACATTGAATCGTTCAGAAAACAGGATAAAACAATAATCATCTCAACTCATCTGATGAATATCGCCGAAAAACTCTGTGACAGGGTGGGAATACTCTTCGACGGACATCTCGAGACAAATAATACGTTACCGGATCTCCTTGAGGAGTGGGAGGCCGAAAATCTAGAGGATATTTTCTTCGCCATCGCTGAAGAGAAAGGGGTAGGGAAAGAAGTGCCATGAGAAACACCTGGCTACTGCTTAAAAAAGAACTCCTCCAAGCCATCCGGGATAGGAGAACGGCCCTTTTGGTCATCGTTTTTCCTCTCATCTTTTACCCCCTGGTTCTGGGATTGGTATCTCACTACACCACCCAGGGAATCCAGCAAGCGACGCAAAAAAAGTCCGCCATTCTATTTGCCGGCGACGAGGAAGCCCCTCAGCTCACCCAATCCTTTCACGATAACGAAGAGGTGAATTTAATCCTTTATTCAAGTAGTGAAAAAGCAACCGAGGACTTTGCAGAGCGTCGAGGGGATTTGTTAGTGATTGTGAGCAGGAGTGAGGATGAAGAACTGCAGATTGGATTGAAATATCGCAAGTGGAACCAAGATTCTGAAATGGCTCTGGCCCGAGCCAGAACAATTTTAGAAGACCATTTCAGGGCTCAGATGGAACGGGAACTGGCGCAGATGGGGTTGGATTCTCAAGAGGTATCCTCGCCGTTTACCCTGGAAGTCGAGAGCACGGGGTCCCCAACCGGAAACCTGGGCCAGGAAATGATCGAAAATATGCTCCCTTACTTTGTAGTGCTGGCCATAATCACCGCGGCGATGGGTTTGGGGGCTGAAATCACGGCAGGTGAAAAAGAGAGAAAAACGATCTCCACTCTCCTTGCATCTCAGCTGAGCCGAACTCAGATCGTGCTGGGGAAGTTCATAGCAGTGTTTTGTGTGGCCTCGGCTGGTGCCGTGTTCGCCGTGCTGGGTTTGGTCTACGGCCTGGGTTTCTTCGGCATCGATATGGAGTTTGGACAACTCACCCCCAAATTGTTCGGAAGTATCGTTTTGACCCTGCTTCCCCTGGTCGCAGTTCTGTCCTGCATAGTGATTATCGTCGGTACCTTCGCCCGGACTCAGAAGGAAGCAAATATTTACCAGACGCCGATTTACATGACAGTAATACTGACCGGAATCCTATCCATGTCCGGAGGAATTCAGCTAGAGGGAATCTCTTTTTTGATCCCAGTTATCAATTCCCTGGAAGTCTTCAAAGCTCTCCTGGGCGGCACTTTCAATCTACACCACTTGGCCCTTACCTTCGCCTCCAACATCTTCCTGGGCGGGCTGCTCCTCTCCTTGTCCGTCAAGTTATTCAACAAGGAAAACGTGGTATTCCGTACCTGAGGGGTTGCTGGTTGGAGTGTCTGGACCGTATTTGCCCGGAAGAAGGTAGGTTCTTGACGTCAGTTATTTCTCCCCTGTATTATAATCTCGAAATTAACAGACAAAAAGTCACTGGCTCTTCTTGGAAAGGAGGTCAACAGTAATGAAGGTCGAAATCGTCATTGGATCAAATACGCTGCAGGCAGAACTGAATGAAACACAGACTGCCAGTGCGGTTGGGGATCTTCTGCCACTTAGTGGTTCGGGGAAACTCTGGGGAGATGAAATTTATTTCCCAATCCCCCTGGAGATGGAAAACGAGAAACCCAAGAAAGATCTCACGGTCGGCGACCTGGCCTACTGGCCTCAGGGCAATGCCTTCTGTATATTTTTCGGCCCCACTCCCGCGAGCGAAGGTGATGAGCCCAGACCTGCCTCGCCGGTAACCGTCTTTGGTTCGTTAACTCAAGGAACAGAAACCCTGCAGGAGATTAGCCGGGAACAGCTCGATGAAATCCAGATTAGAAAAGCCTAACTAGTTCGACAAGCCAGAATCATGAAAAATTACTCAACTGGCTGGGTTATCTTGGGGTTGCTTTTTTTATCCGCATGCCTCTCGTTTTCCAGCACTGCAACTCAAACTTCTCTTGAGTCCGCAATTACTGCTTTTAACAGCAAACAGTATTCCCAGGCCATAGAAGGTTTTCAGGCCGTTTCAGCTGATCATGACCTCTATTCCTATTCCCAATTTCTACTGGCACAATCCTACTTCAAGGCCGGAAAATACCGGGAGGCAGATCGCTTAGCCCGAAAACTAGAAGAAGATTCCCAACTATTACCCGTTGAAGTTCAGCTTCTACGGGGAGAGATACTCCTGGAAATCGGAGAACTTGAACGGGCACTTTCTTTTGCCCAGGAGGCATTCGGAAGTGCCGAGACCGATCTGGAAAGGGAGAAGGCCTTGAGGTTACAGGCCCGAGCCCACTCGCGCTTAGAAAACCCTGGGAGGCTGTTAACGGCTTTACTGGAGTTGACCGAGGTTCTCGATCTCAGATTCATAGGCGAAGAGCGAGATCAACTTTTCGAATCGATCGACCGCTCTATTGAACAGCTTCAAAGACCCGACGCCAGTGAATTTGAGAAAATATTTCAGTACATTCAAACCATCACTCGATTCGGCCGATATCAGAAAGCTAGAGAGCTGCTGAATCAATTCAGAGACGAATGGCCTTCTGAACTCCGATTACGGGTTTGGTTCGAACTAGGCTACCTGGCCGGGTTCAGGCTGGACAGAAAACCGGAGGCAAGAGTAAGGTTCAACCACATATTACGCAGTGGACCGCCCCCGGAACTTGAAGCGAAAACCAGATATTACTCGGCAATCCTTTACAAGTCGGAGGACGAAACTGAAAAGGCGCGGGAGTCGTTACACAGGCTAGCCCGAAGCGATATCTCCAGTTACTACAGCGGACTGGCTGCCTCGGAGCTGTTCTCCGTACAGCTCCGCCAAGGAGACCGAGGAAGGGCAGCGGAGATACTCCAGGAGTTTAGAGCCACACTGCAGAGCAGGGGCTTATATACCAAATCTCTATGGGAACTTTTCTTTTTCACCTACTGGGAAGACAACGAAGATGAGGCAGACCGCCTGCTTCGATTACTAGAAAGCTACGAAGGCCAAAGAAACCCCAAGTTGCAATTCTGGAAGTACAAATTAGCTCAACGGCGCGGAAACGAATCAGAAATTATTCTCCAGCTGGTCCAGGCTCTCAACGAAGAGCCGTTAAGTTATTATTCCTTCCTGGCCAGATCCCGAGGGTGGGATAAAGGATTGGCCTATTCGTATCGAGGGACTGGAAGTGATAGTTCTACAGGAGACATCATCACTCGGATAGAGCAAAATTTACAAGATAAGAGGGCAAAAGACCTGTTTAGAAAAGCAACGAGCCTGGCAGAGTATGGGCTCTTCGAACCGGCAATAGCACGCTTGGTCAGGCTCGCTCCATCAGTCGATCAAAAAGATTACTTATCTCTACTGGGTCACTGGAAGGAGGCAAACGGCGATGCCAGAGCGGCCCTACATCACGGAATCTCTCTGGTAAAAGAGATTCTGGCCGGCGAGGAGAAGGTTACATTTTCAGCTCTCTCCCAAGCTTACCCCATTCATTTCCGGGAACCAATCGTCGAAACAGTGGAACAGAAGGCCATCTCCGCCACTGCAGTATTGGCCGTGATCCGCCAGGAAAGCGCTTTCGAGGAGCGGGCTTATTCTGTTTCCGGCGCCCGGGGTTTGATGCAGCTGATGCCCTCCACTGCAGGCTATATCGCAGAAGACCTGAATAAGGATATTGCCACCGATGATTTATTCGACCCTCAGCTCAATCTTGAATTCGGGAGCTATTATCTTGCTCTACAACACGAGCAGTGGGACGATCTTCGACGGGCCATGATGGCCTATCACGGTGGACCAGGCAATCTAGGCCGGTGGTCTGAAGCTTATGATACAGAAGACACGGACCTGTTTATCGAACTAATCCCCAGAGCCAGTACCCAGAATTACGTCAAACAGGTCTATCGCAATTATCTCATCTACTCCTATCTGTGGAAGGAATAAAGGGCAAGAAGATAATTTAGACGAGGATGAATACCAGGTAACCTAATCCGGCAATACCCACAAGACCCAAAAATATCAAACCCAGGGTCTTCCAGGCAATACCCTTTAACTTCTCCCGTTCCTCATCCGAGAGCTCCCGTTCCGGAGGGTTTTTGATCTCCACCTTCTGGGCTTTCTTGCGCTGTTTGACCGACTTGCCAATATTGCCCTGTCGCCTGTATACAACTGCAAGGTTGTGTTGAGCATTGGCATGTTCTTCATTCAGTTCAATGCATTTTTTATAAGCGTATTCGGCCTTGTCCAGTTTTCCCCAGTCGAAGTAAATGTTGCCCAACCTGTAATAAATCTTGTCCCTGAGGATCCCGAATTCGAGGGTATCCAGCAACAACTCGGTCCCTCGCTTGTACTGGCCTTCTTCCCGGTAATTCTGGGCGTTTTCTATAGCCTGGTGGACGCGGGACTCTTTCTCGTCGTAGGTTAAGCTGGAACGATCGCTCAACTGTGCACTATCTCCTGAACTTTCTGAATATCTTTCCATGTTTTATGTTTAGGGCTACCTTTCTCCTTGGAGGGATTTCGTAGCAAATAACTGGGGTGAAACATGGGAAAAATCTGAATTCCCCCCCGCCAATCGTACAGTTGACCTCTGATAGATGTAATCCCTTCCTCGGTATCCAGCAAAAATTTAGTCGAAGAATTTCCCAAAGTAACGATCAGTTCGGGGTTTATGGCCGCGATTTGTGCCTCGAGATAAGGAAAACAGGTCGAAATTTCCGCCGCTCTGGGATTTCTATTTTCGGGCGGTCTACACTTGACCACGTTGGTGATGAAAACCTCATCACGAGAGAGCGAAACGGAATCCATTATCTCATCAAGTTTCTGACCGGCTCGACCCACGAACGGTCGACCCTGTTTGTCCTCCTCCCGGCCCGGGCCTTCACCGATAAAAACCAAATCGGCATTCGAATCGCCTTCACCGGGAACCGCATTGGTTCTCCCCTGTGCCAGTCCACACCTCGTACAACTTCTGACCCGTTCCGCTATCTCTTCGAGTTCCAAGCCAATTAACCCTTCACTAAAAAGATTTTGCACGCACACTCACCCAACAAAAAATCTCGAAAGAAGCAGAGTAGTTTTGGAGCGGGCAACGGGATTCGAACCCGCGACACCCAGCTTGGGAAGCTGGTACTCTACCACTGAGCTATGCCCGCTTTTCGCCCTATTATAACATCGAGGATTGGTTTTCACAACAACGCCAGTACCGTCATCCTCTAGGGGCGATTTACAGATTGTTGCAGTACTCAGTAATTCTCTCCACGGCTTCCCCTAACTTGTCCCTGCTAGCACAATATGCCAGTCGCAAGTAACTTTCCTGCCCAAAAGCTGCGCCCGGCACCAAAGCGACGCCAGTATTCTGAAGAAGATCAGCACAAAAAGCAGTAGAATTCGAGTTGCTCCCCCGGAGGTGCTGGGAGACGTTAATCCACAGATAAAACGCCGCCGAAGGCGGAACTGGATCAAAGCCGGGTACTGACTCCAGGGTAGAGAGCAGGTAATCTTTTCTCTTCTCAAACTTGGAGACCATTTCTTCAGTGGTCTCCGAGGGGCCATTTAAAGCAGAAACGGCCGCTTTCTGGGCTATTGAACAGGGATTGGAGGTGGAATGGCTCTGTAATCGACCCATAGCCTGAATAATCTTCGTGGGACCCAGGGCGTAACCAATCCGCCACCCCGTCATGGCAAAGGTTTTGGAGAGGGAGTTAATTATGACTTTATTCTCCATTGGCAAAGAGGCGGCAGAGGTATAGTCTTGCCCGTAGACCAATTTATCGTAACATTCGTCCGAAATCAACACCATGTCGTGCTCCAGAGCAAAACTGTAAACTCTTTCCAGGTCGGAAGCTCCAATCGTCAAAGATGTGGGGTTATTGGGGGTGTTTAAGATAATGGCTTTGGATCGTTCACCAGTTTTCTTCTGGAGATGGTCCATTTGTGGCACGAGATGGTCTCCAATTTTGGTCTCTACGGTTCTCATCTCTCCCCCGGCCATCTGAATCTGGGGAGGATAGCTTACCCAGTAAGGTACGGGGACCAAAACGCGGTCCCCTGGATTGAGGAGTACGACCATCAAATTGTACAGGGATTGTTTGGCTCCCACGGAGACTATAATTTGATCTAAATCGTAGCGGACCCCGTATTCTCGATAATATCTATCGCTAATTGCTCGTTTCAATTCCGAAATTCCGCTCGCGGACGTGTAGTGAGTGAAACCATTTTCCAGAGCTTCTCTCGCAGCTTCTTTGACGTGTGCCGGGGTATCGAAGTCAGGATCGCCAACAGATAGATCCAAAACCGATCGGCCTTGTTCTTCAAGAGCAGCAGCCTGTTCCTTCACCTTCAATGTCGGAGAAGGTTCCATATCCGCAATCGTGGATGACAAATTAGCACTCAACGTTGCGTCACCTACCTGGGATGTTAAGAATGATATTTACTAAAGTGTACTTCCTTGCTTACAACTAGATTGATGGTCCACAAACCACGAGCCGCAGCTGCCCTGGAACTGCCAGATACGAGCAACAACCAACGGCCCTTCCGCCAGCCGGGGAATGTTTTTTTCAATTTATGGAGATCCTCTTCATTCCTCTTCCTCAGAGGCTCGCCGGTATCGAGAAAGCGCATCTCTTCGTTTACTTCGACAATTACCGCTCCCGAAGCACCCTGCTGAACTGCCAAGTCGCGGTAATACCAGGTCTGATTGCTCAACTCCTCAGGTGCAGTCAACAAGGCACCCAGACTGAACTCGTCAATTCCCAGCTCGCTCAGGGAAACGGATGCGACCCGGGCGACAAGAGCCAGTAGGCCCAGGTATACTTCACGCCCCTGTTCGGTTAGAGAAGTCCCTTTTCTCTCCATGCACACGTAACCTCTCTCCCGCAGCTTTTCCAGTTCAGTGCGAACCCTGCTCTCTGAAGCCCCGGTCACCTGGGTCAATTTCCGACGACCCAATACATTACCATGGAGGTGGAAGATCAACTGAGCGGATAAAGGATTTTCATCCCCGGGGCAAACCATCTTTTCCCCCTCTATCCAACGGATTTCTTCAATTCAACAGCGGTCGAAACGGGGCCGTGCTCGGGTCATTTCTCGGTCATCGCCCACCGGACCCGCAATCTCAATCGTCCAATTTCGGGGAGCGATCTCTTCAACTAGAATCTCCCTCAAAGCTTGCCGGGAATTTTAGCACTGAAATTTCGACGTCGCGCATTATCTCAAACGACTCATCGCCATACCACATGTTCATCAGTGTACCGTGCTCCTCGGGAGCGAAAGCCATCAAGTCGTAGCGACCTTCCTTTGCTTCATTTAATAGTTCTTCGGTCATATCCCCGTTTCGATGACGTATCTCAGCCTGGAAGCCTTCGCTCTCCAGAACGCATTCAGCGGTCTCCAGATAATCCAGTTCATCCCGATCGTAGTCGGCCAAGGCCTTTGTCAACCTCTGGTCTTCTGCAGAAGTGTATCCTTCAAAGTGCTGGTGGCCGGGCTTAATAATGGACAGCAGAGTAAGTGCCGGTGGAGAATCGCCCAGTAACCGGGTCATATAGTGCATAAATTGGGTGCAGAGGTCTTTGTCCGCAGGGACGTGGATCAGAACTCTTTCGCAGGACTCGAGTTTGCCCTTGTGGAGTAAGACCGGAACGCCGAATTGCTGGACCAGGGGTTTGGCGTGGGCGCCTATTACGTCCTTGGAAAACCCTCCTCGGCCGAAAGCAGCCAGCACCAGGAGATCGTAGTGTTTGCGTTTTAAGGCAGCTTTGACCTTTTTAACCGGGTCTCCCTCGGAGTCCTCGGCGGTAGTAACCATCTCCATAGTTGTCAGAATATCCTGGGCATCGTCGAGGGCCTTTTCACTGGAAGAGATTTCTTTTTGAGAGCGTTGTTCAACTGCCAGATCCCACCGTTTTTGATTCGCTACAGCAGAAGCTTCCTCCGTAACATAAAGTAGATCCAACGTACCCTCAGCATGGCCCAGCAAACTCGCGATGTACCTGAGCGCTGCCTTGTCTTCCTGGGTACCCTGATTGTAATAGAGTACTTGTAGATTCATGTTTTGCTACCTCCGGCTAGGAAAAGGGCTCCGGCTCAAGCATACCGATTTTCTGCATAAATTTTCACCCTCCTCTGGGAGAAAAATCAAATGAAATTGAAAATAGGCCACCACACCAACACCACGCTAAAAAGGATCAGCAAGGACGTCACCGTCATACCTATTCCGGCCTTGAGAAAATCAACGGACCTGATGTATCCACTGGAGTATATAATGGCGTTGGGAGGAGTAGCTAATAGTAAGAGATAACCAAAGGCCGAAGATATAGCCGTTAACAACCCTATTGTGACCGGATCAAAGGAGGACAGTTCGCTTAACTTCAAGGTGATCGGCCCCACCACACTGGTGGAACCCGCGGCACTCATCAAATTGGTCATGGCGGTGGTTAAAAGGGAACTCATCGCAGCGATAGGCAAGAGTCCATCCAACCCCAGTCCTTCTCTGAGAAAAGTAAGGGCCGAATGAGCAATCCAGCCCGCCGCTCCCGTCCGGGCCAGCAGATTGCCCAGGCTGAGTGCTCCCATATATATCAAGATTACCCCCCAGTTGACGTCCGTATGGTAATCTTCCCAATCCACAACTCCAAACATTAGACATAAAGTAGCCCCCAGCAAAGCAATAGCCCCCAGCCCAACGCTGGAGCCGATTGTAATCCACAAAAAAACAGTCAGTGCGAGGATGAATAAAGTTACCCAGGCTTCTCCCGTCAATTCACGCTCTTCCAACTCCTCCCGTAACCCCACCACCGCACGGCTCAAATCAAGGGTTTCAGGACGGAAAACCAGGGACAAAATGGCCACCGTAACGGGTATCAAAAGCAGCGTAACGGGGAGGGCCAGGATAATCCATTCCCCGTAATTAATTTTTAGCCCATACATCTGATCTAGCAAGCCCATCATGATGATATTTCGACCTCCGCCACTGGGGGCGTATAATCCACCAATGCTTGAACCGTAAGCAACCGAAAAGAGCAAAAGCTTGCTCAGGTTGGCGACACACTCCTGGCCCCCTTCTCTGGTTGTCTTGATCAAAGAAAGGACCATAGGAGTCATTACCGCCGCCACCACGTGATCGGCCATAAAGCCAGCCAGGAGAGCACACGTAGTCACGATAGCAAAACTGATCTTTCTGGTGCTGTTGCCCACCTGATCAATCAAGAACAAAATCAGGCGTTTGCCGATCCCCTGTCGAGTCAGGGCCACACCGATCATCAAGGCTCCCATAATAAAGAACACGGCATCGTGCATAAAAGATCGAGCCACTTCGTTGGGAGTTCCCAGGCCCATGAACACCTGGTAAATTGCGATAAACAAAATGATGCCCGGCAGAGAAATGGGTTCGGCAATAAACAGAACCACTACCGCAACCAGGAGGACCAAGGCTTTTTGTCCCTCGCTGGAAAGGCCCTGGGGGGTTGGCAAAGATAGGAGAACGAGGATCAGAATAAAGGTGATAAAAAACCAGGTCCAAGGGGACTGCAACCACTGACGAAGTTCTTTCATAATCAAATTCCCTCGTTTAAGTCCACGGAAACTTGAGTATCGTTACTGCTCAACTGCCCAACTTCAGAGACGGGTCGGGACCCAACGATGAGTCAGACCGTTCTCCGAAGACAGCATGTCGATAGCGACCACAGAGAGCGATCATGGCCCCGTTATCAGTGCACAATCCGAGAGGGGGGAAAAACGCCTGGCGGCCGGAATTTTCCGCAGCCTCGCTCAATTTCTCCCTGAGGCGAGAGTTTGCGGCCACGCCACCAATCGCTACCACGTGATCACATCCAGTTTGCTTCGCCGCGCGCATGGTCTTGACAACCAGGGTCTCAACGACTGCTTCCTGAAAGGAAGCTAGCAAGTCCGATAAAGGTGGCTTACCTTCTCCTTTGAGCATCAAAGAGACGGCCGTCTTGAGACCAGCGAAAGAGAAATCTAACCCAGTGTCTATCATGGGGCGGGGAAACTCTATGGCAGCGCGATTACCCTCTTTGCTGAGGCGATCAATCTTCGGACCCGCAGGGTAGCCTAGACCGGTCATGTGACCCACTTTATCAAAAGCCTCGCCCGCTGCGTCGTCTCTTGTGCCTCCTAAATTGCGGTATTCCCCCCAGTCCTGGACATGGATGAGGTTGGTGTGGCCACCGGAAACCAATAGGGCAAGGAAAGGAACCTCCACTTCCTGCTGAAGGTAGTGGGCAAAAACGTGACCCTCCAGGTGATTGACTCCCAGAAAAGGCACGTCCAGGCCATAGGCAATGGACTTTCCCAGAGAGAGGCCGACCAGGAGTGGTCCTACCAGCCCAGGACCGTATGTCGCGGTGACCAGATCGACCTGGCTAAGGTCAATTCCAGCATCCTCCAGAGATTTTTCCAGAAGAGGGCTGATCTTTTTCAGGTGGTTGCGGGAAGCTATTTCCGGCACCACTCCTCCATATTTGCTATGAAGTTCAGCCTGGGAATAAATGGTGTTGGCAAGTATTTTAGATTCTTCTTGGATTACCCCAACCGCTGTTTCATCGCAGGAGGATTCAAACCCCAGGGTATACATGGTGTTATTCCTCGATCAGTCCTTTTTTCAGTACTCCAATGTAGGGCAGGTTTCGATACCTTCCGGCGTAGTCCATACCATAGCCTACGATAAACAAGTCTTCCTCCATTGTGAAACCAGTGAAATGGGCTTCCAGATCCACCTTTCGCCGAGCAACTTTATCGATCAAGGAGCAAACCTTTACGCAGCGGGGATCCCTGGCCTCGAATCCCCGGAGAATATGGTTCATTGTCTCTCCGGTATCGATAATATCCTCTATAACCAGAACGATCCGATCGTGAATCGAACGATCCAGGTCTTTAATCACCCGAACTTCTCCGGGCTCAGTGGCGTCCTGATATGAAGAGATGGCCATGAAATCGTATTCAATGGGGACATCCATTTTGCGTGTAAGGTCGGCCATGAAGACAGCGGCACCCCGCAAGATACACACCGCAATAGGGGGTCGATTCCACATCTCGCGGACAGTCAATTCGTTTCGGAGAAATCGATCCAGCTCTCCGGCCAGTTTCTCCACCCTGTCAAGAATTTGCTCCTTTCTGTAGACCACCCGTTCAATATCCTTCTCTAAATCATATCCGGAATTATTCATATTCACACCTTCCTCCATAGGATAGCGAATGAAAGCGATAAGGCCAAGGGAGTTTTTCAGCCTTTTCTTCGCTTGGGAGAAAGGGTTACTGCAAGTCCAAACAGTGAGGTGGAGATAAGGGCTATGGAAGCGCCCACCGGGAGATCGAAAAGGTAGGACAAGTAGATGCCGCCCAAGGCAAATAGAGCACCCAGCAGGGGAGAAAACACGATTATTTTCCTCATATCGTAGAAAAACTGAAAAGCAGCCGAGGCGGGATTGATCATCAAAGCAAAAACTAAAAGCCCTCCCACAAGTTTCAAAGACAGGGAAACGGTTATGCCGGTCAAAAACAAGATAACGTAAAAAAATGGCCTGGTATTAATCCCGGAGCTTTCGGCAAGTTTTTCGTCAAATACGATGGCCTCAAACTCTTTGAAAAACAGCCCGACCACCACTATAATCGACAGACTTAATGCGGCAAGGTAGTAGACGTCCAGTCTGGTAATGGACAGGATGCTGCCCCATAAGAGTGAAAGGGCGGTGCTGGACATCGCCGTTTCCGGGGCAAATCGTAAAAATATCAATGCCAAGGCCATGGTCAGGGGAAAAGTAATGCCCATAATCACGTTGGCCGGCAATCTCGATGTTTCGGTAAGTGGCCCCAGTAAGGCGGCCACCAACAAGGACAGGCCAATCGCGGAAAACATAGGATTGATTTGCAGAAAGAGACCCAAAGCGGCTCCAGCAAAAGCGGCGTGGGACATGGTAAAACCCACTGAAGATAGATTCATCCGCATCACAAATGAACCCATTAATCCACAACACAGACCAGCCAAAGCCGCTCCTAGACAGGGTATGAGGAATAGACTAAAAGGGAAGAGTGGCATGTCAGTAAACCGCGTTAAGTACGTCGGAATTCAGCATCAGATCGGGATCGCCGGTTCTGGCAATACTCCCTTCACCCATCAAAATTAAGCGGTTGCAGCGGGAGGGGATGGACTCCAGATTATGAAGAACCATCGCAGTAGTGAGGGAAAGTTCATCGTGTAAGGTGCAGATCAGATCCGAGATTTCCTCGACGGCCACAAAATCCAGGTTGCTGAAAGGTTCGTCAAGCAACATTATGGATGGGTCTTTTGCCACCATTCTCGCAATCAGGACCTTCTGCTGCTGGCCTCCGGACAGTTTGCCGATGGGGCGGCCTTCAAATTCTCTGATCCCTACCTGTTCGAGGGCCCAGCGAGCCCGCTCCCAATCAGAAGGCTGGGGACGATGGATGAGGCCAATTTTGCCGTAACGACCCATCAACACTACGTTTTTGACCAAAAAAGGAGTCAGGGAGTCGAAAGATACGTCCTGGGGGATGTAGCCGATTTTTTTGCGAATCTGCCCACCAAAACGTTGAACGTCTTTTCCAAACACCTTCACCTCTCCCCTCGTAGGCGACAATAAACCATTTATGGTTTCCAACAGTGTGGTCTTTCCCACCCCGTTTGGCCCCAGAACCACGCTGAACTCTCCGCAGTCCACCTGGAGATCGATGTTTCGGATAGCGGGAAACCTTTCTCCTTCGTAAACGGTATCCACGTCGTTCAACTCAATTACCGGAGTTCCCATCTAAAAATATCCTCCTCCGGGAGGTCGAGTAAATGATTTGCAGCCTCTTCCAGACTGGAAAATTCTATAGGGTGTTCGGC
>JBKGZS010000076.1:0-7348 GCA_046543285.1 Candidatus Acetothermia bacterium | reverse complement strand
ATCTATAGCCATTCTCCTCGCCTCGCGGCCGCACACCTCGCGGCCGCACCCGTTGCCGTTGAAAACTACACCGGGATTTCTCTCGTTGGTTCTCTGATCAGACCGGTCAAGTAACTGAGATTGACCAAATTGGACACCAATTGTATCATGGACCTACTGAACCGTCCGATTGGAAACTTTGCGAGCGAGGATTATTAATTTAAGATGTCATTACGCAAGGTAGCTTACGCGTTTTTCCTTACTCTAGCATTCTTTTCCGCGATTTCTCTCTCCTGCAACTTTTGGCTGGAAAGAGGCTCAACCCTCTCCATGTTGAGCCGGGATGGTTACAATGGTTCAAGTAGGGGTAAGTCAGTTTACGTTCTCCGAAGAGACGTCCGACTGAAGTGGGGGGCTTGGACAATCCCGGAATCGTTGGAGAAGAATCTCACCTTTCAAATTAGATTCCCTCGAATCTTCAGAGCAGGGGAGAGGCTTTTCAAAATCGTGGCCGAAGACAAAGATTTGGTCTTTTCAACCACGACAATTAAACCTCTCCAAAAAGATCTCTAAAACCACGCATGGCCGACAAGTGACAAGCAAAGGGAAGAAAGACTAGAAACAGGGAGATTTAAAACTTGAACTGTGATTCCACTTTGAGGATTTGGGAATCTTCACGGAAGGCAAGAATTACCTTGAACCCCAGGGGTTTCGGATCGGTTTTTATACTGAGTAAACCCGAACCGAGTCTATACCCTTCATCTTCGTAGATCCCCCGAAAGGCAGCGGCAAGGTCCACAGAATCTGTGGGTATGGTCAAATTGAGGTTTAGTTGCTGGTTGAGTAACGAATCGCCAGCAATCTGAATTCCTTCGATGTCCGCTCCGCTGAGATCGGGGTTAAACTGCAGGGACTGGAGGGTGTTTTTCCACCGGAAAGTATCATCAAAGTACAGGGTCAACACGAAAGGTTCAGAATTCCAGGTGATGGAAGTACCCGCAAAGGGCACAAAAGCCCTGGGCGAAAGGGATAAACTCGAGGAGCAGGTGATGGTTCCTCCTCTGTAATCCCACGACCTTGAACCTCTGAGGTTCAAACCCTCAAAACCCCTATCGGAAGAAAGTCTGCTAGACAAATTGAGATCTAGTTCAGGGAAAGGGAAATTATCAGCCGAAATCACAAACTCCTCAAACCCGTTATCCCGCTGAACGGCTAGCTGCTGTAGTTTTCGCGGCCCCAAACAATTACCAAAGCAGGTCACCCCTTCTCTGGCCCCAAATCTGGCCTCAGCTGCCAAGTTGACTTCCTGGCTTGTTGCTCCGGATAGCTTGAAGATCATACCAGAGTTAACTTCCAGGTCGTCCTCCGGTTCATCTTTCCAATTGTCCAGCAGCAAATCGGCTTCCGCGGTTAGCCCCGCTAGAGCAAACTCGACGGACGATTTATACCGTCGAAAGGAGAGGCGGGGAAAGGTTGCCCCATACGATTCGGCTCGCTTATCCGCAAAAGTGTAGAGGATAATATTGGGGGAAAAAATAAGTTCTTGCTCCAGAGCCATGATCTCGCCAATAAGAGATTCCAGAGAAAATGCTTGAAAAGTCAAACCCGAATAAGGCTTGTAGGGGTGCTAAAACTGCGAAATACTTCTAACTTGTCCCCTAGGTCCGAACAAACCAGTCAGGCGTAGATCCAACAAATTTTCAATGAAATAAGGAATTGAGGCCTGTTCTTCCCCGGGTACGTTTGTACACACAATAGAACCATATTCCACGATGCAGTCCCTGGAGGCGGTGCTCAAGCTGGCTTGAAATTCACCAACCAGCTTCGGTTCTCCGCTGGCCGTAAAACCCAAAACTATGCCAAACAGAACAAGTGCCATACTCAAGAAGAGCCGCACCATCTTCTCAGAGGACAAAGAATCACCCCGAAAATCTGTGCCCGCGTTTGCCACATTTCACTCTTATCACGAATCGCATATTATTCAAACAATAAGCATCCTCTGGGATCAACTTCTGCCGGGTCGGGAACCCGAATCATGCCCCAGCCCGTCTGGGAATCGAATCCAAGTTCCCCCACGTCCTCAATGAAGCATTCCCTGATCTTTTCCCTAACGGCCTCGACCCCCAGTTCTTTCAAGTTGGGTTGAGTCGATAAAATGAGCGCTACCAGCCCCGCGCCCTGAGGCGAAGAGAAAGAGGTACCTGACCCGGCATCGCCAAACTCCCCGCCTAAAAGGGTGGTGTAGATGTTCTCCCCTGGTGCCACGAAATCGACCTCCTTTCCAAAGTTGGAAAAGGAACTCCTTTCCCCTGTCTCCAAATTGTAGGAACCTATCGCGATAACACGGGGATCGGCAGCAGGGGTGTCGACAATTCCCTCGGCGTCATTACCCGTTGCAGCAACCACTATCGGTGGAATTAGCCCCTGAGACTCGAAGTCTTCGTAGAGAAAATCAAGCACCTTGGCAAAGTACTCTCTGGTCTGTCTTTCTTTGGAGGGACGACAGCGGGAGCAACCGAGGCTCATATTAACCACGTCGGCTTCCAGATAGAAGGCAGCCACGAGGCCTTTAGCGATGATGTCCTGGGGAGTAAACCTGCTCTGGCCAAAAACCTTGATGGGAATCACTCTGCTGTTGAGAGCCACACCCGCCCCCAGCTTGCTATTATCTCCTTTGGCGGAGGCGATACTGGAGACGATGGTTCCGTGACCCCGTCTATCCTCCGCAGTTGAGGTGCCAAGCAGGAGGGAGAGGTCCTGGTGGCCGCCACTTACGTCCACACCATTGGGTGCGAGTGGCGACGTTAGAACCTCGTCTTTGACGGTTAAATCCAAGCCCGTGTCGACCACCGCGATGGTCACCCCCTGGCCCTTGGTAGGAAAAAAAGCTCGCCATCCGGTGAACATGTTCGTGGCCCGTAACTGTTCTTGCTGATCTATGTTGGGGTCGTTTAATTCCGCCTGCAATAATGTCATCAGGCCATTTTCCACTGCGTAACGAACGCGATCTTCGGTAGACAAGGCATCGGCGGTTTCCAGGGTGTTCCTTATTCCCCGGTCCTCCAGGCGGACCACGGAGAAATCGGTACCCGGAATCCTTTCCCAGGATCGGATGTTATATTTTGATTTCAGATCCTCCAATTCCCCAGGGGCACCCTCGAACTGGACCAGTATTTCTCCGGGCTCGAAATTGATAAACTGGCCTGTCCGGTCGGTGGCCCTCTCTATCAAGTCCTCGGGGACCTGGTCAGCCCACTCACGGGCCTGTGCTTCGGTTATCTCCTTTCCCCGGTTGCTTGAGCACGACTGATCGACGTTGATTCTCACCGGATTGCTGCGACCTTCCGGCCCCCTAACTCGCAGGGTTATTTCTCCCTCCAGCCCCGGTGGAATGACAGTTACGACTGCATTGTGAGATGCCGCTACCAATTTTGCCTGCCTGCCACCGTTGTCGAAATCTACCACCCCTTCCCATTTGAACGTTTCGGGATCTTCAACCGTGTTGATCGGTACAAGCAAGGTTGACCCAGGGGCGGCACATGCCCCTCGAGTAAATGAAGGAAGGATGTTTACCCCGGACCCGGAGCAAAAGCCCTGTCCCGTTCCTGATTCACAGAGAGGACAAAACTACCGGCTACAGAATGTTCCTCTTGGCTTCCCCGCAGCGTTGTGCACTCCACTTTCAGAGAAGCCTGGACCCGGTAAAAACCCTCCGGTACGTCTTCAGTTAATACCCCATACAGGGTAATCCTTTGAAAATCTCCGGAAGGTATGGAGGCCTGCTGGGGCACGGTCAAAAGGAAAATCCGCCCGGAATCAGGGCTAGGAAGAACGGTGAGGGCTTCTACCGTCAGTCTAGGCCGAGAAACAGTACCCCCTTGCTCTACGGAACAGCTATTGGAGAGGTAAATGCTGGCAAGAGGGACCCTCTGACCTGGAACGCCGCTGACATTCAGCTGCGGACCCAGTACAGGATAACAGCATCTCTCTTCTCTCACAGGTTGAACGTAAATGGTAAAGGTCTCGGTAGCTGCAGCAGTGGCGGTCTCATAGAAGTAGTCCCCACAGCTAGCGGTCACCGTCAGATTTACCTAGTAAAATCCGGAAGAAAGATCCGGGGAGAAAGAACCGACCAAATCCACGGACGCGGATCCCCCATAGGAAACCACAGTACTGCCGGGCGACAAAGTAAAACTCATACCCCCCGCGGTCGGCTGGGGGCCGACTTCGGAAGCAAGTGACAGTGCGACCTTGATAGTATCTGAACCACCACTGTAAGGTGAACACACATTGTCGATCGCAACCCTCGCCAGCACCGCAGTGCTTGCCGGATCTACGGTTGAAACTAACTGTTCCTGAATTGTGGGCTGACAGCAGGAGTATGTCTCAGAAGGAAACACCGTAAGGGTAAATACTCCAGAAGTGATTGATTCGCCATAAACACCCCACCCGTCTTCGGCACACCCGTCGACACAGTTTGAGGTCACGGTTACGGTAAATTGGTAGACCCCCGGAGTAAGATCCGGGGAAAGCTCCGCCATTATATCGAAAGTGGTCGAATCGGGAAAGGAATCACCCTGAAATGATTGGGAAGGGGGTTTTGGCAAGTCTATCGACCCCTGAGAAGGCTTTGAGCTTAGATAGTTTATCTGGGGCTTTTTCAGCTCGACGGTCTCAGCGCCACATTGCCAGCCTGAACCCACGGTAACATTAACCTGGGTCAGTTGGATCGAAGTATCACCAGAGTACCCAGATAGGGAATCGCTTTCGGGGATAAACGTAGGCTCGCAGGGAGAGTTTTGAGCTAGCGCAGGGAAGGAAAAAATCAGGCATCACGGTACTCCGATAATCGGCGGGCAGTGCTGCGAAGAACTATAGGTAACGCCTCTTGAGCTCTTGCACTATAGATCTGTAGTTCTCAAATGCTTCCCGCTTTCTTCCCAGCTCGATCAACTCCACAGATCTCTGGACAAGCTTACGATAAAGCTCCTCGTATACCTCGGAACTACGCTTCAGCCCATCGATCTTGTTAATTATCTTGGGCGCTATTTCGTAGTATTCCTGGATAATTTGATCCCCCTGGCGCAACCCTCTGACAAATTCGTCGCGGAAATCTCTCAGAGTTGTTAATTCATGACAGTCGTCGGGTAACTTCCTGGCTTCCACGCAAGCGGTGGTCAAGAAGCAGGTACCGGCTTCTGCATTGGTACTCGTCTCCACCTCGGTGCTAACGGTGGTGTCGGTGGTGATATCGTGCGAGTCCCAAGAGTAGTTGGAATGATTTGTGGTGGTAGTTTCGGTTATGCTCTGTAACTGGGTCATGTTAGCCTCTATGCCGATCGAGATGCAATTCATAAGACAGCTGTAGTTGGTAAGTATGTTTATGTTCGCGTAAGCACTGGAAGGAGTAAATCCGCCGGGGAGCTCAACGATCTCCAGGTTACCGTGCTCATCCAGATGCGCCGTTCCGGGTATGGCGTCGATATTTGCTCCACTATCCCCAAATTGAGTCTTTCCGAAATTGATGCCGTTCCAGTTGGTTACCATTATATCAACCAATTGGAGTTCATTAACGGCCTGGATTAAGTCAGATGCTCTGGTCGATCCGGCCATGTTCAAGGCGGCTGCCCAGGTATGAACTCCTGTGAAACCCAGAGAGTTCAACGGGTTGGTCGTCCCCACCTTCTGCACGAAATCATCCCTGAAAGGCCCGATGTAATCACTGGCAAAATCGGCATCGGCTTGAAAGACTCCATTGAAAAACTGCACGTTGCTCAAAGTCCAGCGCCAGCCCCGCATCTCGTCCGGGGATAGCCCCTGGGTGACTCCCTGCAAAGTGGATAAGAAAGGGTCCACGAAAACCAGACCTGGTCGTTCTTCAACTACCGGAGCTTTTTGAACCAGATCTTGAACCAGGAATATTACCTGATTAGAGGGCAGCACGGGCATAATGGCATCATCGTAGCCAAGGTTCATGGAATCTAGTTCCGCGATGATATCGCCTAACGTCATCTCCCGATCGATGATTAAAGGTTCCAGGGTGAAACGGCCAGGAAATTCTCCCTCAATGCCTTCCTCGGCAAACCGTTTGATCCACCTTATGTCCTCTTCGACCCCGGGGTACTCCACGATTACGTATACGTAATTAGTAGGCACCATTGCTTTTTCGTCCTCGGATAAGTCATCCATAAAGTTGGACAGAGCGGCAAACAGGGATTTGGCTCCCTGTACGGTGTCAGAACAGATCCGGAAATAGGAATCCATATCTCTTTTGGTCAAAGAGGAAAGGAAAGCACCCGCGGAGATCATCGGGAGCCCCTCCTCTGCCGCGGCCTCGCTGGCTTTGTAGGTGACTTCGCTGCTCAGGCAGCCGAGAATTCCTATTGCTCCTTTTGACTTAAGCTCCCTTACCTTCATGGCCCCCTGGTCGGGATCGAAATTGTGATCGGCAAACAGGAGTTCTAGTTTCCGACCTCCGAGGTTTGGTATGCCCTCCTAGCCCGGTATCAGCTCAGGGTAGGCAAAAGGTTTCTGCGAATTTACCATATCCGCTGCGTATTGAGCGGCACTCTGCATTTCCAGCCCCGCAGGGTGTTCTCCAAGCGGCCAGACTACGCCCAGCTTGACCGAATCCGCACCTCTGACATTGAACCTCGATAGGGCGGACAGACCCAATACGGCCCCAGTTGTTCCTTTGATGAACTTTCTCCGCGTCATACGTTCGCTTTGTCTTAAATATTCCGACACTTTGCACCTCCTTAAGATTTGTCACTGGTCTGAACAATATTTCCGTTAGCTTTACCACCTCCGGGGCGAAGCTTCGGGGTGCGACAAACGGACTGCATTCAGAAGCTCAAATAGATTTTGACAGAACCCACTTTTTGTAAGTAAAGTAGCGATAATGAGAACGAGGCTTTCGAAGGAAAGGAATGATGAATATACCCTAAAGTAAGCTCAGGAACTCTGTTCTCAAAGGCATGACAAGTTTTGTAAGTTCAAAAGCCCGTTCAAAAGTTCGATCAAGGGCATGAAATAATATAAATATAGTAGGATCTTATTATACATAAATTAATACAATAGTCAATTCTACTCAATGGGCACAAACGGATGGCACCAGAACATCTGATCGCCCGAGTTTGCAGGATTAAGTTGGATATTCGCCAAACAAACATGTTTTATGAACTCCCCTTTCTCAAAACGACGTAAAATAATTGTTATTTCAGGGGAGTTAGGATCTCGCTATCTAACAATCACATCTTCTTCTACTACGATAACCTGGGACGCATACCGTACCATAAGTTGTGTATGAATGTGAAAAGGGGTCTCCTCCCCACTAAAAATAGATGAAATATCTACAAAAGGAGGAAGA
>JBKGZS010000011.1:0-29288 GCA_046543285.1 Candidatus Acetothermia bacterium | reverse complement strand
CCTCTTCCTCCAGGAAGGCCTGAAACACCTCGTCCCCCATAATGAAAGAGGCCGTGGGGCTGCTCAGGTTTTCTCGGCCCACTATAGCTTCCATATTTTGAATCCAGTCGGGTGGCGCGGTGGCGAAGCCAAATCGCAGTCCGGCGATCAGACAGCTCTTGGAAAGACTGGAAGTAATACACATATTCTCGCTGAACTCTTCAGCCACTACAGCAAATTTCTCGACCTGGTTCTCCAAAAAATCGGGATCGAATTTGGCCTGACCCCCTATAATCCGGAACATGGTAAACAGATAAGGGGCGTCCCAGATCACCCCTCCTCCGGCCTGAACCATGATCTCCGCGGCTTTTCTTAGTTTTTCTGCGGACACGTAGCCTGAAGGATTGTTGGGCATACTGGTGTAAAAGACGGCTCCGTCGGTCGCTTCCTCGCGGAGATCGTCCAGCGAAAACCCCAGCCCATCCTGCGGGGAAAGCTTGCAAAACTCCCAGGGTTCATCGGAAGCGATTCCAGTTACCGGGGCGTAATCCCAGCGGGGAGCGATCACTTTGGCTTCTGGTGAGAGAGAGCGGAGGGCCGCGGCCATGGACTGCTGGCCTCCGACGGTAATCATCACCCTGTGCGTATCCTCCTCGGAGAGAGGAACGCCGTGAATCTTTTTGAAATACTGGATCGCCGTCCGCCTCTGAGCTTCCGTACCACCAGTAGGGGAATAGGAAAGCCCCTGAGGCTTACCGGCAAAGGCTTTCTGCATTCCCCGTGCCAGAGCTTTGGCCACGGGCTCAAAACTTTCCGGCATCCGACCGGTATCGACGGAGATGTCCTGGAATGGGTTATATTCCATCAACAACCTGCCGATGTTTCCGCTGGAAAAATCGTAGACTGGCTCCCCTCTTTCCTGGCGCCGGGATGCTCTGGCCATGGCGTCCCTGATAGCAGGCGGTTCGGGAGCTGGCTTCAAATAAGTTTTAGACATCGATCATCACGTCCTTGGAAAATCGAATTGGTTTTTTGATAAGTTTTTCAGTAGGCAGTGTAGAGGGTCTGTGTCAGAAATACAAAAGGATCCTGCAGCAGGAAAGATTTGGATATCGACGATAGGTTCAACTCATCCCAATCAGGAATCAAGACGAAAAGAGAGAACGCTACTGGCTTGACCCAGGTCATCGTCACGACTCAACTTTCGTGCAGCTTTCTCCCTGAAAACAGGGTGCCACTAGTTCAGCTCCCGTTCGATCTCCCCGGCTATCTCTTTTGCAGCGCGGGCGGTAAGTTGCTTGTCACTGGCCTCGACCATCACCCGAATCACGGACTGAGTACCGGAAGGTCGAACCAGGATCCGCCCCCGGTCGCCGAGAATCTCTTCCCACTCTTCAATTGCCTCACCTATAGCCCCGTTTAGAGAAAATCTATTCTTGTTCTCCGTCTCCACGTTTTCCAGGACCTGGGGATACCACTCCATCCGATCAGCGAGCTCGGACAATGGTTCCCCGCTCGCGACCAGAATTTTGAGTATCTGAAGTGTGGTAATCAAACCGTCGCCGGTGGGGCTGTAGCGGGGGAAGATAATATGACCCGATTGCTCACCGCCCGCCAGAGCTCCAGCCTCTCGCAACTTTTCCGCCACAAAGCGATCCCCCACCTGAACACGGAGAAGTTCCACTCCCATTTTCTCCAGGGACTTCTCCAGCCCCAGGTTGCTCATCACGGTGGCGATCACCAGAGGGGGATTTAACAGATCCTTCTTTTGAAGCCAGGAGGCAACTAGAAACAACACTTGATCTCCGTCAACCACCGCCCCGTTTTCGTCTACGAAAAGGGCTCGATCACCGTCTCCGTCATAGGCCACTCCAACGTCGAAATTTCCCGCTTCCATTCGTTGTTTGAGTGCCTCCATCTCCGTGGAACCACAGTTCAAATTAATATTATCCCCGTCGGGTTGGTCGCCCATACTGGAGACATTCGCCCCCAGGTCCCTTAATAAGCCAGGAGCCACGCAGTATGTTGCGCCGTTGGCACAGTCCACAAGAACTTTCAATCCCTTAAAGGGGGCATGGCCCTCTACCACGCTGCCTTTCAGGAGATCGAGATACTGGTTTCGCGCTTCGGAGAGCCGACACACTTTACCAATGTCGGACCCGTAGACTCTGGTGGTTTCAAGTTCGCTCGCTAGGGCCTTTTCAATCTGTTCTTCCGCGTCCTCTGAAAGTTTGTAACCCTGGCTGTTGAAAAATTTGATCCCGTTGTCCCGGGCCAGATTGTGCGAGGCGGAGATCATCGCTGCCAGAGAAGCCCCGTGGTGCTTTTCTAATAGTGGGAGCGCGGGGGTTGGAATGATCCCTGCATCAAGGACGTTAAGGCCGACCGAAGTTATCCCGCTGGAGAGAGCGGACTGTATCATACTCCCCGAGCGGCGGGTATCACGTCCCACTAAAACTGTCCCTCCTGCCTCAACCAGCCGAGAACAGGCCTGGCCCAACTTCAGAGCCAACTCAGGAGCCAGATCCCTATTGGCCTCTCCTCTAACTCCATCAGTGCCAAACAAACCGCTCAAAAGGATCACTCCAGGTAATAAGTTAATGAGTCACTCTGGTAGTTACGTAAACCCACCGGGCAATTTGCAAATGCAGCAAAGTAATGAAGGTTGAAAAATCCCCGCCCGGTCTTCGTTGAGAATTCTATAAATATCCCCTGTGCTTACAATGGGTTCCGCCGGCTCGTGATCCAAGGGCAAGCGTCACCTGTGGAGGTGAAACCTTGGTTATAGGGAAACCATTTTCCCCGGCTGAGGAACAGATTCGCAACCAGCACCGCTCCTGACCCGCCCCCATCTCTCCGGAGCATTCAATTCTGATTTTCTCCCCGCGGAAAAGTTTGAGGATTCTGGTCGATTTTCACGAAGGAGTCGGGGGGGTAATAACCCCTAAGGGAAGCATTGGCAACGCTGAGAGTGCCTTTCCCCAGCAGAGTGCCAGGATTGACCACCGAATTGCAACCCAGCTCTACTCGATCGCCGAGAAGACAACCAAATTTTCGCAGCCCAGTGCGGTAAGTTTCTCCTTGCAGGTGGACCCTGACCTGTTCCCGAGTGACTTTGAAATTGGATATTTTTACCCCCGCACCAAGATGACCCTTCCACCCGATGACCGAGTCACCAACATAGGCGAAATGAGGTATCTCTGCAGAGTCATGAACCAGGGAATTTTTGAGTTCGGTTGAATGGCCTACCACAACGTCGTTTCCCACTATCACGTTTTTCCGTATGTAGGCCCCGCTTCTGACCTCGCAATTCTTTCCAATTATGGCGGGGCCTTTGATAACCGCGCCCGGCTCGACCACCGTCCCCTCGCCGACAGAAACTTCGTCCCCGATCCACGCGTTGCCCTTTATAGTTCCGCCCACACAAGCTTCCAAATTCCCCTGGAGGACATCGGCAATTCTGGGAATCACTTCCCAGGGGTATTCCAGATCCTCATATATTTCGGGATAATCGGTTTGGGATATGTCGAAAAAATGATCCAGGCTGATAATTTTCATTTCTCCTCCTGCAGAGTTTCTTTGCGCAGTTGCTCTAGCAGTTGCACTGACTCCCTGATCAACTTCTCCGTAGCCCTGTAACCAAAGGGGGAAGCTAGCGCTTCGTACCAATTTTCGGCCTGTGCTCGGCGGTCGGGAAAATAGCCCAGGTAGCCGTTGGTTAAGCCTGCTACTGAGGCCGAAGAGCCAGAAAAATTACTGGAAAGGGTTTTTTCCACTGCGTTAAAGGGCTCCCCGGGAAAGCCGACCAGGGCATGATCCCCAAAGGAAATACCGCTCAGGCGGGCCGTGGCCGACGCTTCAGTAAAAACTCCCTGTTCCACCATATCCAGCAGTATTCGGGCCCCTTCCAGCTTGGTCCTTAAAATCCGCATTTCCCCTGAATTGGCGCTCTCGCCCCTCCGTTCAAGCTCTTTCCGCAAATGAGAAACCAGGTCCTCAACCTCTCGCTTTGGCGGCGCTTCCTTGTAGGGCAACCTGCATTTTTTGGAACCCGCGGCCAAGCCTGCCGCACCTTCCCCTCCGCCCTGAATGAGTCGAAGAAGATTTCTTTTCAGCAGACCGGAGAGCCTGTCCAGTTCGGCAAAAGTCTGCTCCCTGCGATGAAACCGGGTGCTCATGTCCCCGGCGGCACCAGCTGCAATTCCCACTACACCCCGACCCAGCCTCTCCTCAGCTTTGGAGGCCGCGGCACCCAGCAGGTCGGGGGAGATCAGCCGATTGTCAGCTCCCAGCACGGTTGAATGGCAGGGAAATGTGGCAAGGACACCCCGGAGTTTCGAGCGCCGGAGATCTTCAACCGCAACTGCCCAGAGCCTGGCTCCGCTTTCTTGGCCTTGATCTTCCCTATTGTCGGCAATACCTCTCAGGTGGCAGCTGTTTATTCGACAGAGAGCAGGAAAGGCGTTCCGGCGTGCAGCCTGCAGGCTCTCTGACACCTTTTCCACAAGCCCGGCGACGTATTCTCGATTGGCTCCGGGTCGGTCCACGTTCCCTGACCTGGAATTGGTCAGGCCGCCCGGTCCGGAATGGGTGTGAGTGCAGCTAATCAATAGGTTTTGAGAGGGGAGAATACAGAGACGAGACACTTCGGTTCTAACCTTCCGCAAAAACCCCTCAGAAACCCCTAAGAGATCAAGCACTACAATTCCGACTTCCGTTTCTCCTTCCGCAAAATAGAAAGAGCGAGCGTGGAGGGGGTCACGGACACCTTGAGAGTTCCCGTTCCTGTCCGCGTAGCCAGCCATGAGCACCGGCTCTCGAGGCGTAATATCAACCCTGCCCAATCCGACCTTCATATTCACTTCCCTTCAGGACTTTCTCCCAGCACACCCAGTAGATCCATTAAAGCAGCACCTCCACTGCTTCACAATGTAACTGAGGTACGAGAAAAATCCAAGAACCATCCTTGGCCTCGCCCGCCGTAGGCTTAGAGGCTTCCCGGGAAAAATTTCCTGGGGGAGTGCCTTCGATGACCAAAACCACCGCTGGGAAACTTCACTCGGCAGGCACACGCTATCGCCCCTAGGGTGGCCGTTCAGGGCAGTACAAAGAAAAGGCTTCCCTCTCCAAGGACCAAAAGTAAGCCGGATGAGGGATATTTGTCACTGATATGATTCAGTAAAACCCGCGATAATGAACGTCACGAGATAATGGTGATAATGAATGACTTCAAATTACTTTTCAATCAGATTACCACACAAATAATGCTGCATAGAGCCCCCTGGGGGCCGGGTCTTGCAAGCCCTCTCCCTGGCGGGCTCTATGTTAGCGGCTTCAGAGGTTCAGGCCTGCCCCCACCCCGCCAATGATCAAGTCATCTGTTTAATTCCGGAGAAAAACGTCTATAATCTAGCAATATGGAGAAGGGGAAACGTAACCCATTTTCCAAGGTGGTTGACCATGGACGTGGAAAATGAAGTCCTGGAGAAACTCGAAAAATCGGGATGCTGGTATGAACACTCTCACCACGAACCAGTTCGCACCAGCCAGGAGGCCGCCGAGGTGAGAGGAGTTCCTTTGAATACCGGAGTTAAGGCTATGGTATTGAAAACCGATAAAGGGTTCGTCCTGGGGCTGGTGCCCGCTGACAGGCGGGTCAATCTGGAGAAGGTCTCCTCTCTCGAAGACAGCGAAGACATAAGGCTCGCCGAAAGAGAGGAGGTCGAAGAGGTAACGGGAACGAAAATCGGGGGAGTTCCGCCTTTCGGTCACGAGACCAGCATGAAAACTTACATTGATCCCCGAATCCTAGAAAACGAATATGTAAATTTCAACGCGGGTAAAAGGACCTCCTCGATAAAGATGAAAGGGGGCGACCTTCCCCGGTGCATAGAGAAATCATTTGTGGAGGAAATCGCATCCTGAAAGAAGATGTATGTAAACTTCCCCTTCAAGCAGAGCGAAGTTGGGGAAGGGTAGAAGAGCCCATTTTCAATACCCCGATGGAGCTTGCCTCCTGGATTAAATCATCTACCTGGCCCATCGTCAAGGGTGTACATATTTTTCTCAGGTCTCGGGAGTCCGGGACCTCCGAGACCAGATAAAGATCAACTTGATCCCTGGTCTTGGCAAACAGATAGGCTTTGTGGCCCCCGATAACGAAATCAGTCTGGGCCCGCTCTTTCACCTCCTCAAGCTCAGTACATTCCTCTATCCAGGATCTGAAATTTTCCGATCCCCAGCCGTCCCGACATTCCGCAAATAGAACCACTTTGCCTCCCGGACGGACCACGTCCAGGGTATTTTGAACCGCTTTCTGGGACTGATAGAGGTTGATATCTTTAGGATAACCCCCGGGAGAGACCAAGACCAGATCAGGTCTCTCTGAAACCGGAACTTTGTACAGCTCGTCCACCAGTTCTACTCCGGACAGAAAAGCTTCGTGAACATTTCCGGCAAATACGTCGATCAGTTCTTTGTCCTCGTTGAGGACACAGCTCAACAAGAAGTCCACCCCTACCATATCCGCCGCCCTCTCCGCAGCGTTTCGCAGAGGGTTGTCCAGCTGTCCTGAATGGGCCGAAGGGAGATCCAGCATGGAGTGGTTTTGGCGGATGGTTTCCTGATCGGCAATCGCGGGAAGAACACTTTTTGCTCCGCCGCCATAGCCGTACAGTAGATGTAATTCGATGTCTCCGGTGAGAATCAATAAATCCGCTTCAATTGCCTCGCGGTTAATTTGCAGATCCGTGTCAATATCGGCAAATTGCAATCGACCTGCCTGACACAACTGACCCTCATCGGTGGAGCGATGATTGACAATTCTCACCCTCTGGCCGACAACCTTCCTAAACTCCTCGCTTTCCTCTCTGTTTAAAGATCGATGGGTCCCGGTGGCCACCAGCAAGGTGATATTCTCCTCCGGTACTCCCGCTTTTATCAAATAGTCGAGAAGAGGAGGTATTAGGACTTCGTTGGGCACCGGCCTGGTATGATCCTCAACGGTAATTACCACTTCAGGAGAAGTTTCTGTTTGCCCTATTAACGCTTCCAGCGATGGGCTACTTATGGGGTCATTCAACGCCGAAGTGATGGTCGCCCAGGGGTCTGATAGAGGTCTTTTTTGCTTGGGCTGGGCAATCCAGCTAAGTTTTTCGTCCGGCACCTGTTTTACGATCCCTCCGTTACCGAAACGCAGACAAGCTTTCATAAACTTCCCTCCAGAAATATGTAGTTTAAAGCCAAGGTCCTGCAAACCACGTCGCCTCGAACATCAATTAGATTGGCGCCGGCAATTGAACTTGTCAAATCTAGTTTACCAGATTGATGAATTGCCGTACAATGTGCTTAACTTGAATATCCCTCAGCAAGGAGTGGTTTCATGTTTGAATTTCGAGGTGTGGCTCCACCTATCATAACGCCTTTTGGGGAAGAGGGCTCAATAGACGAGAGCGCCCTCCGCGATATAATCGAATGGTTTATCGAAAACGACGTTCATGGAATAGTGCCCTGTGGGTCCACGGGCGAGGTAGCAAATTTAACTCCCGCAGAAAGGGTTAGAGTGATCGAAATCACCGTGGATCAGGTCCGGGGACGGGTGCCGGTAATTGCCGGTACCGGATCACCAAGTACCGCCCGGACTGTCGAAATGACCAGGACGGCCGGAGATCTTGGCGCCGACGCCTCTCTGGTAGTCACTCCTTTTTATTACCCTTTAGACCAAAAAGAAATCGAGGATCATTACCATAAAGTTCTAAAAGAAACCGACCTTCCCATTTTCTTATACAACGTACCCAAGTTCACCCACCAGTCGATTGCTCCGGAGACGGTCAGGTCTTTGAGCCATCATCCGAACGCGGTGGGGATAAAGGAAAGCAGTGGAGACATGGGAAGCTTTCAACAGATGGTAAAAGAAACCCGAGATCGATCTTTCCACGTCTACTGTGGAAGCGGAGACCTGTTTGCTTCCAGCTTGATGGCGGGCGGGTCCGGTGGAATACTTGCTCTGGCCAACATCGCCCCGCGGCAATGTTCCAAAATTTACGAATTGTACAGCCAGAATCGCGAAGAGGGAGCCATTGATTTGAACTATCAACTGCTCTCCTTAAACAGAGCTATCGGTCCCAAGTTTGGTGTTGCCGGTTTAAAGGCCGGCCTTCGGTACCGAGGCTTGCCTGCTGGAATACCACGCCCCCCTCTTAGCCCACTCTCAGGCGCCGAAGAGGAAGAGATGATCGAGATTGTAGAGCAAACGCTTAATACTTGACCCTCATACAACCATTCTCATCAAACCCTATTTCGAAGAGGGGTTTTCGGCCGCGGGCTTGAGACCGCCCGACAATGAAGGCTCGGGTTCAGCAATCACGCCCGCGAAGCGGGGTTCTAAATACCCCGTTGTCTCAGTCCAATTGAATGGAAAAACCCTCCGCCAGCCCCAGGGTCAATACCGGATAAGTCGCGCCCTCCTAGTTAGATTCAAGTAAGTCATTAATTCTCAACGGCGATGCCGCCCATCAAACAGCGGGGCGTTGGCCAGATCTAAGTTGTCGAGGGGGGCACAGCCCTACGACAATAAATAAAGTTAACCCTCTCACCTCAAGCTCTTGACAGGTGGCCTACCTGTATATATAATGAATCCAGTAAGTATATAAATAGTCCACTTTATATAGAGAGTGGACATGATCTTTCTATCTTAAAAGAGGTGTTTTAAGTGAACTCCAAATCTTTATTATCGTTTTTTATCGCCGTTCTCCTTCTGGCAGGAATGCTGTCCGGAGGGATGGCCCTCGGTGCTGAACCGGAACCTCTGCGCGCGGGCGGTTCCTCAACGGTGTATCCCATTGCCAACCTCGCGGCAAGCTATTGGAACGCCAATCCTCCCGCCGAAGATGGGGAATATTGGGGACCCGAACAGTATGGAATTGAAACTGAATTAAATCTCGCCGACTACTGGTGCAACCAGTACGGTTTAGACACGTTTGGCGTCCAGGTAGGGCTATCACACACCGGAGTAGGTCTGAAAAAACTAAGCAAGGGTCAGATCGATTTGGCGAACTCTTCTGCTGCCGTAAGATTCGAA
Source organism: Candidatus Acetothermia bacterium (assembly GCA_046543285.1). Classification (GTDB taxonomy): domain Bacteria; phylum Bipolaricaulota; class Bipolaricaulia; order M55B111; family M55B111; genus JBKGZS01. Next base: position 20,230 of record JBKGZS010000011.1, on the reverse strand, counting down.
CTCCCAGATTCGTCGGAAGAGGAGCTGGAGAAATACGTAGATCACGTAGTGGCCAGGGACCACCAGGCGTTCTCCGTTTCTAGAGAGATCTACGAGGCAGGCGTTGAAGTCCTTACCAAAGAACAGATCGTCGACATTTTCAAGGGAGAGATCACCAACTGGCAAGAGGTCGAGGGGCCGGATCGCGAGATTCAAGTCATCGGCAGAGCGGTGGGCTCCGGAACTGAGACCATGTTCAGGATAAACGTCTTTGGCAAGACTGATGTGGACTTGTCCGGAGTCGACGTCAGAGAAGGTCAAAACCAGAGAGTCCGACTTTCCCTCCAAAATTCCAATAACGGCATCGGATACCCGGGAGTGGATTTTGTGGGCGAGGAAAACCCCGCCATAGACGTAATCTGGGACGACGAAAACCGCTATTCAGTGGAAGACTCCGGCTGGCCACTGGCTCGGGAATTGCACATGTACACTTACGAGACCACCAGCAAGAAAGAGGCTGCTTTCCTGCGGATGATCATTTCCGACTTCGGCCAAGAGAATTTCCTCGGTGATTATTACCCGCTTTCGGAAGATCAACAAGAGGAAGAATTGGAGAAATTGGACAAGGTCAAGAGTTAGAGACATGGTAGATTTCAACAACAAAAAGCACGGCTTCTCCTCTCCGTACACCCACTCACCTTCAAAGGCCCCTGGTTTCAGGGGCCTTTGAAGGGTTATTTGATCTTCGGTATAATAAAATTCCTATGATAGAATGGATAAATACGAAGAAATTACTTGCCCTCCTGATACTCTCGGCAAGTATAGGCTTCTTACTTTTATTCATAGTCGCCCGAGCTTTTAACGCCTACCTGCTAGTCGCTATTGGGCTGGGGCTTGGTATTTCCTGGTATCTCTACGAAGAAGACACGGTCAGGTACCTTCTCGGGGCCGCTTCAACTTCGGCCGGAATAATCCTCTTCCTGATCACTCTGTTTCTACTCATCCGCGGGCTTCCCGCTTTCCGGCAAAATCATCCAATCCGGTTCCTGACCGGTTCACGATGGGACGTTTACAAGGGAGTATATTCTCTGGGTCCCATGATCTGGGGGTCGATGATAGTAACCTTCGGCGCCACTCTCTTCGCAGCTCCCCTGGGCGTGGGTTCGGCATTATTTATCTCAAAATTTATCCCGGGGTCCCTCCGCAGGTTTTTAAAACCGGCCCTGGAATTGCTGGCGGGTATCCCCAGCGTGGTTTACGGATTCCTGGGGTTTATCCTGATCAATACTTTCATCATGGAACACTTCGAAGTTTCAAATATGGGTCAATATCTCGGCCCCTGTCTGGTGCTGGGCTTGATGGCCTTGCCGACCATCACTTCGGTTGCAGAAGATGCCATCGACGCGGTTCCGGACGACCTGGAGAAAGGCGCACTGGCGTTGGGCGTAACTCGCTGGCACGCCATCAAAGAAGTTACTCTACCCACTGCCCTTAGCGGCATCACGGCGGCTTTGATTCTGGGAATCGGCCGGGCCCTCGGGGAGACTATGGCAGTGACTATGATGATCGGCCACAAAATATCCTATCCCGTTCCCCTGTTTGACGTGTTCGAACCTGGAGAAACCTTGACTTCCGTAATCGCTTCGCAGATAGGCGACGCCAGCGGGCAAGCAGTAACCGCGTTGATGGCCGCCGGCCTGTTACTATTTCTAATAGTCCTGGTTTTATCTACGATCTCGAGGCTGATCCAGGCACGGCTGGAGAACAAATTCCAGAGGGGGTAATCTCAAAATTATGAGCCGACCACAGAAGATAGCGGCCCTCGTCGGGCCGACCCTGGCCGTAACCTTCTTGAGTTTTGCCGTCCTCTACTTTCTTCCGAATCTTCTTCCGCCACCCCAATATCACGCTTACTTTGGAATTGGCCTGCTGGTCTTAGCGGGGGTTTCCGCAACTTCTTCGACCCTCTCTCGACAAATACCTCCCCTCAACTCTCAGCTGGGCCTAGTGTCACTTCTCCTTGCCCTCACTGGACTGGGGATACTGATCACTGCTGGCCGATCCTGGAGCACTGCCCAGTTAGACGGCACTTTTACACCTTCAATTTTGACCCCGGTGTACTTAATAATTGCAGCGATTCTGTTCGGGTGGTTAACGGCAATTGTCTCTTCAAAAAACCTGGCTCTGGCTGCTCAACGAACTGCCCGTTATTTCACCGCCCTGGCCACTATTTTACCCGTGGGCGGACTGTTTTTCGTGGTTTTTTACATAGTCTCCCGAGGAAGCCCCATCCTCTCCTGGGAATTCGTTTCCACTGGCTCGGACTTTTTAGGTGGTACAGTGGGGATCTTCCCCGCAATTATGGGAACAGTCTGGCTGTTAGTAGGTGCACTCATTTTCGCGGTTCCTCTGGGTATTGGTGCTGCAGTTTTCCTGAGAGAGTTCGCCAAGAGGACCTGGTTAAAACGAGCAGTGGGAATTACAGCCGACTGCCTGTGGGCCACACCCAGCATCGTATTCGGTCTTTTCGGTTACATCTTCCTGGTTCCACGTCTGACCGGCCACTCTACCCTGCTGGCCGGACAACTGATTCTCGGGGCCATGCTATTACCTTTGACCATCGCCACCACCACGGAGGCCCTGGAGTCCATACCCGACGATTTCCGCCGGGCCAGCCTGGCCCTGGGTTCGAGCAAGTGGTGGACCATCAAAAAAGTGGTCCTTCCCTCCTCGGTACCGGGCATAACGACAGGCATTTTATTGGGGGTCGGTCGAATAGCGGGAGAAACAGCCCCGATAATGCTGATCGCGGTAGCTTCACAGGTCGGTTCCCCAAAATTCTTTTCCAGCTCCCCGCCCTACTTCCATATTGAGCAAGTGTTCCAGGAAGTCGATGCCCTGCCGTACCACCTGTACGCCATTTACGAAGCCGGAGTAGGGGGGAGCATACAGGAGGCCTGGGGAACGGCCCTGGTTTTATTGATCGTAGTGTCATTATTTTTCCTGATGGGGATAATAATTCGGTCTTACTACAGGGCGCGCAGAGGTTGGTAGTTGCAAACAGATTGGTTAGACTTGAAATGAGAAGAGGTTAATCGCTGAACGCAATCTAATTGAGACTGGATTATTCGAATTTAACCTGGAGGAGTAGATATGAGGGCGGAAGGAAATCCGGCAATAGAAATCATAGACTTAAACGTTTACTACGGGGAGGAGCAGGCCATCAAAGACGTAACCCTTTCCATCTCCCGGGGTGAGGTGACGGCTTTAATTGGCCCTTCGGGCTGCGGAAAATCGACCCTGCTCCGCTCTATTAATCGAATGAACGATTTGATCGACCAGTGTAGGGTAGAAGGAGAAATATATCTCGACGGCCAGGAAATCTACTCTTCCGATATCGACGTAAGCCAGCTGAGGACGAAGGTTGGACAGGTATTTCAAAAACCAAATCCCTTTCCCAAAAGTATTTACGATAATGTAGCCTTCGGCCCCCGGGCCTTGGGGCACCAGATGCAAAACGGCAACCAGTCTCCTCTGCGAGATCTGAAAAATCTGTTCACCCGGACAGAAGAGAAGAGTTTGCTGGACGGTAGGCCCATGGACGAGGTAGTCGAGCACAGTCTTCGACAGGCCGCGCTCTGGGATGAAGTGCGAGATTTCCTCCACAAATCCGCTTACGATCTGAGCGGGGGGCAGCAGCAGCGGCTATGTATCGCCAGGTGTCTGGCCAATCAGCCAGAAATTATTCTTATGGACGAACCCACTTCCTCTCTAGACCCCATATCCGCAGGCAGGATAGAGGATTTAATTCGTAAACTCAGCGAAGAGTATACGGTTTTGATCGTGACACATAACATGCAGCAGGCAGCTCGGATTTCCGACATCACCGCCGTGTTATGGATGGGCGAACTGATTGAGATGGGAAATACCGAAGACATTTTCGAAAAACCTGAAAAAGAAACCACCGAGAAATACATCACCGGGCGCGTCGGGTAATTTATTACTGCACCCGGGCCCGGTAAGGGGCCCGGGAGAATATGCTCAAGCCTGCTCGTGAAATTCGATCTCTACTTCCAGCTTTCTGTTGCCACCTTTAGTATATTCACACTCCACTTCCAGGTCTATGGGTTCCCTGAAGGACATCGACGCCTGCGCACCCAATATTGACACAGTGACTTTGTCTTCCGCTTTCAATTGCTGTACCAGTTCTTCCAAAAAAGAGATGAGTTCGCTCTTCTTCAAAGAAGAATCGTACTCGAATTCTTCTCCCAAATTTTCCTCGTCTGCAGGAATATTGACCATTTTAGACACCTCTTGTCGAAAAACTAAGTGAGATCAAGTTTTAGAAGATTTAAAGACGGATTCAAACTTGTTCACCAGAAAGTCCCTAATTCGAGCAACTGGGAAGTTCGCTTCTAATCAGGAAACAGTATAGTAGCGCTATCCTGTATCCTGGCCCAGAAGCAGAAAATCGCCATCACTCTCCAGCAACGAGGATATTTTAAGGTTTCGATTGAACACACACCACCTACTGTTCTCCTCTATTTTAAACGCCGCAACAGCAGGTGACACCGAGGTTTACTCAATAAACACGGGGTCGATCCGGATAAGTCCGCTTCGGGGTTGACAAAGGTAGCTCCGAGCACTATTATGTTATTGAACATGATTGTCAATACTAATTAAGGAGTGATCGAAATGTATAACAATCCTCAAATAGATAAAATAGTTCAGGCGACGGAAAGAGAAAGACGCTGTCAGAGCAGATCTTGTAGGATTGATGCACTAAGAGAGATCCGAAACGGAAGAGGCTCTACCAAAGAAAAACGGGAAGACCTATTATGCAAAATTGGACTCTGCTAGCCACACTAAGCACAACTCCCCTTCCAGTGATTGGTGATTGCCAATCACTGGAAGGGCTTGGATCCCGTTGAGATAAATAACATGGCAGATTAATCTATTGTTGGTGAGTAAATAGTCACAATCGGAAATTAGAGATGCTCGCAGATAACGAAGATCAAGCGACGACAGAAGTAGCGGAAATCTCACCCCCGCAGACAACTAAAGATACGGTGATGGTGGGCATAAGCGGGGGTGTAGATTCTTCAGTGGCAGCTTTGCTGTTGAAAGAGCGAGGTTACGCAGTTGTAGGCGTAACCTTCTGGCTCTGGAATTACTCTGGATCGCCAGAATACCGGGGCAAAAACAATGCCTGCTGCTCCTTCGACCACGCCAGATTGGTAGCCGATCAATTGGGTATCGACCACTACCGCACTGATATCGGCGAAAGGTTCAAACGAGAGGTGTTCGAACCTACAGTTCAGGATTATCTGAGCGGTCGCACACCAAATCCCTGTGCACTATGCAACAGATATATCAGGTTCGACTACGTTATGAACCAGGCAAAGCAGGCTGGTTTCGATTTCTTCGCGACCGGACACCACGTCAGGAAAGCCGAAGAAGGGGACACCTATCGTCTGCTCAGAGGGAAAGATGGAGTAAAGGATCAATCCTATTTCCTCTACAGCCTGGGCCAAGACGAACTTTCACAGGCACTGTTTCCCATCGGAGATTTTCGTAAAGAGGAGATTTATGGCATCGCCAGGGACCATGGACTGGTCTCCGCGGAAGTTGCAGAAAGTCAAGATCTCTGTTTTGTATCCTCTTCGGAAGACTATCGCCAGGTCATCGAACAGGTGACAGGACAAAAGATCGAGGCGGGGGAGTTCGTCGACACCGAAGGAAACATTCTGGGGAAACATCAAGGACTTTCTAATTATACGATCGGTCAACGAAGAGGACTGGGCCTGGAAACAAATGAAGCAATGTACGTTTTAACCCTGGACTCAGAAAACAACAGGATTATAGTTGGCCCTGAAGAAGAGTTATATTCCGAGGGTCTCTTGGCCAGGGATTGTCAATGGATCAGTGATCCCGGCCCCCTGAGACAAAAAGTCCAGGTTAAAATTCGGTATCAGTCCCCCCCTTTCTCCGCCACGGCGGAAAACCTCGGCGGAAAGAGAATTAAAGTCAGCTTCGATCGACCCCAAAAAGCAGTGACCCCGGGCCAGATAGCCGTTTTGTACCAGGGAGAGGAAGTTCTGGGCGGGGGCACCATCCACGAACCTCTGGGCAATCACTAGAGCAGCCGATCCCGAAAACTCCCTCCTCCAGAAAGATCGCCTTGAAACCAACCTTCAGACGATACAATCTTTCCCACTGTGTTTAAATCCCCTAGTTGAAAACTTCACTGGTCCAGGAGCTCACCTTAAAACTCCAAAGGTTTGTTGATCGCTTATGTTACGTAGTGTAATATTACGGTACGAAAGGTGAAAATATGTTCAAGCGGCATTCACATGGATTTGTACCGTTGATGATTATGGAAATGATGGAAAAGGGACCCACATACGGGTACGAAATCATTCAAAAGGCCCAGGAAATATCGGGAAATCACTGGGATCCCAGTTACGGAACTGTCTACGGATGTCTGGACAGGTTGGAGCAAAAAGGGGTCATAGAGCCCGCCAACCTCGACCGAGACGGTGATCGTCAGTACTACCGCCTTACGGAAAAGGGCAGGGAAAAACTCCAAGAAGGGCGCAGATGGAAAGCAGACAAAGCTCCCGATTTTGCGGACATGATTCTGGGGCTGTTGCACGCCTACCGACATCTGGAAGGGAAAGAAGAATTCAACTCATTGCTTCAAAAGATTCAACGGGAGTTCGGCGAAACCAATCTGTTCTCCCCAAGCGAAATTTGTAGCAGCCAGGAGGAGGATATAAGTGACTAAACGAACGGAGAGGCTGAAAACTGTATTGTTGGGTTTGTCGACCTTGTTTTTCCTTTTTGCCGTTGCCCCTCCCGCAAGCAGCGGAATTTTCGGAATAGAAGACTATCCCGGTGGGAGCTCGCTTCAGGCATACCTTTTCGAAGAACCCGATACGGACAAGCCTTCGAGATCTTACAGTCTCGAGGTTATAGCAGATGGCGATAACTTTGACGTACTAGAAGAAGTGGAAAGCCCGGGCCGCAAGAGAGGGGATGTTTCCTCGGCCTTTGGGCCCTCGGGGGCGGCCGGGGGCGCAGATGCTCGTTACGAGGAAGGAGGCGGAGGCAACATCGACCTCAGCCCCCTGTCCGTAATTGACGAACGGGATCTAGATATTGAGGAAAACGAAGATTACGTGTTGCCTGACGGCGCTCGGTTGAAGACTGGCGAAGCACAGGATATTGCGGAAGTTAGGACAGTGATCGGCACCTTTGTGCACCCCAATTATCCTGACCAGAGAGTTACAATTGGCTTTGTCGACCGAAAGATCAGAGACATGCTGGTCTTTCCTCCCTTGCTGGAGGTCGAAAAAGGTGGGGAAGTCACCACCAGAGTGCAGTTGACCAACTTCGAACGATCGCAGTAGGCTCTGATGATCGTACTGAAAAACGTCTCCCGTAACTATAAAACCGGCTCTACAACAGTAAGGGCCATTCGTGACCTTTCACTGACCCTTGAAGACGGGGATTTCGTGGCCATTGTGGGGCCCTCCGGATCCGGAAAAAGCACTTTGATGAATATGATCGGTGCCCTGGACGTGCCGGACCAGGGAAGTATCTCCCTGGACGGAACTGAGCTGGCTGATCAATCGGAGTCCCGGCTGGCTGAAATCCGGGGAAAGAAGGTGGGTTTCGTCTTCCAAACCTTCAATATCATCCCCACTCTGTCCGCTCTGGAAAACGTCAAGTTACCCATGACCTTTCAGGAAGTACCTCGCCGGGAACGGGAAAGGCAGGCAAAGAGTTTGCTCGACCAGGTCGGATTAGAAGATCGTGCCTCCCATTACCCTTCACAACTTTCTGGCGGAGAACGCCAGAGGGTAGCCATTGCGAGGGCACTGGTTAACGATCCGGAAATCATCCTGGCTGACGAACCCACAGGAAACCTGGACTCTAAAACCGGAGCCCAGATTATGAACATTCTTCAGGAATTGAACGAGAAACGGGGAGTCACCGTAGTACTGGTAACCCACAACCCACGAGACGCCGAATATGCCCGGGAGAAAATTCACATGATAGATGGGAGGATAACAGAAGATCCGGAAGACACGAGGATAGCAAATGATAGTTGATTATTTTCAGCTGGCTCTGGATTCCATCCGGCACAGAAAGTTACGATCTTGGTTGACGATAATTGGCATAGTCATCGGAATTACGGCCATAGTAGCCCTCATTTCCATCGGTCAGGGTTTTCAACAATCGATCATGGCAGAATTTGAGGCGGTCGGCTTTAATACAATAACAGTCCTGCCGGGAGAATTTGAGTCGAGGAGAGGCTTCGGAGGTTCCAGAAGCGACTCTGACTCCTACCTCGACCCCGACCTCCTGGAGAGCATTGAAGGGGTAGAAACAGTTGGCTCCATTCGCACCGAAACAGCTCTGATAAACTCTGAAGGGTTGGACGGCCAGGCATTTCTAAAAGTTACCGGAATTAGCCGAAACGTCACCTCGGAGTTCGAGGAGTACTTCGAAACTTTTCCCCTAGATCAGGGATCGCAGCTTGATTTCGAAAACCCGGAGAAGAATCAAATCCTGCTGGGACAGCAGGTTGCAAGAGATCTGGTAGTAAACGCCGGAGATTCCATTCAAATAGAAGGCCAAACCTTCGAAGTAATCGGAATTTTAGAGGAAGTAGGAGATGGAGGCAGCAATTTCAGTCCCTATGGAAGTGTTAACAACGGGTTATTTGTCCCCATCAACGCCGCTTACGATCTTTACGGCAAAGAAGGCCGAGCCACCACGGGTCTGGTAAAAGTCGAAGACGGGGGCGACGTATCCTTGATAGCAGATCGGATCGAAACAACCTACAGCGCTCAAGATACACCGGTGACTACCGTAACCACGGAAGAAATTAGCGAAAGAGTTAACAGAGTACTTTCCAACGTCCAGCTCGTATTGGCCGGAATAGCAGGAATATCGCTTCTGGTAGGCGGAGTCGGGGTAATGAATACCATGTACACTTCGGTACTGGAAAGAACTAGAGAAATCGGAATAATGAAAGCCGTGGGAGCTAAGAACTCAAATATATTGATCCTGTTTCTTATCGAGTCCGGATTGATGGGTTTGATTGGAGGGGTTATCGGAGCCGGTCTGGGAATGGGTTTAAGCAGCATCGCAGGCCAATTTATCAGCCAGGCCCTCCCTACGCCTTTCGCTCCCTCTTTTGCGCCTCAGATCATATTTGGAGCTGTAGCTTTCTCTTTCGTACTAGGGGCTCTGTCAGGAGTTTTTCCCGCGAGACAGGCCGCAAGACTTCAGCCTGTGGAGGCTTTGCGTTATGAATAGCTGGCAATTCATCCCTGCCGCGCCGAAAAAGGATCAAGGGATTATTTCTTGTAATTTCACTCCTCAACACCTGATCCCTCTCACAGTTCTGCTGGTTCTAAGCATAATAACCGTTCCCGGTTTCGGTAGTTGGGATCTGGAATTCAAAAACGAACTGTATTTCCACCTCGGCCAGGACGACTCGCTATCGTTCGAGGGGACAACTCTCAGCTTGTCCAGCCAGTACGTAACCGGAGAAATCGAAGACTCTCCCAGTCGCATGGCTACCATTCTCTACTGGCCTTATACCCGCCTGGCGGAAAACGGCTCTGCGTGGAGAGGAAAACTTTCTCTACCCCACCGACTCCAGAACCAATCCTCGGAGAAGGTAGGCGATCAACAACTGCTGCTTGATACCTACCACGCGCAGGATTTCGGAGAAGATTACTCTATAGGAACCTGGGGTGGAAGTTCCCAGATGCTGTTCGAAGGGGACTCCAACCGGGCTCTAGAATACTGGCTCTGCAACTTGATGGTCAACTACAGCGGTTTTTCCTACAAGGGTACTTTTCTGCTGGGGAAAAGACCGCGTACAGAACAATACCAATCGGGCCTCGAGCTGGCCCTAAGCGGAACCAAATTCAGCGGAATTGCAGTTACAATCGAAAACTGGTTCGGAATGCAGGAAAACCCACTGGAGCTTGCTGGATTTGAAAGTGCAACTACGTCGGGAAGCGGTTACTTGCTTACAGGTAAGGGCTATCAGGGAACCAAAGCTATTCTAAAAAACCTCAAAATAGGGTCTTTAAAATTCGCCAATGAAACAAAAATTAGCGGGGAGGGAGGTTTCGAATATAACCGATCGACTTTCGAGATTGACTCCACTAACCTCCCACTGGAGTTGGAAACCAGCGTTTTGTTCCAGCCCAAGTCCAAAGATGTCTCATTAAGCCCGGGTCTGAATACGGAATGGGGATGCGTTGAAATGAAAGTTGAACTTGAAGATTCCGGGAATAATACCAGATTCTTTTCCCCGGTTGGACTGAAGCTGGTTGAAAGTGATCTCGGGCCTCTAACCATGAATGGGATTGCCGCGCTGCAGGGAGGACTTTACAAAAGAAAAGATGAGGATCACATGGATTTACACGCTCTGGATTACCGTTTCGATTTACCTCAGCAGCTTGAAGATCTAAGCGAATCCCAGGTCACAAAAAACTTCGATCTTTCGGAAATGGGTTCTCAGCCGGCGGATTTCAGCCCTTACCTGGAAACGAACTACGAGATGATTTTCAGTTTTGACGGCGGCTCCGCGGACTCTTCCTTCGCCATCGATTTATATTTCGGGGAAGGCAACGAGGCAAACTTTTTCGACTTCAGCCTGCTTACAGGAACTTTCCAGCACGACCTGTCCGAGAACCTCGAAGTGGGAGGAGGTCTGGAAATAGATCCTCAGAATGGAATAAATGCTTTTCGAGCTTCCACTGCCGTCAATTTCTAACAGAAGAGCTGATCGGCTAACTATTTTTCTTCGGCCGACAGCTCAGCAAGATTCAAAGAACGATTTTAAGGCCTCTCGGTCCTCGACTCTCACACCCCCTCTATGAGACGAAACCACCCCGGATTCCTTCAACCTGCTGATGTGCCGGGCAACGGTCTCCCTGCTGTAACCCAACAAGTCCGCGATTGTAGCTCCCTTCAATTTCACCAAGTAGCCTCCTTCATCTGCCTGGTGCTTGTCAGTTGAAAATCGGGGTTGCAGGAGAAGCCACAGCAGTCCTTTCCTGGCTCCCCCCAGGCTCTTGGCAGCTGATTTCTCCAATTGGAATCTCAATTCAGAACATATCTCTTTCCCCAGGCGAAGAACTGCCTCATGATCGTATTTCATCGCCTCCCTTACGACAAATTTGGGCAGCACCCCCATCCGCGCCGCGGTCAGGGATTTCACATAGAGTTCGTCAAGCAAGAGATGGTCCTCTTGACCTCCAGGATCCTGGAGAAAAAAAGGTTTCTCAACCAACTCCCCTTCGTTGATAATTTGAAATACAAATCTGTTTCCGGAGGCGTCTCTGGTTCCTTTCTTGACCATCCCCTTACAGACAAAGTGATAATTGTCGTCCTCGTCGGACAGGGAGTGAATGGCTTCACCGGGTGCTAGGTGGATAAAGCTTACGTGATCTACCAGATTCTGCATACTCCTGGGTGTAGCCAGGGCCCCCTTTTGGCAGGAAAAGCAGGGTAGATCTTTCCCCATCGCTCCCCCCCTTACAGATCAGCTGCAGCTAGAAATAGATCGAGGTTACCCCCTTTGAGGTGACTGTACCCGTTACCGGGCACCCTCCCTAAACCAAAGTTCATCTGGAATGAGGTATTCTTTTATAGGATCAATTAGCCGTGTTTGTCAAAAAATAGTAGAACCTATATATTCAAAGGGTATCGGCCATAATCTCAATCTTCATCGCCAACCCCTCACTGCCGCTTTTACTCTAGGTCCGCTGCAGACACAATCTTTTTAAAGGGTGAATGGTTAGCCTTCAAAAAGACTCCGGTATTCAGGGACCACGTCCTCCGTAAAGGACATCAAACCCTGCTGGGTTTTGTAATGTTCCAGCATTTGCTCAATGACTGTAAACGGTACTGTCGCCACATCGACGCCCATTTCTGCAACCTCCCGAACCTGCCGAGAATTCCTGAGGCTCGCGGCAAGTACTTTTGTCCCGTACTGATAATGGTCCAGGATAGTTTTTACAGAACGAACTAAATCGACACCGCTCACTATACCGTGATCCCCTATCCGAGAACGGGCTGAGAGCAACTCCTCGTCAGTGTAAAGATCGCCAATTTGATCCCCAAAACGTTCTTCATACTCATGGTAAAGGCTGATGTCGTTGGCTTCTGCGAGCCAACTGGCATCGTGGTAGGCTCCTTTGGCGTAGTCTTCCCCCCTCCTGAGTCCAATCCGAGAGCGGATATAGTCATCTATCCTGCCTGCGAAAGGGCTTACGTATTGCGTACCCGCTTTGGCTGCCAGCAGAGCTTGCTCCGGTTTCATGATCAGCGTGGTGTTGGTCGGGATGCCCTGAGCGGCAAGTTTTCTGAGGGCCTGCAAACCTTCATATTTGCCTCCCGGGGTTTCCGGAGAGTGGGGGTTTACCGGAATTTTGACCACCACGTTGTCATTGACCGGATTAAAAGTTTCGTAAAGATATTGCGCCTGCTCAACCATCTCTTCCTTGGTAGTGCCGATAACTTCCAAACTCACTGGACCTTCCACGATCCCGCAAATTTCTTTTATGTATTCGTTCATCTCGATCTCCGAGTGAGAATCTACTGCCTGCTTGATCAGGGAAGGGTTTGTAGTAACTCCGTCAACGATACCCCAGGAATATGCTTCTTGAATCTCTTTGAGATTGGCCGTATCGACAAAAATCTCCACTGTATCATCGACCTCCTTCGATCAACATTCTAGCCTAATTCGGGAAAATGGTAATGAAAACTCGCCCTTACTGCACCCCTTTGTACAGTACTACTACAGTTTTTAAAAAATAATTATAAATAGTAGTAGTTGTAGGAAAGCGGTATTGTTGTTGAAAACCTATCGCTGGAGTGTTGTGGAGGGGCTTTACTCCTGTGTAAACTGTTGTGGAAATCCTGTTGATTATTCCTCTTGACTGTTGATAAAAATGTGGAAAGCTTCTATCGAGAGTTTTCGACATAATTTTTCCACAGTATGAGCAATAGTTTTCTTAGTTTTCCAGAGTCTTTCCACAGGGTTTTCCACAACCAGCCTCCTCTGGACCCGACCTTTGTCTACTATTTGATGGCTAAAAATCACCTTCAGATAGGTTGAAATGTGGAAAACTATGAAAAAGCAGTTTGAAACTAAGTTTTCGGTTGTGGAAAATACTGTGGAAAAGATGTGGAATACCTGAAAAGCTCCTGCAAGACACCATTTTAGTGCTCTAATATTGCGGTATTTAAAGAGTATTTCCAAAAAACAGGTTCTCTTTGCCGATTTCCGCTAGTTTTCCACAAGGTTTTCCACAGGTGGCTAGACCCAGACTGGCCCGGAAATGGGGAGTCGGTTCTCAATCAGAAATAGAGGTTGGGTACATAGAGCTGGAGAGCAAACTTTCTCTCGGAGGAGAAATAAAGAGGAGAAGTAAAAAAATGGTGCCGAGGCCCAGAGTCGAACTGGGGACACCCGCCTTTTCAGGGCGGTGCTCTACCACCTGAGCTACCTCGGCACGGATTGGTCGATCCAGAAAACAACCTGGCGGGGACGACCGGATTTGAACCGGCGATCTCTTGAGTGACAATCAAGCGTCTTGGGCCAGGCTGGACCACGTCCCCGGGTATCTGGTGGGCGAGATAGGACTCGAACCTATGACCTCCTGGATGTAAGCCAGGTGCTCTTCCACTGAGCTACTCGCCCATTTTAACCGAATATCCGCTCCGACTCAAGTCCTCGTCGACTTTACCCGTCGGATAAATTTTTCCGTCCCCAAGGGGATTCGAACCCCTGTCGCTGGGATGAAAACCCAGTATCCTAGGCCACTAGACGATGGGGACTATTTAAAATTAAATTTTCTTCATGTCAAATATCCGATCAATAAGGTCAATACCCTGGGAGCGTCCAGCTACTTTGTCCCATTCTCGGGAGTATATTATCTTAAACGGTCCCCTTGTTTGCAACCCGCGAAGAGGCGAAATCCACGGCCCGGCTTCACTGCCACCCTGATTGAGAGAACTTATGAGCATCAAGGTCATTGCGACTGGAAGTAGGATATAAAAGCACCTTAATTTCCGTTCATAATCTTTTCATAGTTCTTTGGTCCAAAAGTTAGGTTTCAAGAACCTGTTCAATGTCGAATCTTTCTTCTTCGACCAGTTTAGAGATAAAGAATTCCACTATCAGCTTGTACCTTTTTAACCGGTGCTTAGGAGAACCGGTTCGACTGTGCCCGTGTGGGCCCTTTTTGAACAGAGCCAGATATGATTCTTTGCCCAGATCCCGGAGCGCGTGATGAAAGCCGATGGACTGGTCCATCGGACAGCGATAGTCTTCCCGGCTGTGGATGAACAGGGTTGGCGTTTCCACCTCGGGCGCAGAAAAGATGGGGCTTCGATCCCGATAGGAGCGGTCCTCAAAGGGATTTTCCCCGATCAGTTCCCGGTCGAACCAGAAGCCGATATCCGAGAAAGAATAGCTGGAAAACCAGTTCGATATACCGTTTTCGCTGACGGCGGCCGAGAAGAGATCTGAATGAGTTATCGCCCAGTTAGTCATAAACCCGCCGTAGCTGATGCCTGTTATTCCCACTCTGTTCCGGTCTATTTCTTCTATATCGATTAATTTACCTATCCCTTGCAAAATGTCCTGGAAATCGCCTCCGCCGGGGTCGCCCAGAACTTCTTCGGCAAAATCTTCGCTATAAGTGTTACTGCCCCTGGGGTTTACGTGCAGAACGTACATCCCGCGGTCGGCCAGAATTTGGCTCAAATAATAGGGAACGTAACCGTAAGCTCCTTTAGGCCCGCCGTGGACGAAAACCACCAGCGGAGCACTCTCCTCGACCTCGGGACTGTAGTACCAGGCGTCGATCTGCTCATCGTCAAAACTACTGTAGGTAATATGAGTTGACCTTCTGAGATCGAGACCTTCTGCAACCCCTTGATTATGATTGGTAAGTTGGTGGGAGGAACCCTCATTCCAGGTGAATATTTCTGGTAACTTGTCACTGGTAAGAGGGATATATACCATCCGACCTTTGTCGCTTACGTCAAACTCGGTAAGGACCTGTTCTCCCCCGATAAGGGTCTCTTTATCCCCTTCGATCAACCGCTCAACTTTCGTGGTTCCAGCATCGTTAGTGACGAAATAGGTCCGGTTCTGACTGTCGCTCTTCGGACCTAAATTCGGTATCCCCAGTCCCCAGATGTCGGTGTTGATGCCAAAGGTATTGTTAAGGCCGTACTTCTCGGTCAATGGCTCGATTTCCGAACCGTTCCACAGGTAGACGTAATCGTGCTGGGTGTGGTTCTCTTTGTGGGGACGACCGCTCATCAATAGGCCCTGTGAGTCAGAACGGGCAGGTAGCAACGAAACGTCCTCCAGGACCTTCTGGGTCTTCGAACCATTCCAGGAGAAAATGTCGTAATAGATAAAGTAATCTCCTCGTCGTCTGGCACGGGCATAGAAAACTTCTCCGCGATGCCAGAGGGCCGTGACCACTCTTCGTTCTTCGTGTTTTGCCAGTGAGGATCCACTCTGGGCATCAAGTATCTCCAATTTGTATTTGTCGCTGTCCCAGTAGCCGTGTTGATCGAACCAGACCGGCATCTCCTCTTCCAGATACAGATGGTCGTCAGCCCGCCCCTTCCGGGAGAGAAGCGCAATTTTCCGGCCCTCTTCGTCCCAGTTTAGGGTCAGAGGATTTTTGACCTTTAGCAATGAATGAGAATTTAAGGTACCCAAATCCAGCAGCCGAACCTCGGCTTGTTCCGATTCGTCCTCATCTTTCAGATACAATAACCTTCTACCGTCCGGCGAAAAAGTCGGTCCATGGCTCCCTTCTTCTAGGTTAAACCTGTCCTCTCCCTCGATTCTCCTCAGGTTTATGGATTGTCGGTAGTCGTCCTCTTCAAGGTTTACTCGTTTCAAAGTATAAGCGACCCACTTGCCGTCAGGGCTAATCTTCAATTCTCCGGGATAGCTGAACTTGCTAAAAATTTCCGGTGACCAGTCAATTTGTGTTTGCATCCTGGATACCTCCAATTTAGCCAGATCCAGAGGCGATTACTTTCCACCTCTACAAAACATCTCACAGTTTAGCAATTTCCGTTCGTTTTCCAAAGGACCTATTTCTCGACCCGGTCTTTGCAAAAGCTCTCTTGATTTGTTCTCCAAAAGACTTGTTGAAGGTAAAAGCAAACAATATTATGGAAATACCGAACGAGTTCTGCCGCTTTCTTACGATAAATGGCAATTGCAAAGCTCCAGGATATTAGGTGCCTGAATACCGCGAGGTGGCGAGGTGCTATCCTGGAGGAAGATAAGATGTCCTCGAGGGCACCGGCAAAGTGAGCTTGTCGAACTAGATATTGATGTTGGCCAACTGAAACTCTGTCAGAACGGTGAGGATTTCAGCCTGAATTACAAATTTTTGACCCCCTATCAGCGGAGGATATATGGTAAAACCGATAATTGGAATTACAATGGGCGATCCTGCTGGGATCGGCCCGGAAATTGCAGCCAAAGCGCTCGCAGTTGAAGAAATTTATCGGATCTGTCGGCCCTTCTTGATTGGTGACGCAGATGCCCTGGAACAGGGTGTAGAAATAGCGGGAGTGGGTCTTGGGCTCCATGTAATAAAAGACCCTTCCGAAGCAAGCTTTGCGTTGGGAGATATCGACGTGATGGATCTTGATAACGTTGATCTGAACTGGTTGGCCCATGGGCAGATTAGCAAAATGGCCGGGCAGGCAGCTCTGGAATACATTCAAAAGGCCATCGATCTGGCCATAAAAGGAGTCATCGACGCCACAGTGACCAACCCCATCCACAAAGAAGCCATTGCCAGAGCTGGTTCCCCTTATCCGGGTCATACGGAGATGTATCAGGACAAGACGGGGGCGGGCGAAGTGGCGATGATGTTGGTCAAGCAAGACTTCAGAGTTGTTCATGTCAGCACTCACGTGGCCTTGAGAGAGGCCTGTGATAAGGTTAAAACTGATAGGGTTTATCAGGTGATAAAAGCAGCCCACAGGGCTATGCTGGATCTCGGTATCTCGGATCCCCGGATCGGTGTGGCAGGCTTGAACCCTCATGCTGGGGAGGGAGGATTATTCGGGACCGAAGAGGACCAAGAGATCATTCCTGCAATTGAAAAATCCCGCGGCCGGGGGATGAACGCGGAAGGACCCATTCCTCCTGATACCATTTTCGCCAAAACCAAAGGAGGTAGGTTCGAAGTAGCCGTCGCGATGTATCATGATCAGGGTCACATACCCGCAAAATTAGCTGGCTTCACCTGGAACCAAAGCGAGCGACAGTGGGTGGGGGTCAGCGGGGTAAACGTTACCCTGGGCCTTCCCATAATTAGAACTTCCGTTGATCACGGTACAGCTTTCGGCAAGGCGGGAGAGGGACGTGCCTTGCCCGATAGTTTGATCGAGGCCATAAAGCTTGCGGCAAAGTTCGCCTCTGGCAAGCAATAGACTGTATTCTGCTGCGGCACACGGAGAGAAACACAATTTTTGACGATAAAGATTCTGGAGTAGTAATTGCTGATGACCTGACTGGCTCAGGGGAGATCGTTGCCTTGTTAGCGAGGGAGGGAGTGTTCCCCAAGTTGATGATAAATCCCCCCAGGGAAGCTTGCTCAGGTCTGAATGGGAAGACGTCGATGGTTCTGGACCTCGAATTGAGGAGTTTAGCCCCAGTGAAAGCCTATGAAACGATCAAGTGGTTTTCCGAATTCAGAGAAATAACTCAAAACCTCAAGTACCTGAAAGTCGATTCTACTCTGAGGGGCAATTTTATTGCGGAAATCGAAGGTTTGGTGGAAAGTGAATTCTTTGACGCCGTGATTTTTGCTCCTGCCTTTCCTGGAATGGGCCGCCAGACGGTAGGGGGCTATCATTTGGTGGATGGAAGACCTCTGGAGCGGACCGATTACGCTAATCGAATAAATGACGGGGTTGATCGGTCTAATATTTATCAATACTTTACTGCAAAATCCGAGAACCTCAAACCGGGGCTGGTTGAGCTTTCAGTTATCGAAAAAGGCCCCGATCGAGCTGCGGCTAGAATGGGGGAGTTAATAGAGAATGGGGCAAACGTAATAGTGATGGATGCAGCTGAAAAGCGAGATTTGGAAGTAATTGCTTCCGCTAGCTACTCCACGCCTTGTAAACTGTTGATGGCAGGGATTGCCGGCCTCTTCCAGGCCCTACTAGGAGCTTATGAACCAAATATAGTAGGCTTTGAACCATCCAGCGACCCTGCATTAGTTGTCTGTGGCTCTTTGAACACGATCGCTCGGAGACAGCTTCAGCTGTTGGGTAAGAGTGAAACTGACTTAAAACCTTTCGAGATTTCCCTGGAAGACCTGATAGATATTGGCCGGGGAAAACCCAGTTCAAAAATGGAAAGTTTACATTTCAGTTTGCAAAAAGGCCACAACGTGGCTCTCAGCACGCCCTCAGATTTTGTGCAGCTGCCTGATAGCCAGATGAAGCAGGTCGAGAAGGGTCTGGGAATAATGATGGGACAGTTGATCCAGATCCATCACGGAGAAATATCCGGTCTCATTTTAACCGGTGGGGAAACTGCTACGGCAGTACTCCGGGCGCTGAAAATTAGAGAACTTCAGATTATTGGCGAGCTCGAGCCCCTGATACCCGTCGCCTCTGCCCCTAGACAATTCCCCTTTAAAATCATAACGAAGGCAGGAGGCTTCGGCTCCGATCAAATACTGCTAAAAGCCGTCAAATCTGTCCGGGGCGCCGAGGATTAGGTGGTTTCGCTGAAGGGTGGCAATTTCAGGGGCCTGTAAATGCCATTGTTTAAGTGAACTTCTTCCCGCTGAGCCTACCAATTTTCAGGGTCTGGAAAAGCCCTGTTTTCACGATATAAGTTGAATAGTTGCGTCGGGATATACCACGACTTCTTTCTGATCCGCTCCTACTTCCTCGACAATATCATCCCAGTCTTGCATCCACTCTACCTGGTCGGCAGGGCCAAACCACCAGTCTTGGCCTTTATCTACGTACTTGCTGTAGACGATGAGCTTCTCCACTTTTTCTGGTAGAGAGTTGTTGGGGGTCCAGTCAATTCCTCCAACTTCCTTGCAGCCCCATCTGCCGTACAAATAGTGAGGGGCTAAACCCTGCCGGGAGTTTTCAACTATTATCAAAGTTCCCCCGGTTTCGGGCAGGGATTTCGCGGCCTGTTGAACTGCTAGGCCCGCCTCGGTGGCTTTGCAGCAAGTATTTGCGATGACAAGTTCTGCGTTTTCCCCAGCTGTTGTCTTGTAGTGATTTTTGGCTTCTGCAGATCCCTGATGGTGTTCCTCGATTGGATCACCGGCGAAGATATCTACCATCTCACCTTGATAATTAAAAAAGGCGTCTATCTTATAATCGAGGTTGGCCATTCTCGCAGCTTGCTCTACGTCTTTTCTGTGTTCGTTAGACCTATAGCATCCCCAGCCCGCATTTTCCCTGGTTTCCCCCTGAGGATTTATGGATAGATAGTGATTTTGCCTGATCGTCTCGATGGAAGCTACGCCGGGAAGTATGATTTTGCCCCCACCGCCGTATCCCATTTGTGCATGGGGGATGATGCCCCCAATTCCGATTTTGAAGTCGTAATTCATTACTTCGGGGTTGATTTCGACGAGGGTGCCCGAGTCTGTGTAACCCAGGCGAAGGCCCGTTTGAAATGGGTTATGGCTGTAGACCGGGTATTGCTGGATGATGGATTTGCCTAATTTCTGCTCGTAGTCATATCTCATGTGGGCCCTGTGGGCCCCCTGAGCCATTACGAAGCCAATTGAATCGTCCGCAACTCCGGCTTGATGTAGTTGATCCAGGACTACTGGAACAATTCGTGAGGTCCGGGTTGGACGGGTCAGGTCGTCAAACAAAATGACTGCATCATCGGCCCCCGAGGCCTCTTCCGTTATTGTTTTAGCTCCTATAGGTTGGTTAAGGATCTTGCTGCGTAAATCATCTTCGGCGAGCTTTTGTTTCTCGTGCCCGGCCATATGTGCAATTTGAACTTTCCACGCATCTGGAAAACTGATAGTGGTAGTTTCCGGTTTGTACCAAATACTGCTTTGTAGAGTAAGGTTCTGTTCAGTATTTGCCATATTTTGACCTCTTTGTGGGGAATTGAATCTTTGACAGAGTACCAGCTGGATTGGTGGTCGAGTAATAC
>JBKGZS010000075.1:0-7671 GCA_046543285.1 Candidatus Acetothermia bacterium | reverse complement strand
CTCTTGTAGCGCTCCCGCGCTTTCTGGGCTTCCTCTGTTAATTGGCGGTAGTTATCCCACTCCTTTTTCAGATCTGATTTACGCTTGATCTCTCGCTGTTTTTCCTGGATTTGTTCTCTCAGGCATTCTCTTGTTTCGCGCAGCTCTCCCAGTTTTTTCAGCCGGCTGCGGTGTTTTTCTCTCTCCTCCTTCAACTCCTCCAGTTCCTCTTCCAGCTCACAAAGTTTGTCGGCTGCTTCTTGCCAGGGGGACCCGCTGCTGGGATTCCTTCGTTTTCTGGTCAACCACCCGTCATTTTCTCGGTTTCCTACTTTTTCCACAGCACGAGTCAGAATCTGGTCTCCCAGTTCCGAAGTCGCAGCCCCGATGGCCTCTTCGATGCGGGCTTGCAACCCCTCAGTTACTTCAAGGGACAGGCTTTTTCCCTGTGGGGCCCAGAGGGTCCGGAAGAAACCCTCTCCTTCTCTCAGCTCCAGGTTGTGCAGGAAGCGGGAATGAGCATCATCGTCTTCAGCCACTGTGGTCCAGTTGCGGTCCTCCAACCTTTCCGCGAAGGAGGCGTTGTCTGAGCTCTTCAGATAGGTTTTTGTTAGACGGTAATCTCGATCATTGACACTAAACTCCAGTTCGAGATGAGGTTTCAGATCGGTATTCCAGGGTTGGATCCGTCGTAGAGATTGCTTTTGAGATGAGGCCTTGGTGGTCAGGGCCAGTCTGATTGCTTCCAGTAAAGTGCTCTTGCCAGACTCATTGGGGCCTACGACCACGTTCAGCCCTTTGTCCAATTCCAGAGCCAGCTCTGCGTCGTATAAGCCGCGCCAGTTAGTTATCGCAATGTGCTTAAACCGCATTTTGCTCCTCTTCTCTGCGGAGTTCCGAGTAGATTATCTCCAGGGCTCGCTGGGCCTCTTCTGGGCCCGGTGCCTCTTCCATCTTCCAGTTTTCCGGGGCAGAATTTACTTCCTCCGCAGCCAGTTTTTCCAGGTACTTGACAGCCGGGGCCAGCCAACCTGTTCCCGAGGAAAGTTCTTGGATTTCGTCCTCGCTGGGAACCAAATTCAGCTCGCTATTCCTTACTTTCACAAAGTAGTATTGATCTTCCAGGGCCTCCTGGGCTCTGCGGAAAGCTTCTTGTACTTCAAAGGGGACAGTTCCTTCAGGTTGGATGTTAAGCAAAGTTCTATCACTTTCGGGATTGTCCGCGGAAAGTTGGTTCGTGAATTTCTCGACGGAAGTCAGGTCGCTTAATCTCGGTCGCTGCTGGATCCAGTGATATTTCCCAACGTGAATTTTGTTGACCCGGGGCCGGGCTCCTGGAGATTCAATCTCTACCAGGAGGACGTTTCCGCTATCTTTTTCTTTGAAGCCCGTTGGTTCCGGAGTACCGGCATAGTAAGTTCTTCCCTCTGCCTCGGCGGGACCGGAGTTAGTGGAGTGCCAGTGGCCCAGCGCCAGATAATCGAGCTTATGCCTGGAAGCCGCGTTTTCTTCTATCGGGTATTCATCGGCAGGGAGGTCAGGTTTAATCTGCCAGGTCCCGTGAGCCAGACCGATCCGGATGTTTTCCCTCTGATTCTCTACGGGAATCCATCCCAGGGGGTCTGTGGAGCTTTGCTTCCTGGTGCAGATTCCCGGATATATAACTGCTGAACAGCCGGAAACTTCGACCGGTTTCTCTTCCCTTAAAACGTGTACGTGTTGGTCGATATCTCCAAATATATCGGAGTTGAAAGGATAATCTTCTCTGAGGGGGTCGTGATTGCCGGGAATGATGTAGATCGGAACGTGGGGATGATCCTTCAAGACCCTTCTGGTCTTTTGCAAAAGCTTTCTATCCACCTGGTTGGATTCGAAAGTATCGCCCGCGGAAAGTAAAAAATCCACTTCGTGATCTTCCGCAACCTGCAGTAAACAGTCAACCGTTTCCAGCCGGGCGGCCCGCAGCTCTTCCGCTTTGGCGGGCTCGAGGGCTTTCAGGGTTTGTCCTAGCTGCCAATCTGCGGTATGAAGAAAAGAAACCAACGTCATTCCTCCCCCCGAGGGAAACAATTCCGGGTTAAGTTCCAGCTTGGCTTAGCTTATGGATCCTGTATAAGAAATTACTAAGCCTGTATTCGTTATTCAACTTGCCGGAAGGTTTCGGACGTCACGTGCCACCCCCAAGGTGAATTCTTTTCCGAGATTCTCCTGCACAGTGACTCCCGGTTTGTTTCACTTTTGGATGTAGGTTAAATTTATTTGGTACCTGGATTAGAAGGATCGAGCTTCCCCAAGGGGGAATTATGAAATCAAAACCCTATCTTTG
The DNA here is from genome assembly GCA_046543285.1 of Candidatus Acetothermia bacterium. Taxonomy (GTDB): domain Bacteria; phylum Bipolaricaulota; class Bipolaricaulia; order M55B111; family M55B111; genus JBKGZS01. The sequence goes on along the minus strand of JBKGZS010000075.1, from coordinate 5,366 downwards.
GCTGACACCGGTGCTCTTTTCGCTACTGATGTTTTTCGTTCTGTTGTCCATTCCTTTTTCTGCCCCGGCGGATACCCTGACTGTTTCCGTCGAAAACGATGCGGAATTTGATTCCATTCAAGCAGCCATTGAATCGGCTGAGACCGGGGATACCGTTTTTGTAAAAAACGGCCATTACGAGGAAAACCTGGTCATCGATAAAACCCTGCTCTTAAAGGGCGAAGAGAAGAGTAAGGTTGAGGTGAGCGGGGCGGAGAAGTGGAAGCCGGTGTTAAAAGCTGGCCCCTCGGAGATCTCGGTTACTATCGAATCTCTGATCTTCGAGAATGCGGAGGGAAAACTCTGTGACGACGAAAATAAGGGGGTCTGCCCCACTGGAATTTCCGCAGTTGGAAGTTCTTCTCTGACCTTGTCCGGCTGTCTTGTAAAATCCAACGGACGAGACGGTCTGGCAGTAATCGATTCGGCCCGGATTAAAGCGGTGGAGACCACGCTCGAAAACAACAGCCGTTACGGAATCTGGGCGATCCACAAGGCTCAAGTTGAGGTTTGTGATTCCCGTATTGTGGATAACAAGAAGGGGCTGTCGCTGTCCGACTCGGCCCGGATGGCCATCTCCGACACCGAGATTTCTTCAAATGGGGAGTACGGCCTGTCCGTGTTCGGACAGGCCCGGATCGAATTTCGAGATTCAAAACTGACCCTCAACCGGCAGGGTGGTCTGAGGATGGAGAATTCCTCCCGGGCCGTGATAAAGAACTCCTCCATTGCTGACAATAAAGGGCCGGGCGTACTCTTCCAGAGCTCGGTTCAAGCCCTCCTGGAAGATAGCGTCGTGGAGGGAAACTCTATCGGTCTCGTAAACCATTCGGACCAGAGCCTTCAGTTTAGGGGGAACCGGATAGCCGACAATTCTGTCGACTTAGTGGGTAATCTTAAGGGAGATTTGCGGGAAAGACGGGCAAAACCAACAGCCGATAAAGTTACCTACTCACCGGAGGACTATTCCAGTTTTCAGAGCGCAGTGGACAGCCTGGCCCCCGGCGGGGTTCTGGTCCTGCAGGACGAGAAGGTCCAGGGGCAGGCCGTGATAGACAAAGATCTTACCATTAGATCGACAGAGAAAAGCTCTCGAATCTCCTCTCCGGAAAACTCAGCAACCCCCATCTTATCGTTAGTCGAGGGGGCAGATCTGACCCTCATAGGGCTGGAACTCAGAGACGCCGGCGGTAGCGGGATTGTAGCCGGGGCAAATTCGGAACTGGTGCTGGTTGGTTCTTCGGTAACTGGAAGCTCCGAGGAAGGTATCGGTCTCTGGAACGAGGCTGGTCTCAGGCTGCTCAACAGTCAAGTTCAGGACAGTGGAGGGAGCGGGATCCGGCTCGTGGATTCCGCCAGACTTACTGCTCAGTGGTCGAAGATTGCCCGTAGCCAGATTGAAAATGTACTGCTTGCCGGTTCGAGCCAGGCCGAGGTTTACGACAGCGAGATCCTTGATAGTCAAGGCGATGGACTTGCTGTATACGATACGGCGGTGCTCAATCTGAGCCACAGTAAAATTACCAACAATTCCAACGGTATCGCCCTCCGACATTCCTCGGCGCTTTCCGCGAGCAACAATTTGCTGGAGGGCAACCAGGTGGGGATCAAAGTTTTTGCGCCCGGTGATTTCGAGGGACAGCTGAAAGGTGAGGGAAACTTTTTTTGGGATAACGGATCCGACTTCGATGGTGTGCCCGATTCTACTCAAGAGCAACTTGATTATGAGTCGACTTGAGTGTTACTTCGGTCCATTTGGTCCGGCACAACATCGTTTTGCTCTGATTGTTCTAGTTTGCTGAGGGGAGTAGAATAACTTGAATCGGATCAGTCAAAATTCTGTTCATCCACGGAGGCAGGTAACATGAGTAAAAGACGATTCTATCTATTATTTGGAATAGCTGTTGTGGTTGTTCTCTCCGGTTTTTCCTTTCTAGCTTATGCAGACCAGTCAATTGACCGGCTGCAGCCGGTTAGCCTGAGTGTCAGCTGCGAGGATTTTCAGGCCAACAACAGGATTCGACAGGAGGTGAAGCTGCCCGTTCACGGAACATTGGAGATAACCCTCTGTTCCAATCCTTCTACCGGCTATTCCTGGTCCGATTCGGCTCGAATCAGCAACCACGGCGTTATCTGGCAGACCGGCCATTCCGAAGATCATAATGGTGGTGAAGCTCTTGGCTCTCCCGGGGAGGCTAGGTGGACGTTTAAAAGCCTGCAAGAGGGCACTGCAACCATCTCTCTCCAGTATAGCCGGCACTGGGAAGACGACGGTTCCGATAACTGGACCTACGAGGTGCAGGTCACCGTAGTGAAGGATTCGGAGGACGGCGGCGAAGAGGATGATGATTCAGATAGCACAGGTGAGCACCTTGTTCGGCAGATATTTGAGCAAGTGAGTGAGGGCGAGTTGACCGCTCTATCGAAGCAAATCTCAGCGGGATTTCAGTACGCCGGCAAGTCTGAATCCTCTGGCGGGCAGGCTTTCTTGAAATTACTCGGGCAGGCGAACCTGGGGGATTATTCCCTGGGAAACTTTTCTACTAGTAGGGAGGACCAGGTACTTATAGTGACTTACACCTTTCAGGCCCAGGAAACCCTGAGCGGCGAGGGGGTTCCAAATACCTCGGTCACTGGATTGAGTGTCTTCCTGAAAACCAATTCCAACTGGAAGTGGCTGGCTCAATCGGAATCATTTTAGGAAAATCTCGAGATCGAGTAGTTCGGTATGAACGAACCCTAGACATAGAGGAGAATTCACGCTACCGATGGACAGTGTAGATTTTCTCCAAATTGGTTCTGTCCCCTGATGCAAAGATCATCTTTGGCCTTTTAAAAATTAGATACAGCTGGCAGGGTTGGAGGCACTCTGGAATTACGCTGCCGATATTCTTTATCGTATGTCTTTGAAGTCCCTTACCAGCTGGTGCTTGTTCAACCAAACCACGCTGAAGTAGTTGGTGGCATGGTGGATGAAGAAATCAATCCCCCGGCTTTTCAGTCTGCGAGCGGAGGTTTGTACGGTCATTTCATTATTATAGACGATTTCCCCCTGACTATGGAGTCTCTGTGACAGTTCGACGTCAGAGGCGGAGTTCAGGGAAAGATCGAACCCGTCCACTTCCTGAAAGGCTCGTCTGGAGACGGCCATATTTGATCCGCTGAAATGCGGTTTGTCCAGCCAATCGTGGATCTTCAAGAATGCTCGGAAGCCGTATTTGGCCAGCCAGTTGCGATAGCCACTGGCATCGTGAAAAGCTATCGGTCCGTAAGCGCCTACCACACCAGCCTTGGATAAAGACTGTTCTATTTCGCTCAGCCAGTGTGGGGAGACCAGGGTGTCGGCGTCGGTGGCCGCTATTAGGGGATAGTTCGCCGCCTCGAAACCAGTTTGATACGCTCTCGTACATCCTTTCCGCGGCTCCTCGATCACTCTGGCCCCGAGATCTCGGGCAATTGCCCCGGTGGCATCGGTGCTGCCATTGTCCACCACAATGATCTCGAACTCCCCTTCGAAATCCTGTTCCGCCAGGCTTTCTAACGGGAGATGGATCCAATCTCCCTCATTGTAGGCGGGAATTACCACTGATATAGGAATATTGATCATTTCTTTAGTCTATAAGATCATAAGGAATTTTTGTCGCGATAAAAGGACAAATTTCCACTTCTCTGGTACCCTATTCTTCCAGCCCCCATTCTGAGGGATCGAATTCGCCCAAATTATCGGGATCAAAAACCGTCAATGGAATTTCCTCTTCCGGTCTCTCCCTCCTCTCAAAGATTACTGTAGTAGTAAGCTCCTCCAGGAGGTTTTCCGAAACCATCCTTTTCATCGCAGTTTTCCCTTCAAAGGTTTCCAGCTCCGTAACTTCGAGAACCCTTTCCAATTCACCTTCTTCGTTGTAGTCCTCCGACTTGAGGACCAGCCAGTTGTCCTTACCGACCCAGAGTTCACCGCGGGGATACCGCGTCTCGTCCTCATCTTTAGCCTCTACCTCCAGCAGGAAGGCGGGGAACGATTCACCGTCGATCGTGAGCTCCGCTTCCTCCAGGAGTTCGGCTTCGTATCTCTCGCTCATGTTCCTTTCCCCAATTTCCTGACGGGACAAGGTGCTTCCCGCAAATGTTTCCTGGCGGCTGGAGATACCCAGCCTCTTGACCTGGCCGAGGGCCGATAGGTACAACCACATCTCTGTTTGACCGTCTTCCTCTTCACGAGTAAGGAAGATCGAGCCCTCTATTTTGGGCGGTTCCAGATAGTAGATTAGGGTATAGTTTGGCTCGTCGGGCTTTTTCTTGGCCAGCGAGAGAAACCTGCTCTGAGAAGGGTTCCCGCCCGCAGGTTGGTTTTCGAAGGTCAGGACGGAAATGAGATCTCCGCGGGCGATTTTTTCCTGCTGCAAGTCGACCTTTTCCAGGATCTCCTGGCCAGAAAGCTCTTCTGCCGCCGTGGAAACCCCAGCGGCAGAAACCAATAGACAGATGGCCAGAGTCGAAACTAGAACGAAATTAAGTCGTACGAATTTCATCTAAATCACCTCTCTGTTCTGACGAATCAACTACGTGACATTTATTCTGAACCTTGATCTAAAAACGAGGGACGAAAGATCAATAGTACCGCCGGAATCACGGTGAAGGCACTGACCATACTTATGATCATGGTTAAAGCCATCAGAAAACCGAAGTTGACGATAGCCTGGAAAGTGGAGAAGGCCAGTATCGCAAACCCCACAGCAAGGGCCAGGGCATTGTAAAAGATTCCTCGCCCGGTGGTCCGCAAGGTTTTGGAGAGAATTTCTCGTTCGTCCTTCTCCTCGCTGTACTCCAGCCTGAACCGTTCAATGAAGTGAATCGCGTAGTCGATACCTATTCCGATCACGATGGAGCTGACCATCAGAGTGGCCAGGTTGAGGGGCGTTCCACTGTAGCCCATAACCCCGAAATTGATCAGCACGGTGAGGATTAGAGGAATTAAACTGATAACCCCGGCGGCCAGGGATCCGGTGATCAAGGCAACTATCAAACCGGCCACGCCGATGGAGGTGATCAGGCTGATCAGCTGACTGGATACCACTTTGGAAGAAATCATGGCGGCCAGTCTGGTAGAGCCCACCATCTCTGTTTCTGCGGAGTCAAAATTTTCCTCCAGGTAAGCCCGGACATCGGATTCAAACTTCACTGTTTCACTGCTGGGGACCGAATTATAAAGGGCTGTAATCTCTCCGGCCGAATAGTCGCTAAGAGCAAGCCGGCCTAAGCCCCCTCCCTGGAAGCTGAATAACCAAAGCAGTTGAGAGACCAACTTACCATCTTCGGGAGTCCTATAG
>JBKGZS010000074.1:0-7727 GCA_046543285.1 Candidatus Acetothermia bacterium | reverse complement strand
GTGAAGAAGTGGGTGCCGCCGTGACAGAAGTCTCTCACGGAATGGGGTACGACGATCGCATTGGGCACCAGTATCTGGAGGCGGGTATCGGCTTCGGCGGACCCTGCCTGGAGAAGGATCTAAAAGCCCTGATCAAAATATCCGAAAATCACGACTACGAACCGGGCTTTTTGGATTCAGTACTGGACAAAAACAAAGATCAGATAAAACAGCTGGTGTCCAAGGTCAAAGAAATGGCCGGCTATCCTCTGTACAAGAAAATCATCACCGTCTATGGCCTGGCCTTCAAACCGGGAACCAACGACGTTCGAACTTCACTGTCGCTGGAAGTAATTGACCAACTGCGCAATCAGGGGGCTGAGATCAAGGCCCACGATCCGCAGGCAATACCCGAAGCCCGGGAGTTAAAACCGGACCTGGACTACTTCTCCGACCCCTATCGTGCAGCCGAGCACTCGGACGCCCTGTTAATTCTCACTGATTGGCCGGAATACAACAGCCTTGACTACGCGGAAATTGCGGAAAGGATGACCTGTCCCAGAGTAATAGACGGCCGAAACACTTTAGAGCCCGGGAGGCTAAAGGATCTGGGCTTCCAATACGCGGGTATTGGTCGAGGTCAATCTGGCTGAAGCCGCCGGTATTCAATCCTCATCCCCGGAATCCGATTCTTCGGACGGCTGATAATCTTCCATGTAATGCTTGAAAAAGGCAGCCAATACTCCTAGAAAAAGGCCCAGAACCGCAGCCACTGCCACGTTGGTTTTGATATTTCGATCGATGGGCGATTGAGGAAGCGTGGCTCCCTGTAAAATTCTGACCCTACCCTCAGACTCAGAAGCCAGCAGTTTTACGTCTTCCAGCTGGTCAAACAGTTTCTGATGGGTGTTTCTCAGCCGAGAGACCTCCGACTCGAGCCGGTCAACCGAAGGTTGAGCTTCTTCCAGCTCTAGTCGTTTGTCAATTATCCGCTCTCTCATCTCCTCGCGAATTTCCTGCAGTTCGCCGGTTTCTTCCTGGAGGGCATTAACTTCTATGGAAAGGTCCCCCTTCTTTTCCGCCAGAGAAGAATAGAGGGGGTTGAGTTGCTCCTCTTCAAAAGAAAGGCCGGATAGAGAATTTAGATCCTCCGGCTGGAACTCCTGACCGAACAAACTTTCAGAGTTCACAAGCATGTTCCAAAAAGACTCCTGGGAGGGCGAGCGTCGGGTGGTGATCAATTTTTCCGTTTCGTCCAGGGTCTCCGCAGTTGCTTGGAACCGAGATCGTTTCTCAACCAATGATGCTTTCTTTCCTTCCAGATCAGAGTAGGTTCCCTGATACCGATAAGTCAAGGAAGAAAGTTCTTCGGAAAGAACTTTGACTGGATAATCACGCAGCAAGTTCTTATATTCTTGTTCAGCCTGGGTCAGATCCTTCTCCACCTCGCCAAGGCGCCTCGCCAAGAATTCCTCCTGGCGTTTCAGCTCTGAGGTCACAAACTGCTCGCTTTCAGCTACGAAGACCTCGGCCCACTTGTTGACGGCCCGCTGTGCTCGTTCCGGGTCGGTGTCTTCCACAACGAGGGAGATTTCAACCGAAGGTTTATCCCCCTCATCCGAAACGGAGACTGAACCAGCGTTTTCCAACGATCCCGAATTCTTGGGAGCCCCTCGATCCAGGCCCAATTCCTCGACTACCCTCTCCAGTACCGCACTGGAGGTGGCAAGCTGCTGGTAATCTTCGGCAGAAAAGGTATCGGCCACGTAATCCCTGACTTCCCGGCCCACAAAGCGCTCCGATACGTCCGGAGATAAAAGCAGGGAAGCATCCGCCCGGTAATAACTGGGCTGACCTGCTTCGAAACCGACGGCCGCTCCCACGGCAATCACGAAAACAGCCACGATCAGCCACTTTTCTTTCCAGATTACGTGAATATAATCTCTCAGATCCACTTCGTACTCGTACGGGTCAGGTTCCATTCACTACACCCCCCAGAAGAAGTGCCTTATGCCTTATATTAATCAATAGTTTAACGCAAACAAGGAACGACGACAAAATGGGTCCGAAGTTTTCTGATATTTCAGTATCTGACCTTAAGTTTTCGGCAAGAAATCGAGTTCCGTTTCGGGGCCAGAAAAGAAGTAGGACAACTGGAAGGGAGAAATTTCCGAACCTGCCGACTTAAATTAGGGAAGTACCTGCATAAAGGCCCGATCAGACGGATGTTACAGACCCTCACTTTCGTCTTCTTTCATCCTCAAACAGTTGTTCCCATTTCTTCCTCCAGCTATAATGCCACTAAAAATACTGGAGGTCATATCTATGAGTTCAGAGCCGACTTTAACCGTCCACCAACCGTCAAGCGGAAGATATAGCGATCTGTTCGAGCGTCTTGAAGAGCAGGCAGAAGAGGAAGAGGTCTCCATGAACTCCTTGGCCATTACCGCAATCAAACAATTTCTGGAAAAGGAGGAAATAAAGGAGTTGTTGAAGGAGGAGGCAAGCCCCTCACCCGATCAGGACTAAGTTAGTTAAACAACACACTTCCCACTACCTTCCACAGCCTAGGGGCAGTGACACCTTTACCCATTAATCGGCCAGATTTGCTACTCTCAACTTGGTACGTCACTTGAAACTGGCAGCTTGCCCTCGCTAGAATCCCTTTGGAGGTTTAAATCCAATCAAATCCTTCGAATCCCGTCCTCGTATCCTTTCCGGGCGGAAAACTTGGAGATGAAGATATGCCAGTTCACAATTCCGATATCGCAAACAAGTTCAAGCGGGTGGCAGATCTCCTGGCGATCGCCGGGGGAAATAGGTTTCGAATTAGAGCTTACCGTAACGCCTCTCAAACAATCCGCAGCCTATCCCGGAACGTGGCCCACATGGTGGAGCGCGATGAGGACCTGACTCAGCTGGAGGGTATTGGGGAGGATCTGGCGGAAAAGATTGCGGAGATGGTGAACACCGGAAGACTGAGACAGCTCCAGGAGCTGGAACAAGAGAACCCAGCGGAACTCGTGGACGCTCTGCGAATAGAAGGCCTGGGACCAAAACGGATCAAGCAACTGCACGAGGAACTGGGCATCAAAACCATCGAAGACCTCAAAGAGGCCGCCCAATCGGGGAAAATTCAGGAAGTAGAAGGATTCGGAGAGAAAATCCAGCGTAAAATTATGGAGGACATCGAAGCTGCCGGAAAGGAAGAGCGTCGAACAAAGCTGTCCGTGGCTGAGGAAATCGTGAAGCCGCTGATAGATTATCTCGCGAACGGCGAGGGAGTCGTCCGGGTCACTGCAGCAGGAAGCTACCGTAGGCGCAAGGAAACAGTAGGAGATATCGATATCCTGGTGGTGGCCAGGGACGGCGAGACGACCATGGAGCATTTTTTAAACTACGAGGACGTCGGAGAAGTCGCTGCAAAAGGAGACACAAAATCCACGGTCTACCTGCGTACGGGCCTGCAGGTAGACGTTAGAGTGGTCCCCGAAGAGAGCTACGGGGCAGCCCTGCATTACTTTACGGGCTCCAAGGAACACAACGTGGCAATCAGGGAAAGGGGAATCAAAAGAGATTTGAAGATCAACGAGTACGGGGTTTTTGAAGGATCGGAGGGGCGAAGGGTCGCCGGTGCCAGCGAGGAAGCAGTCTTCAAATCCGTTGATCTTCCCTACATCACGCCCGAATTGAGAGAGAATAGGGGAGAGATAAGGGCCGCCGCGGAGGGAAACCTGCCCGACTTGATCAGATTGGAGGATCTCAGAGGAGACCTACACTCTCATACCCAGGCCACCGACGGACACTACAGCCTGGAGGAAATGGCCCGGGCTGCCCAAGAAAAAGGTTACGATTACCTGGCCATTTCCGACCACTCAAAGAGGGTTTCCATGGTAAACGGCCTCGACGCCCGTCGGCTGGAAAAACAAATAGGACAAATCGAGGAGCTCAACCGCAAATTCCAGGACTTTCAGCTACTGAAATCCATCGAAGTGGATATTTTAGAGGACGGCTCTTTGGATCTTCCGGATCAGATCCTGTCCCGGCTGGATATGGTCATCGCGGCCGTCCACAGCCGTTTCAACCTTCCGGAAGAGGAACAGACAAAGCGAATTACGAGGGCCGTGGAAAATCCCCTTGTTTCTGTACTAGCTCACCCAACTGGCCGCATGATCGGAGAGCGAGAACCCTACGAGGTGGATCTGGAAAAAGTCATGGAGGCCGCCAAAAAACATCACTGTGCCATGGAACTCAACGCCTCTCCTCAGCGGCTGGATCTCACCGATTACCACTGTAAAATGGCGAAGGGAAAAGGGGTCAAAGTCGTGATTTCCACCGATTCTCATCGGCTCGACAATCTGGACTGGATGCGTTATGGAATCTGGCAGGCCCGGAGAGGCTGGCTGGAAGCAGAGGACGTGCTTAACACCAGGAACTGGGCGCAAATTCGGGGTCTTTTAGCACCTGACGTCAAACACACGGGGTGAAGGAAATGCCTCCTACTGATCAACCAGAAAGACGGCCCGAAATATCCCTAGAAGAAATTGAGAACGAGAAAGAGGCCGAAGAAGTCGCGGGTAAGCTACGAGAGGCAATCCGCTATCATAACTATCGCTATTACGTATTGGACGACCCCGTGATTTCCGACCGGGATTACGATCAACTGATGCAACAGCTTCAGGAGTTAGAAGAAGAATTTCCGGAACTGATTACTCCGGACTCACCAACACAGCAAGTGGGCGGCAAGCCTCAGGAAGAGCTGGGAACCGTGGAGCACCCTCAGCCAATGCTCAGCCTCCAAGCAGCCTATGAAGAAGAGGCGGTTAGACATTTCGACCAGACCTGCCGAGAGGAGCTGGGAGAGAACGAAGTCCAATACGTCGCCGAGCCGAAGTACGACGGATTGGCCATCGAACTGATATATGAGGATGGTCGACTGACAGTAGCATCTACGCGAGGCGACGGGGAAACCGGCGAAAACGTGACCGAAAACATCAAGACCATCAAGGAAATCCCGCTGGCCTTGCTCCAGGAAAACGGAAACCCCCCTCCTCCGCGTATAGTGCTCCGGGGAGAGGTATATATGCGTAAAGACGAATTCCAGGAGATGAACAATCGGCGAATAGAAGAAGGCCAGGACCCCTTTGCCAACCCCCGCAACGCCGCTGCCGGCTCCCTACGACAGCTAGACCCCAACGTCACCGCCCGTCGCCCCTTACACGTGTTCGTCTACGAACTGGCAGGGGCTGAAGGTCTCGGCCTCGATACTCAGTGGGAAACCATAAGGACCCTTCCTCAATGGGGCCTGCGGGTCAACAGCGATTGGATTAAATTTTGTAACGGAATCGAAGAGGTGCTTGAGTACCACCAACAATTGGCCGAACAGCGAGAAAGTTTACCTTACGAAATCGACGGGGTGGTATACAAGGTCAACGAACTCTCGAAGCGGGAGATCCTCGGCTTTCGAGAACGAGATCCTCGCTGGGCTCTTGCCTACAAGTTTCAACCGCTCAGAGCTACCTCCGAAATCAAGGAAATCCGCGTTCAGGTAGGCCGAACAGGTGCGCTTACCCCAATTGCCTCGCTGGAGCCGGTGGAGATCGGAGGAGTAAAGGTTAAGCGCGCCTCGCTACATAACCAGAGCGAGATTGAACGTAAGGATATTAGAATTGGAGACACTGTTCTGGTGGAAAGGGCCGGCGACGTGATCCCGCAAGTAGTTCGACCCATTCCCGACGAGCGCGACGGATCAGAAAAGTCCTTTACTATGCCCCACTGCTGCCCCGTCTGCGATGCCGAGGTCATCCTCAGCGAGGACAAACAGCATGCATATTGTACGAACGTCAACTGCCCCGCTCAGATTCGGGAACGGTTAATTCATTACGCCTCACGGGAGGGGATGGATATCGAGGGCCTGGGGGAAAAGGTTGCAGAACAGCTGATTTCAGAAGGATTGATCAAAAGCATTGCCGACCTTTATGAGCTAACCAAGGCGGATCTGCTGGAGCTGGAAAGATTTGCGAATAAGTCCGCCGAAAATTTGCTGGGAGAAATCGAGGGAAGCAAAGAGCGAAGTTTGCCCCGCTTTTTATACGCCCTGGGAATCCCCGAGGTCGGGGAACACCTCTCTCGCGTCCTCTGCGAGCATTATCAAAACCTGGAGGATCTGATGGAGGCAAGCGAGGAAGAGTTACAGGAAATTCACGAAATAGGGCCCGAGGTGGCCCAAAGCATCGCAGGATTCTTTAACGAATCCGCGAACAAGAAACTCGTTCAGGAAATCCTTGCTGCAGGACTGGAGCTTAACAACCCCTATGGAGAACAGCAGGCTCCCCTGGAAGGACTCACTTTCGTCTTTACCGGAAGCCTGGATCACTGGACCAGGTCTGAGATCAAGCAAAAGGTAGAAGAGCTGGGCGGAAGGGCGACTTCTAGCGTCAGCAGCAATACCGACTACGTGGTGGCTGGCCCTGGAGCAGGGTCCAAGCTGGAGCAGGCGGAGGAATTGGACCTTCCTGTTATGGACGAAGAAGAATTTGTGAAATTTCTCGAGAATCGCTAAGCAGATCAGAACGAACAGAAAGGAGGCAATTTTGCCCGAACTCCCGGACGTAGAAGTGTTTCGCAGATACCTGGAATCAAAGGCCATGGATCAGAGAATCCGTTCAGTGGAGATTACCAGTGAAAGAATCCTAGGCAACACTGGCACCCGGGAGCTGATAGAGTCCCTGGAAGGGCACAGCTTAACTGCCACCCGTCGACACGGGAAGCACCTGTTCACAAAGCTGGATAAAGGGGGCTGGCTGGCCCTTCATTTTGGCATGACCGGCTTCCTTTCCTATTTTCAACCCCCCGAAGAAGGACCGGATCACATCCGACTCCTTTTGACTTTCGAAAACGGGGCCAAGCTTGCCTACGATTGCCAGCGAAAACTAGGCGAGATCAACTTGATCTCCGACCCTGAGCATTTCATTCAGGATCAGAAGCTGGGACCTGATGCAGCAGGCGAAGATCTGACTCTCGAGTCCTTCAAGGAGCTGTTTTCGAGTTCCCGAGCCATGATCAAATCAGCCCTTACCAAACAACAACGCATCGCGGGCATCGGAAACGTCTATGCCGACGAGATTCTTTTTCAGGCTGGCGTCCATCCTGAAAAAAAGGCAAAAGAGCTCGGGGAAGGTTCCCTGGAAGAGATTTACGGGGAGATGAAAAAGGTCCTTCGCGAGGCGGTTAGAGCAGAGGCCAATCTCCAAAAGATGCCGAATAACTACCTCCTACCCCACCGAGAGAGCAGAGCAAAGTGCCCCAGGTGCGGGACTGAACTGAAAAAAATCAAAGTGGTCGGTCGAGGAACCTATCTATGTCCCAGCTGCCAGCCTTCCTCCTAGGCGTCCAGAAGGTAGTCCAACTGTGCAATTTGCCAAATTTGCCACAATAACCCCTCAACCGGCCCAAGTTGCTCTGCCGGGCTAGTTTGGTATTTGAGCTTTTGAGCTTGCACTTTGAAGCTAGGGCTTTGGAGCGTAATAAAAGTAAAAGAAGGGAGAACTCTACAAAAAGGAAACTATAAGCAGAGAAGAAGCAACTGCGGCCGGAATCAGCAGGTTGTCATCGATCTCTATCGTACTAGCTTCGACGGTGGAACCCACGGAGGCCGCCAACAGAACCCAGCCAGCAGGTATTCCCAGGGCCCCAGCCAGTACCAGACCTGAAAATAGTGCGGCAAGGAAACCTCCTACCGTTCCTTC
>JBKGZS010000073.1:0-7977 GCA_046543285.1 Candidatus Acetothermia bacterium | reverse complement strand
CCGGACGAGATCTACGGTGCCGGATTTGACCTGTCACCAGCTACGGTGGACGCCATAGAAAGCGGCTACACGGATTTAACTTTGGACCAACAACCTTATCTGCAGGGTTTCTTACCTGTGTTACAGATTTATCTTACAGAAAAGTACAAGTTTTCTGGCCTTTACATCGACACGGGGTCCGGCCTTGTGCATTCAGGTAACATCGATGTAATAGCACCACTGGCGGAGGAAGGGATCAGGTAGGAAAAATTACCAGCAGGCTCGGGGAAAATCCCCGGCCCGTTGGCCAAATTTTATTAAAAGAGAGTTGAGTCGATGAACCCCAAAGAAAACTTGTTGAAATCGTTGGATCACGAGACACCAGAATGGATACCGACGCCCATGGTAGACGGATCGATGACCGTAGTCACTCACGACCTCGAGGAATACCCCCCGGGTGGAGGAATCGACGATTGGGGGGTTGAATGGAAACAGGGGGAAGAGGAGTCCGGAGCGGGGATACCGATTACTCACCCAATACAAAATCCAGTGGAGATAGAAAACTATCCTTTCCCAGATGTGGAGGAGCCGGGCCTAATGGACCCGGCCCTGAAGGCGATATCGTCAGTCGATCGAGAAAAAACTATCGTCTTTGGGGACAATGGTTGGGGACTCTTCGAGCGAGCCTGGATTCTGGTTGGAATGGATAGATTTCTTATGTGGATGTATAGAGAACCAGAAGCTGTGGATATGCTACTGGAGAAGATTACAGAGGTAAAGGTAAAGATAGCGGAGCGGCTGATAGACGAGGTTAATGTAGACGGCGTGAGGTACGGTGACGACTGGGGTGGAGAAAGCGAACTGATGATGGGCCCGGACCTCTGGCGAAAATACATCAAACCCCGCCAGAAACTGCTTTACGATGCCTGTAATGAAGAAAGCAAGTTGGTTATGCAGCACGCTGATGGCAATATCGAAGAGATCATTCCGGATCTGATGGAGATGAAATTAGACCTACTCAACCCCCTTCAGCCTGAATGCAATGACGTAGAGGTGGTTAAACAGGAGTATGGCGATCAACTTTCTTTTCATGGAACAGTTAGTTCACGAGTACTCGATAAGGGAACCACCTCAGAAGTCAGAAAAGAAATTAAAAATAGAGTTGATCAACTATCAACCGGTGGAGGATACGTGCTTGCCCCAGCCCATGCTTACTCCTATTCCGAAGAAAACGTCAAAGCATTTCGCGATGCGGCAGTAGAGTATGGAAAGATCCCCCGTAAATGGACTCAGGGGCCAGATCAGGCCAGAGGCGATATTGAATTGTAGTGAACCTACTATAACACGACGACCGTCAGAAACAGGTACGAAATTAGAAATGATTGAGGACCCTTATAGAAAAGTGGAGGTGGTACGAGAGCGGGGACAGTCAAGTCAACAGGAAATCGGCAAGTATGATTTACCTTTATAATCACCTACACACCTACCTATAGGAGGTGCTTATTGATGTTTAAGGATAATCTCAAACTGTTGTTAGTTTCATTGGTGTTTATTGGTTTAATTGCGGCACCAGCTTTTGCTCAGGGCGAAACGGTGGAAGAACCCATAGAAATTTTCTTCTTCCCAGGAGGTAGCCCAGGAGGTCCTTTTGCTACTGTAGTTCAGAGAGGAGCAAAAGAAGCCGCTAGCATACTGGGCGACAGGGTAAACATCAAATACAAGTGGTCGGAATGGGATCCCCAGAAAATGGTCAACCAACTAGAGGAAGCGATCGCATCCGATCCTGACGGGATAGCAATAATGGGTCATCCCGGCGTTGAAGCTTATGAACCATTTGTTGAGGAAGCAGTAGAGGAAGAAGGTATAATAGTGACCAGCCAGAACACCACGTTACCCGAACTGGAAGAAATGTATAAATCAAGGGGGTTCGGTTACGTAGGCCAGGAACTATATGAGTCCGGTCATACTCTCGGAAAAGCAGCTGCAGAGAGAGCTGAACTAGGAGAAGGAGACAAGGCTCTTGTCTGGGGTCTGAAGTCCGAACCCACAAGAGGACAGAGGACAAAAGGAGCTATAGACGCTTTGGAAGAGGAGGGATTAGAGGTGGACTACACAGAAATTTCCTCCGAGGTTGACGCCGAAGCTTCGGCCGGAATTCCAGTAATAACCGGTTACCTTCAATCAAACCCGGACTGCGATCTAGTAATCACAGACCACGGTGCCCTTACTGCTACCCAGGAACAGTACTTTTCGTCAGCAGGCCTTGATCCGGATGAAATATACGGTGCAGGTTTTGACCTTTCACCTGCTACGGTCGAGGCAATTCAGAGTGGCTATACCGATCTCGTCCTTGACCAGCAACCATTCCTGCAGGGGTTCTTGCCGGTATTCCAGATTTATCTGAGCGCAAAATACCAGTTCTCCGGGCTGCACATAAGGACGGGTGCCGGACTGATACACGCTGGGAACATAGACGCGATTGCACCGCTGGCGGAAGAAGGCATTCGATAATTTTAAGAGTAACTGGCGGGCCGGTACTTACAAATATCCGGCCCGCCGAAATTTTTTCTCAGGGAGGGATATATTTTAGGCTATGAGTCTAGTTGAAATGAAGAACATCCACAAGCGTTTTGGTGGTGTAGTTGCTCTGCGAGGAGTTGACTTTACAGTTGGAGAAAACGAGGTAGTTGGTCTGATCGGCGATAACGGTGCGGGTAAATCTACATTGCAGAAAATACTTAGCGGACTTTATCCTCCAACGGAGGGCGAGATATTCATCAGAGGTAACAAGATTAATACGAAAGACTACTCGGTAAAAAAGGCACACGAGTTTGGAATAGAGACCGTATTTCAGGAAAAAGCCTTAGGTCAAAAACAAGCACTGTGGCGAAATATATTTTTGGGTCGCCAGCCTACTAAAAGTTTAGGTTACCTCGACGTGGAAAAAGCCAAATCCGAGACGGATAGAATAATGAAGCAGTTTCTGGGGTTTACGGGAGCGGGCATCTCGCCTGAATCCACAGTTAGTACACTCTCGGGGGGCGAACGTCAGGGCATTGCTATAGGTCGAGCAATGTACTTTGAAGCTGATCTCGTTATCCTGGACGAGCCAACCAACGCACTTTCCGTGAAGGAAATTGGAAAGGTTCTGGACTTCATTAGAGAAGTTAGACGTCAGGGTAAATCCGTGGTCTATATCTCCCACACCATCGCACACATATACGAAGTATCCGACAGGTTCGTCATCCTGGACAAAGGGAAAGTCGTGGACAGAATAAAAAAGGGAGAGTTAACGGAACAGGAACTGATCGACGAGCTAACTCATCACGCCACCAGTTCAGAGACGACGGAGGAGGCCTAAACGATGAAGATCTTAGAAAGACTAAAGACCTATAATATGCAGGTAGGCCTGACCTTCATTGGGTTGCTGGTTCTAATCTTATTCATGATAACGGCCCCCGGGACCTTCCTGAAAGGGGAGATATACTCATCCTTTCTGTCAATTACACCGTTTATAGGAATAGCAGGTCTGGGCTTGACCCTGGTTCTGGTCTCTGGTGAAATAGACCTATCCTTCACGGCGGTCATGGGATTTGCCGGATTCGTCTTCGCAACCACCATGTCCTTTACGGGCAGTATTATACTGGGGATACTTGCGGGGATGGCAGCAGGAGCAATGATCGGTATGCTAAACGGCATGCTGGTAACGATTATCGGAATCCCCTCGATAGTAGTTACTCTGGGTATGCAGTTCTTGATACGTGGTGCTACGAACATAATTGCCGCAGGAAATGCAACCTCGCTGGGAATGATCAGGGGGACTATAGCTCAAAAAGTGCTGGTAGGTGAAATTGGTGGTGTTATACCGGCACAATCCATCTGGTTTCTCGCGCTTGCGGTTTTGATATGGTCCCTTTTGTTCCGTCACAGGTTCGGTGACCACATTTTATTCAGCGGCGACAACCCGGAAACCGCCAGGATGATGGGTATAAGTGTAACCAAAACCAAGATCCTGGTCTTCATGCTCTTCGGTGTTCTGGCTGCCTTTTCAGGCGTACTGGACTCGTTTAGATTAAGAACCTGGTGGCCTACCCTGGGAGAGGGTTATCTGATGACGACCATGGCAGCCGTCTTCATCGGCGGAACTTCTATGTTTGGAGGAGAAGGGACGATATACGGAACCTTCCTTGGCGCATTTATAATTGGCTCCCTGGAAGCAGGAATCGTAGCTACCGGTCTGTCCGGTTTCTGGACTCGGTTTATATATGGAATTCTGATCTTAATAGCGGTAACGATTCATACACTCCTCCGAAAGCAATCGTGATGACCAACTTAAGCCCCCGAGAAAGAGTAAACCAGTCCTTGAACCACGAAGAGCCCGATCGGGTTCCGAATGACTTCGGTGGGACCATAGTCTCCAGCATTCACAGGGAAGCCTATAGAGAATTAACCGACCACCTCAAGTTAGACCCGGGCGATATGAATCTCGTAGACCAAGTCCAACAACTACCGGGGCTCAGCAAGGATTTTAGAGATTACTTCGAAGTCGACTTCGTTCAGCTATCGGCGAACCCGGCAGGAGACTGGGACCTGGAGATTACAGAAAACGAGGATTCTTACACGTACGTGGACGAGTGGGGAACCACGATGAGAATGCCCAAAAGGGTTGGCCATTATTTCGATTACTGGAAATTCCCGGTAACCGGTGATATCGATGAATTGAAGTCCTACGAGTGGCCCGACCCGGACGACTCGGCGCGTACCGAGGGGTTAAGAGAGAAGGCGCAGGACCTCAGGTCGGAAAAGGAATACGCTATTTGCGGTAGCCCGTTGTTCGGCGGTGGAATTCTCGAGCAGGCAGAACGGATCATAGGTTTGAGCGAATTCCTGACTCTGCTGCTCAGGGACAGCGAAGCGGCGGAGTACATTCTGGACAGGCTTACGGAAATATACAGCAGGGCGGCAAAGAACTTTCTCGAGGAAGCAGGAGATATCATCGACGTCGTGTTGTACTGGGACGATGTCGGTTCTCAGAGCTCGCTGCTTATATCCCCGGATACCTACAGGAAAACGATAAAGCCTCGCCAGGCCGAGCTCTTCAAAACTATCAAGTCCCATACCGACGCAAAGCTTTTTTACCATACTGACGGAGCAATCAGGCGGTTGATCCCTGACCTGATAGAGATAGGGGTCGACATCCTTCAACCAGTTCAGGTAAATTCAGACGGAATGGGGGATACGGCGAGTTTGAAACGGGATTACGGCGACGATATAGTCTTCTGGGGGGCGAGCTGCGACTCTCAGAAAGTCCTGCCTTACGGAACTCCCAGAGATGTAAGAAAAGAGACGAAACGTCGGATAAATGATCTTAAAGAGGGTGGAGGCTACGTCTTCTCCCCGATTCACAACATTCAACCCGGCGTACCGCCTGAGAACATAGAAGCCATGTACGAGACCTTCTTCGAGTTAAGGGACTACTAAGGTACAGGGACGAAGTTATGAAATAGACTAAATTATATGGGGATAGAAAAATGAACTCAAAAGAACGAGTTTTGACTGCGATTTCGGGGCGGGAGCCGGATCGCGTGCCGATTGACGTCTGGTATACTCCGGAGAAGCGGGATAAAATGGCAGATCATCTTGGAATAAATGGCTCTAGGGCGGGAAAAAATGAGTATTATCCAGATCCGATCCATCTGGAACTAGGAAACGACCTTTTGATTACGACTGTAGGGCCAGCTGCCAGTTACTATTTGTCCGACAAAGATTACTACGAAGATGAATGGGGGATTGGCTGGCGTAAAGTTGATTACGGAAAGGGAAGCTACACGGAACCTCATCATCATCCGCTCGCGGAGCTGGAGAACCCAGAGGACTTTTCTATTCCCGATTTCTACCGGGATGCTCGATACGAGGAAGCAAGATACCTGGTCGAAGAGTTTGGCGATAGCCACGCAATAGTGGGGGAGATTAGCTGTACCATATTCGAACTTTCCTGGTACCTGCGCGGGTTCGAACGCGTACTGCGGGATTTTCACGCGAATAGGGACTTCGTTCGGGGATACTTCGACAGATTAAAAGAATGGGCTAAGACGGCTGGCAGGAAGCTAATTGAGATAGGGGTCGATATAATCTTTCTCGGTGACGATGTCGGCTCACAGGACCAGTTGTTGATTTCGCCGGACACTTTCCGCGAGTTCCTCAAACCCGTCTATCGGGAACTATTTGAATACTTCCGCGAGGTGAACCCCGACGTTAAAATAGCCTTTCATACTGACGGCAATGTCATGCCAATAGTAGAGGATTATATAGAAATAGGGATCGACATACTGAACCCAATCCAACCCCAGGCACTTTCCCCGAACGAGCTAAAAAGAAGGTTTGGGGACGAATTGACACTCTGGGGTAGCATCGACAACCAGAAGACGGTGCCGTTCGGTTCACCCGAGGACGTACGTAAGGAAGTCTTATCAAGATTGAAAAACGTAGCCCCCGGGGGAGGGCTAATCCTCGGTCCCTCGCACGCCGTTCAGCCAGACGCCCCGGTAGAAAACCTGATGGCTTTTTACGAAACAGTAAAAGAGCTGGGACAATACCCGATATCAATTGATTAGCACGACAAAGAGGTGGTGATATATTTGCTCGAAGATGTAAGAAATGAGGTTTATCACACCCTCATGGGGCTGCCCGAAAACGGTCTGGTCATGGGGACAAGTGGTAACGTTAGCGGTAGAAAAGAAGACAGAGTTGTAATTAAACCCAGCGGGGTAGCATACGATGAACTAAAACCGAACAACCTCGTAATAGTAGACTTGGAAGGTCACGTAGTGGAAGGCGAGCTAAAACCCTCAGTCGATACTCCGGCTCACCTGCATATATATAACAGCACGGAGACTCTAGGAGGTATTGTACACACGCATTCAACTTATGCTACGGCCTTCGCCGCAATGGGCCGCTGCGTACCGCTTTATCTGACCGAGCAAGGAGACCTGTTCGGTACAGGTATCCCCGTATCGGATTACGTCCCGCCCGGCGACGAGGCAATCGGTCAGCAATTTTCCGCAAAGGCCGCCGGTGGAAAGGTAAAAGCTCTACTGATGAAGCAACATGGAGTGTTTACCGCCGGGCCCGCCCCAACGGAAGCGCTAAAGGCGGCAGTAACTGTAGAGCACTCCGCAAAAGTATCATTCGTGGCTGAATCTGGAGGCGATCCGGAAGAATTACCTGAGAAAGAAGGTAAGAGGCTGTACGAAAAATATATGAAAAACTACGGACAAGAGGGGTAAAAATGTCAAAAAATTATTTGGTAGGTACCGATATAGGTACTCAAGGCACGAAGACTGTAGTGGTAGATTCAGCAGGAGAAGTAGTAGGTTCCGGTTCTTCATTTTACTCTGTGGAACAGCCCTACCCATCCTGGGCTCAGCAGTGGCCTGAGGTCTGGGAGGAAGCGACCTACAACGCGATAAGCGAGGCGATAGAGGACTCCGATGTCAGCCCAAATGATGTAGCAGGCCTAGCTATTAGCGGCCTGTACGGAGGTTCCGGCGTCCCTGTCGACGAGAATCTGGAACCGGTACATCAATGCCTTATCTGGATGGACAGGCGGGCAACCGATGAAGTAGCGTGGGTCAAAGAAAATATCGATCTGGATAGATTGTTCGAGATCACCGGCAATTACGTCGACTCTTATTACGGCTACACAAAAATCCTCTGGCTAAAAAACAACAGGCCTGGCGTCTGGAAGGACACGAATTTATTCGTACCTCCCTCGAATTACGTCGAATACAAACTCACCGGCGAACTGGCCGTCGATTATTCTTCGGCTGGGAACATCGGTGGAGTTTTTGATATGGAAAAGCTGGACTGGTCCGAAGAAGCTTGTGGAATGCTGGGGATACCGGTAGATTTGATGCCGAATAGTCTGGTTGCGTCGGACGAATTTATTGGAGAAATAACGGACCGGGCGGCCGATAGAACCGGACTGTCACCCGGTAC
>JBKGZS010000072.1:0-8134 GCA_046543285.1 Candidatus Acetothermia bacterium | reverse complement strand
GGACGGTACTATAGTAAAGTTCGACAAAAAAAAGATAGTTACTGCTATTCAAAAGGCCTCGCTGGCCGTAGGAGAAGGAGATCAAGAAACGTCAGCCCGACTGGCGGATAAGGTCGTGGAAGATCTCCAGCGGATTTATGGTTCTTCCAAGGCAATTCCGGAAGTCGAAGATATCCAGGACATCGTGGAAAAAGTCCTCATCGAACAGGGGCGCTCAGCTACCGCAAAAGCTTATATAATCTACCGACAGGAGAGGAAACAGCGCCGCAGGGAAAAGGAAAAAATATTAAACAAATCCCGGATTGACAGGATCGACAAGAAATTTAGCCTCAACTCACTGCGGGTCCTCGCCTCACGATATCTGCTCCGCGACGATGAGGGCGAAATCAGTGAAAGCCCCCGACAGCTATTCGAGAGAGTGGCCACATTAATTACGATTCCAGATATCTTGAGAGACGACAAGGTCTTTCGACAGGATGGCTCTCCTCTGGAAAATCCCGAAGTAGATCCCTTCACAGAGAACTTCGAAGACTATCATAATTCATACCAATTCGCCAATCATCAGATCAACCAATGGGCTTTCAAGCAGATGACCCACCTTTATGTAGAGCTTAACGAAGCAGGGCAAATGAAAACGGATTTTCCGACCCTGCTGAATCATTTCCAAGCAGGGGATTTCGACAGCTATCATGATCGCTGGAAAAACTATTTTGAAATGATGGTCAACCGGAACTTTCTGCCCAACAGCCCCACGCTGATGAATGCTGGGACCCGGCTGGGTCAGCTTTCGGCCTGCTTCGTGTTGCCTATGGAAGACGACATGGGTCGAATTATGGATTCCTCTAAAGACGCGGCCCTGATATTTCAAAGCGGAGGAGGCGTGGGAATCAATTATTCTGACCTGAGACCCGAGGGAGATATCGTGGCCTCCACCTCGGGCGTAGCCTCGGGCCCTATTTCTTTTATGCGAATCATCGACACCGTTACCGACGTGGTCAAACAGGGCGGAAAGCGACGGGGAGCAAACATGGGCGTTCTAAATATCCAGCACCCTGACATAAGGGAATTCATCCAGATCAAG
Source organism: Candidatus Acetothermia bacterium (assembly GCA_046543285.1). Lineage (GTDB taxonomy): Bacteria > Bipolaricaulota > Bipolaricaulia > M55B111 > M55B111 > JBKGZS01. The sequence goes on along the minus strand of JBKGZS010000072.1, from coordinate 7,053 downwards.
GAGAAAGAAGGTACCTTTGAAAACTTCAATCTCTCCGTCGGACTGTGGTCTTCGTTCTGGGAAGCTTTTACCAATTCCCCGTCTTCGCAATTTCAGCTCCGCAATCCCCGAAATGGACAAGTTGTGGATACGGTTGAAGCCAAACAACTTTTAGAAATGATTGCTCATTCAGCCTGGGAATCGGCCGACCCCGGCGTGATTTTCTTCGATAGAATCAACGAACACAACGTCCTCCAACCTGCAAAAGGTCCGATAAAAGGCACAAATCCCTGTGGAGAACAGCCACTCTACGCCTACGAATCCTGTAACCTGGGCTCCATCAACCTCCACAATTTCGTCCAGGGAGAGGGTTTCGATTGGCAACGTTACGAAGAAACCATCAGGACAGCTATCCGTTTCCTGGACAACGTAATAGACATGAACGATTTTCCCATCGATCAAATAGAAGAAACGACGAAGGAGACCAGAAAAATTGGACTCGGCGTAATGGGGCTGGCAAACTCCCTCTATGAGAGAAATATTCCCTACGACAGCGAAGATGGCTATCGCTTCATGAATGAGCTGGCCGAAACTTTGACATACGTTGCGATGGACGAATCAGTCCAGCTCGCAAAAGAGAGAGGTTCTTTTCCCCGCTATCACCAATCGGGTTACCCAGAAGGGGAAATTCCCGTTGCAGGCTATTACGAAAGCAAGTACAGAAATGAGGATTGGCAATCTTTAATTAAAAAAGCCCAAACTCAGGGGATCAGAAATGCCGCGCATACCACCATCGCCCCCACGGGAAGCATTTCCATGATTGGAGACACCTCAAACGGCATCGAGCCGGAATTCTCACTGGCATACGAAAAAAGGGTCACTGCCGGTAATTTCTATTACGCCAACGAAGTCTTCGAAAAACAGCTGAAAAAGAGAGGACTGTTCAGCGAGGAATTGCTGGAAAAGGTTTCCGAGAACTACGGGATGGTTAACGGCCTAGACGAAATTCCTGAAGACCTGAAGCGGACCTTCGTCACCGCCATGAACATCCACTACTCCGACCACATCATGGCTCAAGCCGTCTGGCAGAAATGGATCTCGGCCTCCATTTCAAAAACCATCAACATGCCCAAAAACGCCACAGTTGAAGACGTCTTCAGGTCATACCTCCTTGCCCATGAACTGGGCTTGAAGGGAATTACCGTCTATCGGGACGGCTCCAAGTCAAAGCAGGTTCTCAATATGAAAGGGGACAGGACAAAAAGAATAGCTTCAGAACCCAGCAATTACGTCCGGGACTATTTGAGGAAAGAAATAGATTCGTCGGCGATGGAATCGGAACTCAGCGAATTACTGGCAAAAACACCGCCTGAGGAGTCAGAAAGCCTTTCGGAAACACCGGAAAACGGTAGCTCCTCTAACTACACGCCGAGCGGAAAAAGTCCCGACCCGTCGGGCCAAGAAGGTGAGGAAGATGCCTGTCCCGTCTGTGGAGGCAAGGTAATTCACGAGGGCGGATGCAACAAATGTATGGAATGCGGGTGGAGCGTCTGTAGCCTAAGCTAGCTCCGTTATAATACGACTTTAGCCACCTTTAACCTATCCCCCGGCCACCTGCTCTTGGTATCGCCCCAAAGCCAACAGGGGGAAGTAGTGACTGTACAAATCGTAAATAAGGTAGAAATCCCCGGGAAAACCAGTACCGGTATGGTAATCTTCGACCCAGGTTCCGGAGGCAGTCTGTCGTTCTACCAGGAAGGAAATCCCTTCGCTTACAGCGGTCGAGTCCTCCTCTCCAGCCGCCAATAGGGCCAGTATAGCCCAGGCTGTTTGGGATGGCGTGCTTGGCCCCTGGCCAGCTAAACTAGGGTCTTCGTAGCTCTTCGGGGTTTCCCCCCAACCGCCGTCGGGGTTCTGGACTTCCACCAGCCAATCCACGGCTCTGCGCACGTAGGACCGGCTCATATCTTCCCCCACCGCCTCCAGTGCGGGCAGCACGCACCCTGTCCCGTAGACATAGTTCACGCCCCACCGGCCGAACCAGGAGCCGTCCGGTTGCTGGCGCTCTCGGATGAACCTCAGCGGTTGCTGAACCAGCTGATCCTCTATACCAAAGCCAAACCTTCCGAACAACTCCAGCACGTGGGCGGTAACGTCCACAGTGGAAGGATCGATCATGGCTCCAAAATCGGCGAACGGGATCTCGTAGAGAAGCTCCAGATCGTTGTCCACGTCGAAAGCCCCCCACCCACCGTCGGAAGATTGCAGGGCCAGCAGCCATTCAAACCCCCTGTCTATAGGAGCAGTCTTCTTTTCCCCGGTCAAACCAACTCCGTCTAAAGCCATTAACACCAGCGCCACGTCATCCACATCCGGATAGGTTTCGTTCTCAAATTCGAAAGGCCAGCCGCCAGGCTCGACTTCTTCGGCATTAACCGCCCAATCACCCTTGACTCTGACTTCCTGATCAACCAACCATTCCGCCGCATCTTTAATGACCGGATGGTCTTCGGCCAGGCCGGATTCCAGCAAAGCCAAAACACCCCAGGCCGTATCCCAGACAGGAGAGACACACGCCTGAAGCCACCATTCATCAGAAGTTTCCCGGGCAAACTCGTCCAGTCCTTCTATACCTTTCTTCATCACCGGGTGATCGAGGGGGTATTCTAAGATGTGCAGAGCTATCAGAGAATACACCCAGGGAGGTTGAATGCCGCCCCAACTTCCGTCGGCCTCCTGGCGCTCGACGATCCACTGCGCGCATTTGCATTCGGCGTGTTTTCGGCCCGGTTGCCAAGGAAGTTTGTCGTAAAATTTCAGAAGGCTGTCAACTGAACTAAAGAATTTGGCCCAGGAAAAAAAGGGATAGCCTTCGCAGTCCTCCGGGCCGTCGAATGAATCGGGAAACAATTCCGAAACCTTCTTTTCCTCGGAAACCTGATGAACCGGCTTCTCCGAGATAACGACAAGCAGAGGAACCACAGTACCGCGAGCCCAGGAGGCGAAGTCGTATATATTGAACGGAAACCAGGTGGGCAGATAGATCAGCTCGGGAGGCATGGCCGGAACTTTTTCCCAATCCCATATCCCAAACAGGGCCAACCAGATCTTGGTAAAAACCCGCACCTCAGGGATCCCCCCCGCCTTCAGGATAAAATCTTTAGCCTGTTTCATGTGTGGGGAGTCCCGGGGTTCTCCGATCAACCTCAAGGCGAAATAGCATTCTACGGTAGTAGAAAGGTCACCTTCCCCACCCCGATAGATATTCCAGGAACCGTCTTCCAGCTGTAAGCGCTTCAGATAATTTGCAATCTTGTCCCACTGTTCGCGGTCCGCGATGCCCAAAAATTCGGTAAGCATCACGTGTTCGGCTTCCATGGTAGGGTTGGTGACTAGGTCTCCCTGCCAGTATCCCTCTTTGGCCTGTCTGTCGAACAGGTACTGTTGGGCATCCTCAATCACTGCATCGAGTTGTCTAGTATCGTGTTCTAGGTCTGTAGTCATTAAAAATCACCAGCGAATTAAAAATCCGGATTAGAAAATACTACCTGACAAGAATCAATCATTTCAAAACGACCTAAGCAACATTCATTCGGGCTCGGGGCTGGCGGAAATACGGAAGTCCTCGATCCGATAATCAACGAGCCAGCTCTTCGTTCACAAGATGTTCAGGGATCTCACCGTTCAAAGTCATCAGTGCCCCGCTGACAGCCAGGTCGGCCATTTCCCGCCTGGTCGAACGAGAAGCGCTTCCCAAATGAGGGGACAGAACCACGTGTTCCCGTGCATCAAGCAGTTCGGGATGGATGCTTGGCTCGTTTTCGAAAACGTCCAAAGCTGCGCCGAGGATTTCCCCTGCTTTCAGGGCCTGGGCCAGAGCTTCCTCGTCTACAATCGGCCCCCTGGCTGCGTTCACGAGAATGGCCTCCTTTTTCATCATCTCAAATTCCTCTGATCCCAGTAGATGACGAGTTTCGCTAGTAAGGGGAGGGTGAACGGAAAGAAAATCGCTCTGCTGCAGCAGCTCCTCCAGACTTACCCTGCTTGCACCCAGACGTTGTTCAGCTGCCTCTTTTCTTCCCCTGTCGTAATACACACACTCCATTTCGAAGCCCTCGATGCCACGTTTTGCCACCGCCTGGCCTATCCGACCCATTCCCACTATTCCCAGTGTTTTCCCGTGAACATCCACTCCCAGATGGGGCTGCATCAATTCCCAGCTTTCGTAATTCCCCTCGCGGGAATAGCGATCGGCTTCGGTAATCCTTCGTGCGGCACTCAACAAAAGAGCAAAGGTCATGTCGGCGGTGGTTTCCGTCAGTACACCGGGAGTGTTGGTGACCATTATTTCTCGCTCGGTGGCGGCCTCCACGTCGATATTGTCGTAACCTACGGCCACGTTGGCGATGACCTGGAGGTCGGGGCCAGCATCCATTACTTCGGAATCGATGTCGTCGTTCAGCAGACAAATTAGGGCCTGCTTGTCTCGAAGCTTCTCCATCAGCTCCCCGGTGGACAAAACCCGATTGGTGTCGTTGATTTCAACCCGATGACCTGCTTTTTCCAGTTTCTCGATCGCTTCCGGGAATATCCTCCTGGTGATGAAAATATTGCTCATTCATACCCCCTTCAAATGTCGACTACTGACAAAAAAACAAAGACATACCGCCGCAAAACTCGAGTTGCGAAAATGAGAAAAGACAACTACCTTGCTCCCAGGGTTCTACTAAGTATCCCAATTTACGCTACAGCAATTCAACCTGCCTGGCCTACAATCGGTGCCGAAATTGATCGTACAGTTCACCCCAGACTTCTCCGCTTCCGGGCGTCCTGAGTCACCTGGGAAATTGTGCTGTTTGGGCTGTTCGTTTTGCTTTCATCCACCAGCTACGTGCGTTACAATTTTCGTACAACTACGTTTAAAGTAGCGATGGGGGAGATAAAGATGAAGTTGCCTGATTTCCGGCGGTTGCTGCTCCTTTTACTTTTGTTGACCTTAACTTTGCCAGGCTTTCAGAGCAGGGCTATCAAGATTTCGAACATTGAGTTCGATCTGGAACATCAGGGGGGCTCGACAGCTACCGAGACGTTCTTCGTCATAAACGACGAGAGTGAGCCAGTCGATATTACCGTCAGCGTCGGCGACTGGTATCGTAACCGTGAGGGCTCAAATCAGTTCCTCGAGGAAAACGCGGCCCGCTGGCAGGCACCCAACTACCGAATGAACGAGAACGAGAAACTAAAGATAACCTACCGGGCGAGGGTCCCTGAAGACTACGAGGGGGACTTCTCACTCGACGGAACTCTGAGCTTCTCCCGGCCGGACACAGAGGTTCCCGTCGGTGGGGACTTTGCCTACGATATTGAGACAGGCCGGGTAGATTCACGCTCCGCGGACGACGACGGTCCGGCAACTGTTACCAGGTCGATTGATCCGGTGCGCGAGGGGGACGATCTCTACCTGGAGATCACTGTTCGGATAGAATCCAACCAGCTTCTGCGGGGGCTCTCGCTTTCGGAGTCCTTTCCTGTAAACACCGAGCTGGAGAACCTCGATAGCTCGGACATTCCGATGGAGTACGTCAATCGTTCCGCCGCAGACTGGATTGAGGTCCAACCTCAAGAATTTACGCTCGAACCGAATGAGGAGCAGGAAGTTCAATTTACTGTTTCCGTTCCGCAGAGGGTCGAGGGCACCCACTGGGCTACGATCTACGTCAGCTCCGAGCCGAGACCTATGGACCGCGAGGGAACCACCATAATGGCCATCAAGCGCTTTGCAGTAAAAGTTTACGAAACGATACCGGGAACTGCCAGCCGGGAGGCCTACGTGACGGACTTTTCCGTCGTAACGACCGCAATTCCCCAGTTTAATCTACACTTGAGCAATCAAGGCAATGTTAAAATCGAGGTAGCCGGCGAGCTCAGACTGAGGGACGAGCAAGGGGAAGTGGTTGATACAATCGAAATTGATAGCTTTCCTGTCCTGCCCGGTTACGAACGGGAGCTAACCCTGCAGGGGGAGGAAGTGACGAAACTTTCTCCCGGCGATTACAATGCCGTCGCCATACTGGACTACGGCGGGGAGAACCAAATCGGAAGCTCGGTTTCCTTCACCGTAGAACCGCTAGATCTACAGCCAATCGGCTCCACCCCGTACTCTCCCAAGGATCTCGATGACGACGGCTTGTACGAGGACATAGACGGCAATGGGAAACTGGAAATGATAGACGCCGAGATTTTCAGCTTCAATTACGATTCACCGGCCGTGCAGGAGAACGCCCGAGCATTTGACTTCAACCTGGACGGGCAAGTTGACATGGAAGACGCAAGGAAATTGATGCGAATGGTGAGAGAACGCGATTGAACTACCAACAGCTGTCGCCCGAATGCCTTACGCAGGACTCCAAAATTCCCAACCTTCTCACCGTGACTAGCTGAATTCTTATCCCCTACGGCTTCTTTGATATCACCACACCTTGTTACCCCACTCCTTTATTCTGGCCCCCCGTGCGTTAGCCTCTAACGTGACAGGAGTGTGGAATCCTGGAGGTGTTTGATTTGAAAAAGAGAGGAATTTCAACTTTTTACCTTCTGTGTTCATTCACTTTCCTCATAATCCTATTCCTGGGAGTCGGGGCTGCAGCTCAGGGCACGGTTCTTTCCCTGGAAGATGTCGAGCTCTCCGAGGGCGAGAGCGTCACGCTCTACTTAATTCTCGACCAGGCAATTGACGGCCTGGGGAGGTTGGACGCCTCCATTGTTTCCGCCTCCCCCCAGGTTTTGGAGCTGAAATCCGTATCCCCTGAGGCAGTGGCTGACCAGTTCTTTCAGGTAGACGAAGAATCACCCGAACAACTCACCTTTAAAATGGTCGACCTGGGAGATGCCATAGACCCCGGCGAGGAGAACGTGCAGCTGGTGAGCTTTGAGGCCCAAGCTCTCGAGGAAGGTGAAATTGAGGTGGGCTTAGAAGTGATTCAGTACACCGACGAAGAGGGGAACCCGGTGGACCCGGAAGTAAGGCCGGGATCCGTGACTGTACTGGCTTCCGAGCCAGACGAGGAATCCGAA
>JBKGZS010000071.1:0-8134 GCA_046543285.1 Candidatus Acetothermia bacterium | reverse complement strand
GCTTTCCCACCACAAACCTGTTTGGCCCTGGAAAAGTCTCCCTCTTGCCCTTGCGGACAAATTGCCAATGGAGTAATCAGCATCGATTTTCAGCTGAAAGCCGTCCAGACCACCCCTCGCTTCCCATTCGCTGTTCAAGGCCCAAGTGCCAATGCGATAATCCAAATAGCTTCCTGCTAGCCCAATAGATAAAAAACCATTTCCGTCTCGCCCCAAGCCGATGTTTGGATATAGGTCAGTCTGTTTCGAGACCTTGAATCGATGAGCAAGCTCGGCGTATCTGGGGCTTTCCGACGAGGAGGCCAGGCCCAGATGCCAATCTTGGCGACTGGCTTTCACGCGAACTGAGAAGAGCTCGCTCTCCAGGTACATGTCAAGATTTGCTGAGGTTTTCCCGGCGAAGCTAGCTCTGCCCGACAATATCAGCAAGGAAAAAAGCAGCAAGGCCAATCCAGTAGACCGAAAGTTCTTTGCCCCTAATCCGCTGCGCTGTCGGGCGGTCATAATACGAAAACCGGGTTATGTATCTTGTTCATTCGATTCGCGATCGAAAATCAAGTTAAGAATACCGTAATGGCCCATCCAGGCCAGCCCGAAACCTACGAGGAATAGCTCGATCATTTTCACCGAAAACGAGTAGGCAAGGGCATCGCTACCTTTTACGCCCACGAGGGCAAAAATACCTATCAGTCCGCCTTCGCTAATCCCCAAACCGCCAGGGGTTATCCAAAGAAAAGAGGATAACAAGATAGTCAACGCGAAAATAATGGCAAGCTCTGAAGGTGGAAACAACTTTCCCTTTGAGAAATAAAAGAACACCTGAGGCCGCAGATACATAAACAAGATAGCGACCATATTCAAAAGAAAAGCGTAAACGGTGGACCGGCGGTGCTCCTGAAAGGCCCGGCTTATATCATTCTCCAAATTGTTGACTACCTCTTCTGTCTTTTGAACAAATCTATGGCCGGCGGGGAAGGCCTTCACCGCTCGGCGAGCAATCCTGCTGAAAAAGAAATGGCCTCCGGTAAAATTTATCACGAGAAGAACCAGCAAGCCCCCGAAAACTGCTGATAATAAGATGAGATAGGAAAGCGTTTGAGTGGGAAGCTGATTTGCTATGCCTTCGTAGGCCCCGAGCAAAACAAAACAGGCCAGAGCGAGTGCGGTTGTAATTCGCTCCGTGGCGATGGTGGCAAAAACTTTAGTGTAAGAGGAATCGGTTTCTTTATCAATCAGTAGAGCTCGAACCGGTTCTCCGCCAAAGTGCATGGAGGGTGTGAGGTAACTTACCGCAAAACTGCTGAGTCGAGCGGCTAGACAGGACCACACTGGAGCATTAACGCCATCCGCGCGCAAGATAACTATCCAGCTAGCACCCCAGAAGACGAAAGTAAGGGATACAGTTAGCACAAGAGAGGCAAACCCAGCCCAGCCAAGGCGCAGGATTAGCCCCACAATATCTTCGAATCCAATATAATACACGATGCCCGCAATTACCAGCAGTCCCAGCAAAACCGACACGATGGTGGTGATTTTTCTCTTCATAACCCCGTTAAAAACTTATTTCACTGGCCATATTCTTAATATATCGGATCTAATTTTTTGTTGTATAAGGCTAACGGATGGCATACAATTTGGCAATCTTACTCTAGAGGTGGTCCTTATTGCCCACTAACTACGATTTCAGAAACCAAGATGAAGATAATAAAGGTAAGGGACCTGAGACCCAGAAGTGGTTGAAAAGATTGAATCTTTTTGCCGGACGGGGAGCGTTGATCATTATTGCACTACTGGTTGTAATCTATCTTGCCCAAGGCCTTTACCAGGTTCAGCCTTCAGAAACGGGATTAGTAAAGAGATTTGGTAAACACGTAAGAACGGTTGGGCCTGGCCTCCATTACCATCTTCCACCCCCTGTGGAAAGCGTCGACGTAGTGGATATTCAGTCCGTCCGGAAAATCGAGATAGGCTATGAGACGGTCTCCCCTCCCCCTAACCCTAGATACAAGATAAAGAAGGATGAGGCTCTGATGCTAACGGGAGACGATAACATCGTCCACCTGGAAATGGCCATTCAGTATAGGGTAAAAGATGCCGAGAAATTCGCCTTTAATATCATCGACCCCCGAGCGTTGATCAAGGAAGCCGCCGAGGCAGTTATCCGCAGACAGGTAGTGCGAAGGACGGTTCAAGAAGCGATAACCTCCGAACGAACGGAAGTTGGCGTAGAATCACACGAGGTACTACAACGCTTGTTGGATACATATCAGACCGGCGTTCAGGTCGAGGCGATAAAAGTACAGGATGCAAAACCTCCTGAGCCGGTAATCCCCGCCTTCGACGACGTAACTAGTGCCAAGGAGGACAAGAGTAAGGAGATCAACGAATCCGAATCGTACCGCAATGAGGTAGTACCCGCAGCTCGAGGTAGAGCAGCCGAGATTACCAACAAAGCAAGCGCTTACAGAGAGGAGCAGATTAACAAGGCCGAAGGAGAGACTTCACGCTTTTCCAGTGTCTTGCAGGTTTACTCCACCGGAAATCAGGCAGTCACCAAAACCCGGATGTATATAGAGACTATGGAAGAAATCCTACCCGATATGGAAAAGGTGCTCCTTACTGAAAGCGGGAACCAGTCCTCAGTGCTCAAACTGCTGAACCTTGATGAGATCGGAGGAGAGAAGCAATGAAGAAACTTGCCTGGTCAGTCGGTATTGTTATCGTGTTGATCATAGTCTTTAATCTCTGCACTTTTACTGTCGACGAAACCGAGCAGGCCCTGGTCACTCAGTACGGAAAAGTGGTTAAAGTAACCACTGACCCCGGCTTGTACTTAAAGATTCCCTTCGTTCAGGTCGTCGAACACCTGGAAAACAGGGTTCTTTCTTATGACATCCAACCCAGAAAACTGATCACTGCCGATCAGCGGCGCTTGCGGGTAAACAATTTTGCAATCTGGCGTATCGAGGATCCGGAAAAGTTCAAAATGTCTCTGGCCACCCGGATGTCGACGGCCCAGACTAGAATCGACGATATCGTTTACTCAAACTTGCGAAACGTTCTGGCCGAGTACGAGTTTACGCAAATCGCCTCCGAAGAAAGAGAGGAAATGCTTGACAGGGTGGGAAGAGACAGTGAGGAAAAACTTTCAGAGTACGGTATTGAGCTAATTGACATTCAGGTCAAACGAGCGGACCTTCCCGAGGAGAACGAGGAAGCCGTTTACGAAAGAATGAAATCCGAGCGTGATCGAGAGGCAGCACTGCTCCGCGCTGAAGGACAAGAGGAGGCTAAAGAAATTACCTCCAATGCCGATCGTGAAAGTCGAGTCCTGGTATCTGAAGCAGAGCAGGAAGCAGCCGCTCTTCGAGGGGAGGGTGAAGCTCAAGCAATGGAAATTTACTCCGAAGCCCATAGCCAGGATTCTGAATTTTACGAGTTTTGGAAAACTCTGGAATCCTACGAGGAATCGTTTAAACCGGGCACCAGCACCTTGCTTCTGTCACCGGAATCCCGATACATGGAATTCTTTGAACAAGGTCACAATGCTACCGCCGGGGAGTCGAGTTCTGAGTAGAGGAATCCAGCGGAGGGTTGCCCCCGGTCAGCTCAGGGGTTTTTGGAATAAAATCAACTGCCATAGGCTGAAAATAATCCCTATGGCAGTTGATTATCTTTCACGCTGGGTAACCGTAAATGTTTACCGACGTTCAAAATCCTCGCCACCATCCACTGCCTTCAGGCCCTGCTCTACCATTTCAGTAAACTTTTTCCCGGCATAAAATTTGGGAGTAACTTTGCTTGGAACTTCTATCTTTTCGCCGGTTTGAGGATGTCTTTTGACAGTGGCCTTACGTGGATTGGGTTTAAAAGTGCCAAAGTTGACTAAACGCACTTCCTCACCCCCTGCGACCTCCTGAGTTATCACCTCGATGACGGTATTGACCAGTTCCCTGCACTCCTCTTTGGTACATTCCACGTCTTGATAAACTCGATCGACAAGTTCTCCTTTGTTCATTCATAACCCCCTTTTAAATGTGTTGAAAATTAGTGACAACGTTTTTCCTCGTGCAAAATCGAGTACAACATATTTCGCTCCTATAACGACCAGGAGCCCCATAATCTAATCTTTGCCTACCCCCTAACAAAACGACCACAACACGTTACGAATTGAACTTCGCCGCATTTCCCACAACCGAAGCTGTCGAACCCTCTTTGGGAGGATGATTCGCATCAATCTTTACATACTCAGAGCTCGAGGTATCAACAGGGGACTTCTCTTTGCCCAACTCCACCAGCTGTTTTTCCAGATATTTGATTATGTAATGGCGCTCAGGGGCTTGGATATCGGGCTCGTAAATCGTAAACTGCTGCTCGACAAAGCGCTTCAACCGTGATCGATAATGGATTCCTTTAACTCTGCCTTCCCGCTGAATTAAACCGCAATCGATGAGTTCATAAGGCCTATTCGATAAAATAAGTCCGGGCGGAACATCCATCCAAGCACTTATTTGTTCCACAGAATAAGAGTGAGGTCGATGATTGATCAAGAAAGCGTTTAGCTCCTGCTTTAGAGGCTGGAGGTGCTCGACTCGCCGAACGATTTTTCTGACGTCTTTATGAACCGGCTCCGGAAGTGCATGAAATTTGCTCAGATCACGGTCTATAGATGAGCCCTCGTCCCGTTGCTCTGCCGCAGAGGAGAGGCTGTTGCCCATTTTGGAACTGGCCTGCTCCTCTCCCCACGAAAGATGGTCAATCTTGGGCTTGACCTTGCTTCCCTCTCCATTGTCTACTTTTTCCGAGCTTGACTCTCCCCCGGGAGCGACCGAATCCGTATCAGTTGACTCACCCGTCGTATTTGACCCTGTAGATCCAGAACTAAGGGCCTGAGCTACGGTCTCTTCGGCAATTTCACTCTTGCCTTCCTTAATTACGTTTTGAATCTCCAAAGATTCTATTATAGCCTTGGAAACCCGGTGAACCTTGGGCATCTCCGGTTGATCCAAATCGATCTGGATGTAACCTAGTGTTCGGGCCGTGCTCTGTAACTCCTCAACTTTCTGTTCTTTTTCTTCCAGATCGGATTCAAGTTCCTCCACTCTTTCCTCCAACCGCTCCACTTCGCTTTTCTTGCGCCGGCCCTTCTGCTTGGCGTCTTCGATAGCTTCAAGAATACTTTCCCCGACCTGCTTCAGTTGAGGGGTTTCCACAGTATCTAGCGAAGGAGTGAAACCTGCATGAAAAGTGTCTCGCTCGCGGACGTAAATCTTGTTGGCTGATTTTTCATTCAAAAAGATACAATCTCCGGTTTCCAGAAGTCCGACCGTTTCTCTTACCTGACTCTTAGGCCAGGGTAAAAGCTCATTATACACCTTCATGTCTGCTTCGTGGACCACCCGGTGCAGAAACAACATTCCGGCCTGGGTAAGTACATCCTTTTCGACTTTTGCGCTGCGCTGAGAAATAACCACTGCCCCCAATCCCCGTTTACGGCCCCGGAGAGCAATTCTCGTAATTATTTCTTTTAGCTCGCCCTTTTTTCCCTGAGGAATGTATTCGTGTGACTCCTCGATTCCTATCATATAAGGCTTGCGCAATTTTCCAGCGAGGTTCCACAACCGGGTAAAATATCCCTTCAGCATCTCACGCTGGTCTTCTTTAAGATAGCCGCTCAGATCCAAGACCACGGGAATGCTTTGCTTGATGCTGACCTCTGCGACTTGTTCGGCGTCAAGCGGATCGATATTGATGTCCACGTTTTCGCCCTGGCCTATCACCAGTATCTCATATTGTTCTTTGAGACCAAAGTATTCCCCATCGATATCGACCACGGTAAGCGGGTAGTTGTAGTTCAGCAATTCTTCAAAAATTACGCCCGCGGTATTGGACTTACCTGAACCTCTGATCCCCAAAATACCAATGCACTTGCCAATTATTTCCTCGAGGGTAAAATCCAAATCCTCACTTATGTCGAGTTTTTTCACTTTTTCCTCCCACACAGCGCATTATACGCTATAATACCGTGTCAATCGTGGATATCTGCCAGTAAGATCACTTACACTTGTCACTACGACGGGTGATAGGTTTTTACGAAGGGAAGGTCAGGAAAGGCGACCACCGGGTGACGGAGAAGGAATCTCGGCTCCACAATACGGACACCTTCGCCACCCGATCCGGACAATCTTTCCACAGGAAGGGCAATTTGTCTTGAGGTCGCGGTAACAAGAAGGGCAAACAACGTCTTTGGGATTGACTCTGCTTTCACAAAAGGGGCAGTGAAGACCGGCTTTGTCGTCTCCACCCACGGAAATATCACCGAACCCAGAAATCAAGTCAATGTAGATTCCTGAACAGTGGGGTCAGGACAGAACTCTTCTCAAGAAATCAGATCTTCAAACACCGAAGGAGCAACCTCGATCAGTTCCTCCGCAAACCGTTCCGCCAGCTCCCGAATTTCCCATTGAGCTTCATCAGTAGCGCGAAGCTTAATGATATGACGATATTCACGGAAGTTGGCCTTGATGTAAAACTGGGTTTCCACCCCTATGGGCAAAGCAAAACGGGCGTCTTCTTTGGGTACCCCGGCCTCCACCAGCTCCTGGTAGGTTGCAAAAGAAGAAGATACTCTCTCTTTATAGAGATCCCGGACCTCGGACTTTTTGATGGAAGGAGGAATCACTACCTCTCCCTTTTCCTGTTTTACGTAGCGCATAGACCTGACCATAAAGCTTGCGTGGCGATGACGGGTAATCTGAGCGAGACAGCTCCGACTGACACCCCGGACCAGAAACGTCGCATCGGCGAACTCGAGCGGTGACATATGACTCCAGCTGATCAGATCACGAATTAATCTCCGGTCACCTTCCAGCCCCGCTCCCGAAGCCATATGGGAAATTCGAGCGGCGTTTGCAATAGCACTTTCCGGATCTTTGGTTACTTGTTTAAGTTCGACTTTCAAATCTTGGCCACCTCTATACCTTCTTGATCCTGGTATTTACCCTTTCGATCCGAATAGGTGACACCGGGACAGTCGCCCTTGAAAAAGATTACCTGGGCAATGCCCTCCTGCGAGTATATGCGCGCAGGTAGAGGAGTGGTATTGGAGATTTCTATTGTAAGGTAGCCCCGCCACCCAGGTTCAATAGGTGTCATATTGACAATTATTCCACACCTGGCGTAAGTGCTTTTTCCGACCACCAGACCAAAGACGTCCTCGGGCATCTCGAACTTTTCCAGCGATTGACCCAGACAAAAAGAATTAGGAGGAATTAAACAACTCGAACCTTCTTGTTCGACAAACGCACTTTCGTCAAACTCTTTGGGGTCGATCTCCGCGGAGTGGATATCGGTAAAAACCCGGAAGTGCCTATCAAGGCGAATATCGTAACCAAAAGACCCCAAACCGTAACTTACAGCAGCGTCGGTTTCTAGATGGTCCACGAAAGGGGTTAACGGTCGTATTTCCTTTATCTGTCTATCGTTAAGTAACATTTACCGTCCTCCATATTTAGTGACGTCAAACTGATGATACTATAGCATAAGAAAAAATGAAACTAGAATCTAAGCCCCGCCAAAGATTGGGATGCTAAAGCAATATTTACCCGCGGTAAATCATTCACCACCCCGGTTTTCCGGGCGCAACAAGATAATCTACCAGCTCGAGGCACTCAGCTCAGAGAGTTCGTTTTCTGATGGGGGGGACCGGTTACTGAGAGAAGCATTAGGTGAGATAAGAGAATAAATCTCTGAAAATTTACTAATTTTGACCCAAGCATGATAACCTGTACAATTATTGCAACCGGGGTTGAAAAATGTGGCAAGGAGGCGAGATAAGGAGGGGTAATGAACACGCACAACTTATCAACAATTTTGTTTCCTCTGATCATCGGAATCATTTTGGTTACTAATTCCGTCGCGGCAGGTGATACTCATACCGTCTGCAAAACTTGCCAGCTTGATTCCATTCAACAGGCCATAGAGCAGGCCCGAGATGGGGATGTAATCAGCATCGAAAGCGGCACTTACCACGAAGAGATTACCTTAAATCAGAGCTTGATCTTAGTCGGGGAAGGACCCGATGCCGTTACTCTTAAGGGAGGGAATAACGGGCGACCCGTCCTCTACATAGGAC